>CAYHPR010000001.1:0-75138 GCA_964358895.1 Microcaldota archaeon
TGTACTCAAGAGTCATGTAATCGAATAAAGGAGTGTTGTTTCTCGTTAATCTAAGTGATGCACCCCGGTAATCCCATGGCTGGTTTGAATAAATTAAAGATAAAGACATTTCAACTGAAGCGCTAGACACTGAATCAACGCTTACATTTATTGGTAACGAACATACCGGTCCTTCACGTGTGAATGCTGAAGGCTTGCAACTGCGTAAATAGGAGGTTAAGTCGATCGCATTTGTGATTACTGCCGAAGTGTTAGAAAGGTTAAATTCTTTTGAACCATCGTTCAGTACATCAACTGATACGCCGACGTCCGAATCAGTTGACAGCTCTAATGTAATGTTATGGACGAATGCGAATTTCGGAACCATGACCGAAGTTAAGGAACCTTGGTTGTTGATGGATAAGGATAAATGGTTGTTGCCGTCTTCAAACTGATCTATCGTTTTTGTCTTTGTGAGATGCCCTGTGTCGTTATATTCTATATTAAATGTAGATACATACACTGATCCATTTTTGACGGGCCATCTTGCTGTAAAGGCTATAGAACAATTTCCTTCTTTGTCTTCTGAACACACGTTAGTCTTGTTTACAAGGATCTCAGTTATATTGATTGAATCAGTTGTGTAATCAAACGTATTTGGCTCTGATAAAAGTGTTGCACCGTTGGCAGTAATGGTTATGTTTGAAGGATAACCATTGTTATCGACACCACCGAAACTAATGTATGCATCGGATATGTTTGCACTCTTCGGAATACTGACAACGAATTTAATGACGCTTTGGCCTGGCGGAGCTGCCCAGTCAACAATATTGTAAACCAATTGTTTGAATCCATCAGTTACTGAATCAATTGAACCACCAATTGCACCAGGAGAGAATGGAAGTGTTGCTGTCTTAGCTCCACTGACTGAACCGTCAGTAAAGGTGTCTCCTGCCTCGGCAGCGCTTATGTACACGTTGCCTTCCGCGGTCATTATCGTAGTGCCTATTGGATTTGTAATGAACGGCTGAGGGTTACTCTCCGGATCTAATACGAAAAGCCTAAGTGGAGAATTTAAGAAACTGGAGATTGCATGAGAAAGAACTTCGATAGTAACTGTATTGAAGTATAAGGAACTAACTCCTGCTTGTAAAAATGTCGCGAAATTGGTTGGCGCGCCTGCTTCGTTGCTACGCTCGATTATTTGTATCACTGGTTTCTTGTTATCGATATTGGCACGCTTAAGCGCAGGAACTTCTAGTTCTTTTGCAAAGAAGCCCTTGACATTGTTATCTGAATAAAGATTGATAGGAAATCCGTAGTTGTCTCGGTAGTCTTCATACGTTGCGAATAAATCTCCATCTCCACAGATTCTAAGACTTGAATATGGGCTATCGTAACCTTCACAATAATTGAAAGCATAATATGATCCATCTATAATCACATCAGCATCTGCCTTATCCGTTTCCCACTGGTCAGAAATGTCTGAAGGACAGGAAAGGCTGTCTACAGTTCTTTCTGCACAACAACTGCTCAGCGTGCCTCCACATTCGTAACTGCCTGGGTCAGATTGACATGCAAAACCTCCATCAAAACATTCGTTATAGCAACCCTCGTAATTCTCTGGATCATTTTCAGCACAATAACTATCGCATGCTGAACTGCAGCAGTCTCTAACCTGATCGAAGCAAGGCTGATACTCTGCAGTAGTTCCACTAGAAGGATCTTGCGTAACTAAAGTATTACACTCAGTACTTGTAATTTGAGACGGCGGACTTCCTCCGCCTGTAGAATCACAGAATTGACCGATGCCACGAGTTCTTAATGAATAATTGCTGTTGCCTGAAAGTATTTCAACAACAACGCCTGCACCTTTTGAACCACCTGTGATAAGGACGTTTCTTGTCGGCTTACCTCTCCCAACATCTACTGTTTGCATCTCGTTTGTTGAGATACTGTTTGTTATTTGTTTGTCAGAAAGTTTAAGTCCGGATGCGTACATGTAAGTTGCTGAAAGATTTGAAACATTGACATTTCCTCCAACAAGACTTGTTATTGAAATAAGAAATAAACAGAATGAACCTTGCTGGCTTGAGCAGCTTGACAATCCATTTTCTATACTTGAACTTAGATCAATACTTTTAGTTCCTTTAAGACTGGTAAACGATGTCGAATAGATATTGTCGCGGTCACTGTTATTTGTTTCTTTAGTGTATAATTGCAATGTAAAAGTGAATGAAGGATTACCGCTGCTGTTTCTCACGTCGAGCGTAACGTTAGGAGAAACTGCGCCTCTTGGGATCCACAGCTGCTGCTGAAGACTATTAGACGAATCAAAACTTGTTACATTGAATGCAAACAAGGTTTGTTCAATATTTGTTGGCTCGTCAATGATGTCTGTAACGATTGTACTGCCATTGAATGAAAGATTAATTGCTGGAGGGACGGTATCAAATTGTGAAAGCGGAAATAACAGCTCAGTGAGCGAAAAGTTGCTGAAGGAAAAAGTAGGGAATGTAAAGCTGTTACTTGAAATGTTTTGAATTGTGGTCAACTGCTCGAAATTGATAGCATCTCCTACTTCCTCTCCGGAAGTTGTACTCGTTTGATGAATACCGAGGAATGTCTCATTTACAAATGAACCATCGCTGTAAAAGAATGTGACGCTGGCAAGGTTACCGGCTAATGGGAATAATGTTTGAGTTAGTCCATAAACCGTTTCATACGGGCCGATTTCGTATGAGGCTATTGTTCGCTCAACGCCCCTCAGCGTTGATAGTGTTTCATCAGATCTTCTGCTGAATATGAAAATTGTGTCGTTGTCCAAAGCAGGCATTTCCACTCTTACCTTGCCATCCAAGCTGGTTACCGTTCCTCCACTCTTGTTTATTAGCTGCCTATCTTCTTTCAGCCATCCATACGATTCTTTGAATGGATACGGATCAACAAATCCAGTTGGTGCATCCGTTCCTTCATAGAAATATGATGGCGAAGTCCTGCCCCAATAGTTGCCGTAAAGACCTGAATAAAGTCTTAAAGATCCACCAAATCTGTCGATATTAGTTGAAGCAGTCATTGAATTGTTTACCAATGTTACGTTTCCTGCAGACATGCTGACTCCAACACTTCCTGTAAATGAACTATTCGTAATGATAATTGACCCACCGCTTACATAAACAGCTACATCTTGCGAACTGACACAACTTTTCATGCTTGCATTGTTTGCAGCTATCTTAATCACACCGATGGCTGCGCCGTTACAGTCGATAACTGTGTTTGCAGCTGTAATGATACCTGTATCGCTTTGAGTGCCAGTATTTCCTGAAACGGTTGTCTGAGAACCGGAAGAGGAACTTGTATCTGAATCGAAGAAATATGCAACAGGTGCGGTAAGGACTGTATTATCGTTAACTCGGTTATCCGTGCTGCTCTGGCTAAATACAATTCCGTAAGCTGTGCTGTTAATTGTATTGCTCGAGATATTATTGAAGAACGCATGAAGCAGATAGATTCCATAACTTGCTGTGATGTTATTCAAAGTAAAATTATTTCCATCTGATTCCGTATAGGCATTAAGTGAATCCAACCGTAGGCCTATTCCATTTGCAGTTATTGTATTGTTTGAAAATGTGCTCACTGTTATGTAGGAAAGATCAATTCCGAGACCTGCATTTATGATATTATCTGACACTGCAAGCTCTGAATATTCCATACCAACGAAAGAAATGCCGACGCCAGAAGTAAGATTCGCAGTGATTGCATTGTTCTGAATAATTACATTAACGGCTTCAGCTTCTGGAAAAGTTATTCCGAATGATTCAGCTGTAATAGTATTGTTGCGTATAACTGCATCGGTCGGCTCTCCAGATATTCCTATTGAACCGCCAGTAATGACATTATTAGATACAGTTGGACCACCGCTCTCAATAGTCAAAACTGTACCCGTAGCCTGCAGTGTATTTTCAGAGATCACACAACCGTCTTCGCATATGTAACCGAAATGGACAGCTTCAGATCCTCCGCTGATAGAATTTCCAGAGACAAATACGGCTTGGGATGCGTCAATAATATATAATCCAGTAGACGTTACGCTCAATGTGTTATTTTCAATGTGTGTGCCAGTGCTCGCTGAGAACTGTATCCCTGTCGAACCGAGTATAGTGTTGTTTGAAATTAAGCCATACAAACTTGCTCCTGTCGAAATAATGCCATAAGTTGTTGCAGAGATGGCATTGCTTGAAATCGTCTGATTCTGAGACGAGCCATCGTACAAAACGCCGGCATATTCACTTGTCATAGTATTCTGAGTTATTACATTGTCTGAACTGCTGCTTAAGCTTACGTCTGAATATGATGCATTAAGCGAATTACTTGTTATATTGTTTGATGAACTATCAGACAAAGAGATAGCGGTTTGACTGCTGACAATTGTATTGTTATTGATTAGGTTAGAAGAAGAACTGCTTGACAGACTGATCGCAGTTTGACTATTATTTATTGTATTGTTATTGATTAGGTTAGAAGAAGAACTTGAAAGATCTATTCCAGTACCCACTTCAGTTATTTGATTATCCACAATATTCAGGTTTAATGAAGAACTCAAAGAAATACCTGCGGCACCTGGATCAGCTGTAATCCTATTTCCCGACAACGTTGTATTTTCATTTGAAATAATTATTACTGCTGCAGAAGTTGGATAAGAAGCTGCATTGATCGTATTGTTAGAGACAGTATTGTTCGTGCTTGAATCTATTATAAGAACTTGGAGAGAATTATTGAATATGTCGTTATATGAGCTATTGGTCAATTTAAATTGAGTTGAAAGGTTATTTGAATAGATATTCGAACTGGTTGAATTTCTCATTTCGACAGTATAAACAAAACCCGTTATGACACAATTTTTGACAGTTACGCCATTTCTATTGAAGATAGTAACTCCTTGATCACCCCCTCCATCGATCGTATATCCGTTGCAATCAAGAACGACGTCTTCTGCAGCAATGTCGATTCCATTTCCCTCACAAGAACTCACATTAGATGTAAGAGTTGTGCTCGCAGTTATGCTAGTCCCACAGAGAGAAGACTGTGCAAATGAAACATTTTGAAAAAGAAGTAACACCAAAATAAGCAAAATCTTGTTGATGCCAAAAAAATTAGTTTTGCTTATAGCCTGCATAAATTCAATCTCAGTTTTTACCTTATAAATATTCGCTTTTAAACCTTAATATGTTATCGGAGAAGCAGTGGTCAAATTTTGGCAGATGGATGATGGTTATTTCAGGTGTTGCTATTTTTGCACTTCTACTGAATGTTAATGATAGCATAAATTTGTTTCTTAAGGTATGGGTTGGTCTATTTGGTCTTTATGCAGTTTATATGGGACTACGCGGCTAACGGCGCATTGAATGCTGTTTGGTTTTACCTTCCAGCAATAGTTGCAAATGCATTTCCATTTTTTCTTTACAAAGTTATTGGGTATGAAATCCCGATTGACCAAGAAAAAAAAATAGGAAAACAAAATATTTTAGGGAAAAGAACTTTCGGCGGATTTTTTGCAATGCTGATTGGAGCACTGATTATCGGAGTGATACAGGGCAGAACTATTGAAAGTGTTTATCTAGGAACTGGTGCATTCTTCGGAGTTTTAATTAACAGCTTTATCAAAAGAAGAATTGGGATAAAAGAGGGAGGAAGTCTTCTTATTTTTGATCAGATTGATTATGTTGCTGGTGCAACACTTTTCTATATCTCTGCTTATCAATTGGATAGCACAGTGTTTGTTTTTGGATGCATTGTATCTGTTATTTATCATCCGATTGCAAATTATTTGTTGAACAAAGTAGACATGAAAAATCTTCTTAAGAGGTTTGTAAAATGAATTTCAAAGATGCAAAAAGTATTTTAGGAAATAAATATTTTCTTCCGTTGATCTTCATTGTATTGGCATTTTTGACAATTTATTCGACGCTGATCGGAAACATTCTTTATACGGTAGTCAATCCGTTGCTTTTCGGAACAAGCGTCGGAAAAACTGCTGTTTTTTTCTTATGGATTACTGCTTGTCTAATTCCAATAAAAATTGTAAAAATAAAAAGTGAAAGAAAGATAGAATCGTTGGTTTTTTCTGCATTCATTATTTCGGTTCTTGTTCTTGCTTCAGCAACTTATTTGCTTGCAGATCAATTTGATAAAAAATATCTTGCCTATTCAGATGCTCCAAATTTTGGTGGAGAGATACACTCTGCAGTTAGAATTTATGACAATAGCAACCCAATTTTTTATGATTCTACGCAATTACACAATTCAAATCTTATGAAATCTGCATTTTGTTTACTTCCTTTGCCGAAAATTCAATATGATTTATGCAGTCCATTAAGCAAATTAATTCCATCAGAAGAGCCATTACTGAAAGTTGGTTTATTTTTGATTTTCATTAGCTTTGTTCTTGCTTTTTTGTTCATTAATATTTTTCAAAAAGATAATTTTGAAAAATTGAAGTGGAGCATACTGCTCTTTCCACTTGTTCTGGCAACGTATGACGGTGGCCCTTTGACGTCGCAGTTCATTTTATTTTTGTCTATGTCGATTCTTTTTTATTTTAGGGATATTTTTGGAACTAGACTTATTGCACTGACACCTGTTGCACTAGTTTTAAGGAATATGCTTATCAGTACGTATCTGCCAACTCAGTTTTATGTGGTCCTTCTATTTTATTCCGTTCCTGCAATGTTTATTTTCTTTAGCAAGAATCACAAGCAGTTTATAGTTGGGCTGCTTGGGGCGTTAATACTGACTAGCCTCCTTGAATTTGTTACGCTCCAACCACAGACAGCAGAAACAAGCATAAGTTTCTATGGAAAACAAATTGAACTTCCTGCCCCGTATAGATATGTTACAAACGATGGTAACGTTAATGTAGTTCAATTCAAAACAGATAGCTTATGGGATACATACAGCGACATATTTAGTTCCGATAGAAGCTATTCGTTCAAAAGTTTTTATTCGAAAACAGAAAGATGCACAGGAACTAAAGTGAATGTGGCCTCTATAATTTCAGACAAACCATTCAATTCGTCAGTAATCAACTCGTCAGTAATAAGGATAGAGAGCAGTTCAGTCAAAAATGGGATTTTGAATATCCAGTATCTGTGTGAATGCACTGACTGCAGTCTGATCCCATTGATTGAAGCTAGAAAAGCACTTGAAACAGATAATATTGTACAGGTTAAATATATCTTATTTTACAAGAAATCTGTGGCAGAAGTAGTAAAGGATGCTTTACCAATTCCAGGATAAACTAAAGTAAAACACCTGCAGTTTTACTCTATTTTCCTTTATCTTCTTTACAAGTACGGTTAGAACAGCTGTCACAAACGTGATTAGAGTTATTAGACTTTAATACACCTAATAATTTTTCGAAGGTGTTTAGAGTTTTTTTGATATCTAATTCTTTCTTTACTCTGCAGAGAAATATGCAGTTCTCTTCCTTTTTTTCAAATAGTTTATGATGTGTAGAATGCAGAATAATTGGCGTTTCACATAGTTTTATTGCTTCCTTAACAAATTCTTCTCCGTTCATCTTTGGCATTTCGTAATCTGTTACTATCAAATCGAATTTTTGATTTTTCAAAAGATCTAACGCTTCTTCGCCAGAAGAAACAAGAACTAAGTCTAAAGAGAGGTTCAATTCGCTAAGAAGCTCTGACAACAGCCTACTGGAAGCTGGTTCGTCATCCAAAATGAGTATGCGCTTTGTTGACAGTTTACTAATTTCACCTAAGGGATGTTCGCTAATGTTTGAATTGGCTAATCGGATCTTAGCTGAGGGACTGACTACTGAATTTGAAGTTGACTCAGTTTTTTCAGTTTGTTTATCACTAGATACTACTCTTCTGCCTTCAACTGGCATGATAAAAATTGAAAATAGTCGTTTAAATAGCTAAGTACGTTATTTGTCTTTGCTAGTCAGTACAGTTAAAGTTAAGACAATAAGAAAAGAAAAAATAAAAAAAAGAAAAAAGAAGAGAGGCGATTGTATTCCTCTCTTTCTGTTTGCTGTTGTGTTAAGCTATTGCCTAGTTACTTTGTCTTTGAGAGATTTTACTCTTTTGAGACATCGTACAAAGCTCTTAGAGCTACCACAGCTGCACCTGGAGCAACGAACAACACAACATTGTTGACGATAGCGACAAGTATGCCACTAACGGTTGGTATTGCTGCCAGTACCGCTCCTAATCCTGCTGAAGCGGCCAAAAATGCTATGTTAGCTATCATGTATAGCTCAACTTCCTTATCTGCTATGTTCAAAAGGCCAACTATGATACCAAGCAATCCAAGCAATAAGACTGTTGAAGTCTTACCTAAGATGGTTGGAACAAGGCCTAAAACAACGGCTACAACAAGACCTAGGATAAACGCCCAGGCACCTATCATTGCCATATTCATTCCTTTTGCCATATATGTTCTCACCTCAATGAGCATGATTTTTGGTTATTCGTTTTTGTTGTTTTGAATTCTGGTTTGTTCTTGTTCGCCTTTGTTTATGTCAGTTCTTTCGTTATCTGCCTAAGCCACTTGGCTTATAAGTAATACTGGAATTGACGGTTTATAAACATTACTTATCAGCGTCCAAAATTTCGCTGTTTGACGTATTATAAACTAGAGTTTAAACAAATAACCTTTTCAACAGTTGTAAAGCTTCCGCAATCTTTCAGCTGAACCCAGACGCTTTGATTCTGTCAGAGCAACACATACTCGACCAAAATAAGCTATGAAATAGTCTCAGATATCTTTTTATTGTATTATAGTATAATATTGTAATGGGAAAGACTGTTGACGGACTCGTTTGGCTAGGAAGGATAGCAGTAAGTATAGCTGTAACCGTGATTATAGCAAATGGCCTCAAGAATAACCCTCGTTTTGGAGACCCTATGGCCGCCTGGGCTGGCGGAATCGTGGCAGGAGTCCTTTGTTTTGCAATGCTTTACATCATTGCAGGTAAAAAATAAGCCTTCAGCCTATCGGAAAGATGGAAAGGCATTTAATCTTTAATCAGCTATCAGTTCTATGGGGCGTCTAAAGAAGTTTCTTTACAATGCTACATTGTATACGACAGTGCTTGCATCGCTAGCATTAACAAACAAACATGTAAGAAACACATCTAAAGTTTTAGTAGAGAGTAGTATAACACAAGTAAAAACACAAAAATTTGAATACAAAAATGGTGAGGCTACTCTTTCTGCTTACCTTTTTTATCCTACATATTCTTTTCCAGTTAATTTGTTTAAACATAAACCAACAAATGGATTTCCATTATTAGTTGGGATTGTCGGAAGCGGCGGTTTCCATTCAGATTATATAAAATATGCTAGATTTATTACTGGATTTGGATACGCAGTCGTTATACCTTCCTACAGAAGTTTGGAGCAGGCTGGAACGGATAAGCTGTTTTTAGCAAAACAAGCAAGCGATGTAGAGATTGGTATCAACCTGATAAAAGAAAAGAGTGAAGTAATAGACTCCTCAAAGATAGTTTTGATGGGAGGCAGCTTAGGAGCAGCTATTGCAATAGAATTACTAACAAATGGAGTTAAAGCAAAAGATGCTATCCTGTTCAATCCACCTTGCAGACTCAAAATAATTTATGATAACGCAATGTTTTCTGATGACCAAGTTCTTAGACATGCTGTAGCAACTATTGAAAAAGATCTAAACCTGGATAAACTATCAGTTAAAGAAAAAACTGAGTTGTTAAATAGCTTGTCTCTTCTACCTAAAGTTTCTAAAATAAATATAAACGGTTGCGTATATATAATTCAGGGAGAAACAGATGACATAGTACCTGCTAAAGAGGCTGAAGCTCTACATGAAGAACTTATTAAACTAGGAAAAAATGCAAGGCTGATAAGAACACCCGGAAGTGGCGCTCATTTTGTTTATAAATTTCAAAAATTTACTGTAAAAAAAGTCTCGACTGAACTACGCTCTTACGTGAACGAAGTTTTTGAACCAATAAGATTAATATCAGAAACTATGCAAATTTTAGAACAAAAATAAAACTCACTTGAGATAATCGGTAATGGTTGGCTGTTCTTTCTTCTTTCTCTTTATCTTTCCTGACTTAATACCTTTAATTATTTTGTGCATTGTTTTCTCACGTGCAGCTGCAACCCATCTGAATGTCTCGTCACGAGTACCTTTGGCAAGTAGAACAATTACTTTACCTTCTTTAGTTCTACCGACACGGCCTCTTCGCTGGATAGATCGGATTTCGGATGGAACAGGTTCAAAGAAGATAGCTACATCAACGGCAGGAATATGAATTCCTTCTTCTCCGATGCTGCTTGCAACAAGAATATTGAACTTATCAGCAGCAAATTCTTCTAGTGTTTCTTTCTGCAAGTTCCGGGTTCCTTCTTTTTTACCAAGGAAACTCTTTGCATAAAAATTATTTTCTGTTAGCACTTTAACGATATGATTTACCTGGTCACGATATTGTGCAAAAATAATAACCTTCTTGCCAGCCAGTTCTGGTTCTTTAAGTTTAGATAAAAGAACCCCCATTTTGGGATGTTCCAGTTTCTTCTCTTGAATTAGTTTCTGGACCTTAAGGATGCGCCAGTCTACGTTTTTTTTCCTTTCCTTCAACCGCTCTACGAATTGATCGAATGCATAAGGTCCTTCTGTCTCAAGAAGTTCATTACCGTGGAATGCATTATAGAAAACTGAGAAGTGGCCAAGAGCTGCGAAATATTTATTTTGGATTAATGAGTGATAGATTTGAGAGAGCCGTCCTCGAGAGAGCTTGGTTGTCACTTGAATATTAAGAGAGCTAAGCGTCTTTGCTTTTTCTTCCATCAGCTGATTCATCAAATTGATTGCTTCTTTCAGTTCAGGTGACAAATCTACATAAACCCATTCTACGTCAAGAGGCTGAATATATTGTTTAACATCTTTCTGAGTATCTGTACGGATTTCTACGTTATCTATGAATAGTGAATCCATTATCTGCTGAATTCTATCTGCTTTGCCGCCAGGGGACGCCGTAAGACCAATTATCAACAGTCCGTTTTCCTTCGCATGTTTTGCAACATGAGTATATGCATACTTACCTACAGCTCTGTGGCACTCATCAATTACTATGCAACCAAAACCTGAGAACAACGCAGGTTGTTCATTTAGATCATTGTTGATTGTCTGAGGAGTGGCTATAATGACTTTTATTTTCTTATCAGCATATAGATGAAGTCTGTCATTAGGGTGCATTTCACCAGTTATGACGGTAGGTTCGATGTTGAGATACTCTCTGATCTTTTTATCATGCTGGTCAACTAAAGGTCTTGTCGGTGCAAGAAACATGCATTTTTTGTCATTTTTCAAAAAATATTCTATAACAAGTGCCCCGATAAGCGTCTTTCCGAGACCCGTTGGTAAGATTACTAACGTATTCCCTTTCTTTATGATGTGATCTGCAATCTTCTGTTGATACTCTCTTGCTGTTACTTCCATTAAGAAATTTACGAAAGCTATTTAAAATAATCTTAACAGAGTTTAATGTTAGTTCAGTGTAATAGATTTTGTGGGATAAAAATGGCAACTCTTCCTATAGCTGCAGTTGAAAGACTGATCAGATCCGTCGGTGCAGGCCGCGTAAGTAAAGATGCAGCTGAAGCATTAGCAGCTATTCTTGAACAAAAGGGAGGGCAAATTGCAACTAAAGCAGTCAAACTTGCAAGACATGCTGGAAGAAAAACAGTTACCGGCGATGACATAAAACTTGCAGACTAGGATAGCTAGATATAAAGGAATATAAAGTTCTTCGCACTTATTTTTTTATGGCAGTTGTTAAAGAAAAAAAAGCAGAAAAACAGTTCGAACAAATGGAACCGAAAGTTGGAAAAAGTATTAGCAACAAAGAGAACTATATCGCGATTATAAAAAAAGCGGAAGAATTGGATCCTTTAAACACTTCTTTGGCACTTTCTGAATTTAATAGAAAAACGAAAAATCTAAAACTCACAGCAGACCTAGCGACGGTTCTTTTAGAGCACCAAAAAAATCCAAACACCCTTAGAGGATATAGTGAAACCATACTCAGATTAAATAAAGAAAATGCAGAAGATTTTATAAAAACTCATGAAGAAGTTTTGTCCGTCCTAAAAAAGGAACACGGGATAGAAAATTTTGGAAGACATCCCTGGAAAGTTCTAAAACAGATGTATGAGGATATAGATAAGAAGCCGGAGAAGCCGCTTGCTCTATTGATATTTGCCAATTTTGATAACAATGGAGTTTTTTATCGAAGCGCCAAAGTTGTTGAAGAACTATCAAAACATTACGAGGTTAAAATAACCGAAGTAAAAACTGACAAAGAGATGGAAGAACAGATCAAGAAGATCTCAGGAAAATACGGTAAAGCGGATTTTGTAATGATAACGGGACACGGACAATCAGATAGGATTAAACTCTCAGATATTGAAAGTAGAGATCCAGTCGCAGGCTTTTTTGATATTGGAGACATCAATGTGATTAATGCGATTGCTTCTGCGACAAACAAAAATGCGAAAGTGTTCTTGAATTCCTGTTCCACTGCTGAAGGAGGTACTCAGTCAATTGCGTCGGCAATACATAAAACCGCGGGAGTTGAAGTTCACGCACCTCCGGAACCGGCAAGAATAGACTCAATAAAATTTGAATTAAATAAAGAAGGAATTGTTGTAAATGTTAACTATCTAAAAGAGGAAGGAGAGCCTGTCAAAGAAATAATCTACAAAAAAACAAGTAATACCTTATAACCTCATCAACGCATATAGGAGTATTACGTCAAGAATTCCGAATGCAATAAGCATCAGATTTGCTGCTGAACCAAATATTAATGCGGCAGGTACACCTTCAAGAACCAATAGTTCCATTATAAATACAGAAATAACTGTCAGTGCCTTTGAAACGAATAATCCGAATTCGAAAACCGCGTAACTACCGACAAAAACAGTTATTATCCATAAAAAAATCGAAAGAGGTTGGAATTCAGTAAACCATAATCCGAACGAAGATGCCAGGATTAATAGTAAAAGTGCAACAATTCTTGTCTTAAGCCCTTTCTGAACTTCCTCATGTGAAGGAAGTTTTCTACCTGATCTAATTGACGGTTTGATTGGTTTTGGATGTCCACTAAATCCACCATACTTTCGCGCCATAACAAAACACCGTTATCGATCAAGCAACTAATGAGACGTCTTCAATCTGAACTTGACTGACTCCTTTTATGCTCTTAAGCTTCTCTTCGATGTCGCCACCTTCCTTGTCAGAAACAACAACCATTACTTTGAGGGCTTTTGCTCCGAAGCCTATATCCTCAATTCTTGCATCAACAAGGCGCATAGACTGTGAAATGCTTGCCTTTATTTCATTAAGCTTGGATGCGTCTTCCGCAAAGATCTTAGCTACTACAGTTACATTTGCCATAAGTTAATTTACAGAAAGTAATAAAAAGCTGTTACGGTATGGTATAGTTATCTGAATTCTGATTCTATTCAGCAATATCAGACTAGGTGTAATTATGAAGATATGTATAAGCTGCGGAAAACAAGCAAAACAATATACGGAATTTGAAGATCCAAAAGATGCAGAAAAAATAGTCAGATGCTTCCATTGTAAAAAGATGGCAATCGAATACAAAACTGCATGTGGATTTATGGGCCCGTAAACATCTGATTTTTAATCAAAATTTATTTTAACTTGCTTTGTTTTGAATTTTAATTTTCTTAACATATTCTTTGTTGTCGCCCATTCAGACCTCAGATATTTGCTAAGTGTCGGAGTCTCTATGTATTTTTCAAGACAAGCGATGGTATTGGCATCATGGCTGTAACCTGTCCCAAAATCGCATCGCAGTTCTTTCTTTATCTTCTCAATCTCTGCGTCTCTAACTGTCTTTGCAATCACACTGGCAGCACTGCAAATAGGAAAGAGAACGTCGGCTTTATGAGAAGAATGCAGTTTTCCTTCGACTTTTACTGAAGAAGAAAGATAAGATTTGATCCTATGCGAAAACTTGAGTGCGTCTGGATCTGGTGAATCAAGGTATATGGTTTCGATCTTTTCCAATTTTTTTGGATCTATCTCCTTAATCAGATCAGCAAGTTTCATTGCTTCAATTGCATTGAGGCTGATTCTCTGTTTCATTAGTGTATTCAGTTCTTTTGCAGTAATCTTTGCAACATGTACTTCACACATCTGCCTTATTTCAGGAGCTAGCTCCTCTCTTCGTTCAGGCTTCAGAAGTTTTGAATCACGAACTCCAATTTTCTTAAGATCTGATTCTATATCTTTTGGACAGATTGCAAGACACATCACTAATGGACCGATGACTGGCCCACGACCGGCTTCATCGGCTCCTGCAACAAACGTAGTAGTTGAGGACATACCAGTATATAGTAGATATTATAAAATAAACCACGACAACAGATCTAAGATAGTATGAAATGCCCTTATTGCTCTCATAAAGAAACCGACGTAATCGATTCAAGGGATACTGAGGATCTTACGTCTATACGCAGGAGAAGGGAGTGTCCAAACTGTGAAAAAAGGTTTACTACTTATGAAAAAATGGAAGATCTTGGAATGATTATTATCAAAAAAGACGGAAGGCATGAAAAGTTTGACAAACAGAAACTGATAAAGGGATTGATGAGAGCCTGTGAAAAAAGACCAGTTAGTTTTGAACAGATAGAAGAAACTGCGGATGAAATCGAGAGAGAATTGAGGAAAAGGGATGAAAAAGAAATCAGAAGTAGCATAATTGGAGAGTTTGTAATGAAAAAATTGAAGAAACTGGATAAAGTTGCATATATCAGATTTGCGTCGGTGTATCGTGAATTCAAAGATGTTTCTGACTTCAAAAAAGAGCTTCAATCGTTGCTTAAAAAATAGAATTTTTATTGCAAATAAAAGTTCTGATAGCTAAATTTTCTTTGATAAGATAAATAGAAACACAAACCAACAGATTTAGAAAATAGGATCTAGTTTATGAAAATTTTGACTTAATTTAAACTTATTTCTGGTTTTATTTTCAACAGTTTTCAAAACTGTTCGAGGTTAAACGTAACCTTTATAAACACTGTATATAGTAGTACTAGCCGTTGCAAACCACAATTGGTTGTGGTTATTCGACATTTGTAGATATTTGGGCACAGGACCAGAGTTTGAGGTGTGAGCATGGAAAAAAAGGGAGAGCAGAAGGCATCTGATACTAATTTATTACAGAATTTTAGATTTGAAAGGAATTATACTAAAGAGGGAGTTCATCCGTTTGACGAAATCAAATGGGAACATAGAGATGCAGTAATTAATGATTCAAAAGGAAAGGTTGTTTTTAGCCAGAAAAATATTGAAGTTCCTGCTTCTTGGTCACAAACTGCAGCAAATATCGCAGTCTCGAAATATTTCAGAGGAAAACTAGACACTACAGAAAGAGAAACAAGTGTTAAACAGATAGTAACTAGAGTTGCTAAAACAATAACTTATTGGGGACGCAAAGGAAACTATTTTGCTGATGAAAAAGAAGCAGCCATATATGAAGCTGAACTAACTCACATTCTCGTAAATCAGATGGCTGCATTCAACAGCCCAGTATGGTTTAATGTTGGATTCGAAAAGGAAAAAGTCCAATGTAGTGCGTGTTTTATCAACTCTGTTCAAGACGACATGAAATCGATCCTGAATTTGGCAGTGACAGAAGGAATGCTTTTCAAATATGGATCTGGAACAGGATCCAACTTGTCCTCTCTTCGTTCATCAAGAGAACAGTTAAGTGTTGGCGGAATTGCATCAGGACCGGTTTCTTTCATGAAAGGTTATGACGCATTCGCCGGGGTTATTAAGAGTGGTGGCAGAACGAGAAGAGCTGCTAAAATGGTTATCTTAAACGCAGACCATCCAGATATTTTAGAATTTATTTGGTGTAAGGCAAAGGAAGAAAAAAAGGCATGGGCACTGATAGATGCAGGTTTTGATCCAAGACTTGATGGAGAAGTTTACACAAACATATTCTTTCAGAATGCAAACAACAGCGTTCGTGTGACTGACGAATTCATGGAAGCAATTGTTAAGGATAACGAATGGAAAACTTACGCAGTCACAGACAAGAACAGAGTCGTAGACACACATAGAGCTAAAGATGTAATGAATGCGATCGCAGAGGCTACGCACCAGTGTGGAGATCCCGGCCTCCAATTTGATACTACAATCAACAAGTGGCATACTTGTCCGAACAGTGGTAGGATTAATGCGAGTAACCCCTGTGTAACAGGAGATACAAAAGTTTTAACTGAGGGAGGAAGGTGGATAAGGATAGATAAGTTAGTTGGTAAAGAAAGCAAGGTTATTGTTAATACAGGTTTATTGACAGCTCTCCCAGTTAATGGTTCATTCAAAACTGGTGAAAAGCCAGTCTATAGAATGACTACAAAAAATGGTTATGAAATAAAATTGACTGCTGATCACAAAGTGTACACTATAAATCGTGATTTCGTTCCTGCCGCTGAACTGACTAAAGATGACTTTGTTTTGTTACCTGGCTCTCAAGTTGCAGAAATAAAAGACTCTTCGAATTCTAGCTTCTACCAGATGGTTGGAGTTTATTTAGGAGACGGGTACAGTAATGGAAAAACTATACAATTAACTATGCATCCAACTGAAGAAAAACAAATTTTAGAGAAGTTTGCTACATATCTTTCTGGTATAGAAAGAACGACGCATAAGAACGGCCCAGGCACAGTTGCACTAACGTCTACAAGCAGTAAACTTACAGTTATAAACAAAAGAGTAATTGAAAGGTTTACCCAATTAGTAGACCTCAAGCTCCATTCACATGAAAAAACAATTAGTGATGAAATCTTTATCCTGCCTTTAGGTGAACAAAAGAGTATTCTACAAGGGCTGTTCACGTCTGATGCAACTGTTGCAAACTATGGAGATAAATCACAGTACATTTCACTTGATTCAACCAGTTTAGAACTACTTAAAGGCGTTCAGATACTACTTTTAGGATTTGGCATAAAAAGCAAGCTCTATAAGGATCGAAGAGCCGGTAAGTTAAAGAGCTTCTTACCTGATGGAAAAGGTGGTTTAAAGGAATACGATGTAAGAGAAATGAATTCTCTTAGGATCTCAAGATCAAGTCGTTACTTATTTGAAAAGCTTATCGGATTTATGTCAGAATCAAAGAAAGCAAAACAATTATCTGACATGAATAAACAAGTTGAAACTTACAATGATATGCCATTTGACAGAGTGGAGTCATTGGAATATATCGGAGTAGAAAAAGTATATGATTTGACAGAACCAATTACTCATACGTTTGTTGCAAATGGTATCACTATTCACAATTGTAGCGAGTATATGTTTCTTGACGACAGCGCCTGTAACTTAGCAAGCCTTAATCTAATGAAATTTTATGATGAAAGTAACGGAGTATTTGATGTTGAATCGTTCAAACATGCGAACGCAGTCATGATAACAGCACAAGAAATTATAGTTGGCAATGCATCTTACCCTACGCCGTCAATTGAAAAGAACAGCCATGACTTCAGGCCGCTAGGTATCGGCTATGCGAATCTTGGAGCGCTACTAATGGCACAGGGATTAGCATATGACAGCGATGAAGGAAGAAACTTCGCAGCTGCAATCAGCGCATTGCAGTCCGGATATTGCTATTATATTTCTGCATTAATTGCAAATAAGCTCGGTCCGTTCGCAGGTTACAAGAAAAATGAACAACCTATGCTTAACGTAATTGATATGCACAGAAAACATGCATATATGATTGACAGAAATGGAGCTCCTGAAGAACTTCTCAGTCAAGCAGGAGAAAGCTGGGATCAGGCTTACAAAGCAGGTAAACAATATGGATTCAAAAATGCTCAGATCTCCGTCATCGCACCTACAGGAACAATTGGATTAATGATGGACTGCGACACCACAGGAATAGAACCTGAAATTGCACTTGTAAAATACAAATGGTTGGTCGGAGGAGGAATGATTAAATTTGTCAATCAAACCGTTCCAGTTGCACTAAGAAGGTTAGGATACGCTGATGATCAAATTGATGAAATTCTTAAATATATAGATGAAAACGATACGATTGAAGGAGCACCGCATCTAAAGGAATCACATATTTCTGTTTTTGATTGTGCGTTCAAAGCAGTAAATGGTAAGAGATACATTCATCATATGGGACACGTAAGAATGATGGCAGCCGTACAACCATTCATCAGCGGTGCTATCAGCAAAACGGTCAACATGCCGAAGGAGAGCACAGCAGAAGAAATAGCGGATGCATACATCCAAGCATGGAGAATGGGTTTGAAAGCAGTTGCAATTTACAGAGACGGATCAAAACGTACGCAACCTCTGACTACTTCCAAACAGATGGATACAAAATCCAGCGAGAAACAAAAAGAAAAGGAGATAGTTATTGTAAACAAAGCAACAAGACAAAGACTGCCAGCTGAAAGACAGGCATTGACTCACAGATTTGACATTACAGGACACGAAGGATACATAACTGTTGGCCTTTTTGATAATGGAAAGCCTGGAGAAATATTCATAACCATGTCGAAAGAAGGCAGCACTATATCTGGATTGATGGATGCATTCGCAACATCAATTTCAATTGCTCTTCAGTATGGTGTACCTCTAAGGACGTTGGTAAGAAAATTTGTTCACACACGATACGAACCGTCTGGAATGACTAGTAATCCAAATATCAGAATTGCGAAATCGATAACGGATTATATCTTCAGATGGATGGCTCTCAAATTCCTATCGAAAGAAGAACAGATAGAAGTTGGAGTGAACTTAGACATGTCGGAAGCAACTGTTGAAAGCAGTAACGGACATGCGATAGACGTTAATCCTCCAGCATCGGTTAAAGATGCAAACATTGCCACCATGGAAGCCAAAGAAGTTCGTCAGGATAAACAAGAAGAGATCTCACGGATCTCTGCTGATTCGAATGCTAAAACAAAAAATGCAAAATTTGCATTCCAAAATAGTGAAGATGCACCAAGCTGCGCAGACTGCGGTAGTATCATGGTCAGGTCCGCATCATGTTATAAATGTTTGAACTGTGGAAACACGAGCGGATGCAGTTAGACATAGTAAGTTATAAATAGTAGGAAAGCCTCATAGATGAGGAGTAAATATGTTTGCACGAACTAAACTGAATGGTGACGTTGGTGATTGCACAGTAGGTCTTCCTTTTGGAGATAAGTTTACGTTCTATCACACATTAAAAGAAGGGTTGCTTTCTAAGGACAAAGAAACTGATAATTATATTATAACACTAGAGAACTTTACAGGAATGAAAGGAACTCTTGCGTTAGGCTCAATTTTATCAAAAATAATAGAAGGTATATGTGATAAACACCCAAGGACTGAGGAATATAAACTTAGATGTGACTTGGGAGATGCAATAGCAATACTAAGAAAAGAAATTAATGAAACTAATGATAGTTATTTTGTTGCGCCTATAGAAAATGAAGTTGTTGATTCAGAAGAAAAGATTAAACAATTGCTAAGAGACTTGTTTGAAAGATACGAAACTGTACTTGACATAGTGGCAGAGCAGGATATGGCTGTTTTCAATGTTGTACCTCCAGTCTATAGAAACCCTTCACCATTTTTAGTGAAGAATTCTGAGTAAAGTGAAATTAGTGTAGTTCCCAGAAGCGTTTAGTTCTGATGAAATTTTTCTGAGCATTCATCAGAGCAGCGTAGAATTCTTCGTCTGTATTATACTTCTTCGAGAGGATGCCTGCAGCTCTTGTCGGACCAACACCATATGTTGCTAATGCAATAACTCCTTTCTTTCCTGAAGCAGATACGATGGCTGCAGTTTTGTTCAGTTTTTCTTTCCATACTTTCTCTTCCTTGCTTAATTTCTTTTTCTTAAAAATCTTTGACCAACTTGCTTCATCTATTATTGTAATCATGCTGCTACTGCAACGGTTACACTTTATTTTTTCTGGTAATTCGCCAACGAAAGAAATCCAATCATGCCCACAGTAAGTGCAGTAAAGAATTGCTGATTTTGATAGAAGTTTGTTTTTGAAAGCTCGGAGTATTTCAGCTGTTGGCTCAATCGGTGCGATAAGCTCAGATCCGTGATAACGCTGCAAAGCACGTGTTGCTATTGCAGACAGTTCTTTTACAGATTTAACCGTTATGGAGATCTGTTTGCCCCTTATATCATTTAGAACTTTTGAGGAATTTCTTACGTCAAAATAAGATGCAAGCACTTCTCTTGTGGTTTCTTCATAGAGCGGTGTGCCTTGGAATGCAATAATAAATCTGTCAGAAACGCGTGGTGCTTCTCTGAAGATGCCGAACAGCTTGCCAACGTGTAAAAATTTGTATTTAAATATCTGATTTGTTGGCAGAATATTTCTTAGTTCTGCTGCAACGTCCGTTATTCTTGCTAGATAATGCTTAATTTTCATTGCATCTGCTGCACGTGGAAAGACAAAAGCAATCCTGTACGGATCTACTAAAGTTCTTACGGATGCACCGTATTCTTTTGCCAAGTAATGGCCAATAATCGTTCCGATAGTTCTATTTACTTTTAATCCTCCAAGAAGGTGCATGACAGCAACTTCGCCCCATGCCTCGATGTAAATGTGCTTATCAGTTGGGGGCTTTCCATCAAACTCCTTCACATCTGCTTCAGCTTCTTTGATATGATCTTTTCCGTCCGCAATTCTTTGCCTAATCTGACCAACTTTCTGTGAAACTTCAAAACTCGTTGGAATTTCTTCACCTTCCCAATCAGGGATTGCTGCACTGATCTCTTCCGATGGTTCTACAATAATTTGTCTTCTGTCTGTATCGATATCAAGAATATGCCAGGGAGTTCCTTTGGTTATGAAAAGGTCATTCTTTTCAAGAAACATAACAAAATTTTCATCAAGTGTGGAGATAGTTGAATTTGTTGCCGTATCCTTTACGAAATACTTGCTGACCGAAGGGATAGTAGATAGATTTTCATAATAGTATTGCCGAGTTGACATCATCCTATGAACAATATCGTTTTCTGTTTTCTTTATCAGCCGCTTATCTGCCATAAAATTGACTACGGAAAGAAACTGGTCTGAATCGATAAGCGAATAAGGGAAGGATCGTTTTATGATATTGAAAAGATCTATTGTCGATATTTGTTCCCTGTCAAGAACGATTCCTGCAATCTGATGTGCCATCACATCTAACGCACCTATGCATTGCTGTTGTTCCTCTAGAGTTCCTTCTTTTACCATTTCAACAATTGCATTTGCTTCCAACAGATCGTCTGGATCTGCACAAAGAATTGTACCAGTTGCAGTTCCTTTTTCAGTATGACCTGACCGACCTACCCTCTGCACAAGGCGAGAGACTTGACGCGGGGACATGTATTGAACAACATGGTGGATATCTCCGATATCGATTCCCAACTCTAGAGAGGATGTTGAGACAAGTGCATTCAAATTGCCCGTTTTGAAATCATCTTCCAACTTAATTCTTGTGTCTTTTGATAGTGAACCATGATGAACACCGATTTTGTTGTCGACTTTCATCAACCTTGATCCAAGAATTTCTGCGATTGAACGAGTATTGACAAATATCAGCGTCTTTCTATCTTTTGCTAATCTCTGAATCTCTCGAAGTCTGGCAGCAGCAGGGGAATCGACTGCCAATTCAGTTGCAGATGCCTCGTCGCTAAGATTTTGTTTAGGATATAAAATGTCAAACTTCATTGATTTCATATATTTCAGATCGACAACACTGAATGTTCTCAGTCCGCATAGGTAACGGCCGATATTATTAGGATCGGAGACAGTCGCACTGATTCCTATGCGCTGGAATTCTCCTGCCTTCTCTGCCAATCTTTCAAGTCCAAGCGAGAGCTGTGCACCTCGCTTATCATCAACCAATTCGTGAAGCTCGTCCACTATTACAAATTTGACATTTCTTAGAGCTTCGCCAATTTTTTTAGCAGGCAGAATAGCTTGCAGAGTTTCAGGTGTAGTTATCAGAAACTGTGGAGGATTCTTAGCCTGAAGTGCCCTTTCCGTTTGTGAAGTGTCACCATGCCGAACACTTATTGCTATACCTAAATCTTTAGCCCATTCCGTCAATCTCTTAAGTAAATCTCGATTGAGCGCTTTCAAAGGCGTGATATATACTGCAGCTATTCCCTCCAGTTTCTGGTCGCTTATTTTCTTAAGTATAGGTATCGCAGCTGACTCCGTTTTTCCAGAACCGGTTGGTGCAATAATTATAAGATTTCTGCCTTCGGCTACTGGTCCAATGACCTGTTTCTGGACCTCAGTTAGGCTACCAAATTTCTTAAGAAGAAGGTCTGCTGACATGATCTACAAACCTAATACGTCGGACAGGTATATAAAGATTAACCGACTTAAAGATAGGTATTCTATGGAAAAATTTGCGAGGACGTTCAAGGAACTTACGCTGCGTTATTACACTAGACTAGAACGCACTAATATCAGTATCGCTTCAGATGATCCGATTTTTGCTGAACTTCGATCTGAAGATATAATGAGACTGGATAAGATTATAAGAAAAACTGATGTGCCATCGGTCTCGCTTAATACAATCCATCGTACAATCTTAGAAATAAACAAGCAGTTAGAGATATACAACCGAATAAATAAAACAAATAAAGAAGTGCCTGCGCGCGTGCTTATAAAAGATTTGGAGAAAGTTAGTTCAAAAAATGGACGGCTTTCTTCACCAAGCAGGATTAAAGCAGAGATAGAAAAATTACTTGGATCTGCGATTAGAGTAGAAAGAGAAAAATATCTACAAGCTCTAAAACCCGATGGAAAAAAGAAATAGTAAGATATCGCCTAAGAGAAAGGTGAAAAAAGAAAGCAGAACTAGTGAAAACAGAGATAGTTGTTTCTAATTTTCATGCATTTTTTTCAGAAGTTCGATTGCAAGCTTAACATTGCTGAAAGCGACATCGGCACGTTGCTTGTAGGTGTGTTCGAGTGCCGTTGATAGGTTGTCACCCTGGAAACCTGTAAATTTATAAGTGCCTCTTGAATCTTCAATTACGCCTGACTTTTTAAGCTGGGTGAGATGATAGCGAACGGTTTTTTCGTTCATTTCAACGCTCTGTTGTTTTAGATAGTCTTGAACATCTTGATAATTTGGTTCTCTTTTTTCCTTGAGATGATAAAAAAGTAATGCCTCAAGCAGATTCAGAACTGATTGACGCGATTCTTTTGGGGAGATGAGGCCGAGCGAAAGTGCAATCCACCTTACAAGTGACTTTCTTGTCATCTTTACTTCATCAGTAAGCTGCATATCTCTCAGAACTAGTTCTGAACGTATTAATTTTGACTCTGGAAGCTCTGTCGCCATAAGAGTATTAGAACATACTTTTAAATAAGTTGTTTGAGGAGGGATATTAAGTCGGACAGCCCGTTTAGGGCTGCTTCTTTTAAGAGTGTGTTAGAATGGATTCTGATTTTGATGTTAATAAAGAAAAATTGAAGAAAGCATGGGATACTGACTTTGTAAAATCAGTTGAACCAACCGACCTCCCGGCAGTTAAAGGGTATGATTTTTCTCAAAAATTTGACTTTGAAAAGTTCTTAGAGAGTTATGGAACTACAGGGATTCAAGCAACTAACCTATGGAAGGCAGTTGAAACAGTTAGAAAAATGAGAAAAGAAAAGGCAAAGATATTTCTTGCATACAATTCCAATATGGTCAGCTCAGGATTGCGCGAAATAATTGCATACCTCGTAAAAAGACATTATGTTAATGCTCTAATCACGACAGTAGGAGGAGTTGAAGAAGACATCCTCAAGACGATCAAACCATTCTTGGTTGGTGACTTCAAGAAAATTGATGGGAAAACACTGAGAAAAAACGGTGTGAACAGAATTGGAAACATCTACGTTCCTAATGATAGATACATTGAATTTGAAAAACTAATGAACCAGTTTTTACAGAAGTTGTTCGTCAAACAGAAAGAAACTGGTAGGATTATTACAGCTTCAGAATTTATTTACGAACTTGGGAAAGAAGTAAATGACGAAAATTCAATTTATTATTGGGCAACTCGCAACAATATTCCTGTTTTTTGTCCTGCACTTACTGATGGATCAATTGGAGATATGATATACTTTTTCAAGCAGGCCAGAAAAGAAAATATGGATTTCAAAGTTGACATATCGGACGATATGGTAAAACTTGTGAACATGGTGATAAACGCAGATAAAACAGGAGTTATTGTTCTTGGAGGCGGATTTGTTAAACATCACATCATGGGCGCAAATCTGTTCAGAGACGGAGCAGAATATGTAGTTTATGTTTCTCTTGAAAGTGAAGAAGGCGGATCTGACAGTCAAGCAAAACCTGACGAGGCAGTCGCATGGGGAAAGATAAAAGCAGATAGCGAAGCAGTAAAAGTATATGCCGACGCGACCATTGTATTCCCATTAATTGTTGCTGCAGCATTTAAGGATTGAAATAAGGCTATCTTGATCAATGGATAGTGCTTTTAATAGCTTTTTCTAATATCAGCATATGGAACTTGATCTGAGAGAATTAACGCCTATTCAATTTATGGGCACTGAAATGAATTTTGAATCATCGAAAGCAGTTATTGTGCCGCTTCCGTATTCTTCAGTTGTGCATACTGAAAACACAGTGAATGGACCAATGGAAATTCTTTTTGCATGGAATTTTGAAGAATTTGACCTTGAACTTGGATATGAACCTTCGTCAGTTGGAGTCTATCCACTGCCTGAAAGGCAATACGTTGGAGAAAAGGGATTCAATCAGATTCAAAACCTAGCTGAGAGATTATTCGAAAGCAAAAAGTTTCCAGTTTTTCTAGGAGGAGACCACTCAGTTACTATTGCAACGACTGCGGGACTGAAGGGACTTAAGGACACCTCGATAATCTGTTTTGATGCACATAGCGATCTTAAGAATGAATATGAAGGAAGCCAATTCAGCCACATGTGCGTTAATAGAAGGATAAGTGAAAAAACTGACGTTTATATCATAGGAAATAGATCTATTGGAAAGGAAGAACTTGAGTATGTTAAAACAACTAATGTTAACGCATATGGAAAGCTCTCTGGTGACGAACTAAGAGAGATATTAGATAAAAGCAGTGATGAAGTGTATATCTCAATAGACGTAGATGTGTTTACACCCTCAGTTATGCCTGCAGTCACTATGCCAGAACAGGATGGATTGACATGGCAGGAAGTTATAAAGACTTTAAAAGTATTATTTCAACATAAGAATGTTGTTGGCATGGATATAACTGAACTTTCACCGATTCCAAATTTCACATCACCGAACGCATTGTGTGCTCAATTAGCGTATAAGTGCATTGGTTACAAATTTGCAAAGAAAGAAACAGAATCTTCATTATTTTAATAGATTTTGAAAGGTATCTTATGACAGCAGATTATTAGTGGTCTTATGAAAAAATATTTGCTCGTATCGATAATTGTAATTGCAATTTTTGTATTTGGCTGCCTTGAGATTGGTGGACAAAGAAATGTTACAGGTATAAAGAAGACTGTAGCAAATGAAACTATAACTAATATTACATTGCCAAACGTAACAAAAGTTGCAAGCTGTGAAGAACTTCTAATAGGTAAAGATGAATGTTTGATTGAGCGAGCGTATAAAAATAATAACATAAACGACTGCCGTCAGTTAAAGAATGATTCTTTCAAACAATGCATTTATAGAATAGCAGAAAGGAGCACGCAGTATTGCAGTCTTCTTGATGAGATTTCTGCAATAGATAACTGTTACTTTAACATCTCAACAAAAGTCGGAGACCAAGTATGTTCGTATATAGTGAATAGTAGCAAAAAAGAAACCTGTACATTGCAGTTTGTATCGGAAGCTTGTAGATCGGTTAAGAATGAAAGTGATCGTTACATCTGTGATGCAATTGCAAAGAATAGTGCAGAGATATGCAATAAGAGTCCTCTGAAAGACACGTGTTACCTGAAGTTTAGTAAATCAGTTTCTGACAAATGTAGCTTGATAGAGAATACAGGATTGAAACTGGCATGCACAGGAATATTGACAAATACTACAACAGGTTGTAGTACAGTAGTCGGTGTTTTGAGGGATAACTGTATTAGAACAATAGCTACAGAAACCTCAAATTGCGCGTTATGTGAAAACGTTATAGACAGTGTTTACAAAGATGGTTGTTTCTCTGACTGTGCAATTGCTGCAAAAGATAGCAAACAATGTTCGAAACCGTCAGATGAACAAAAACGTGACAATTGCTATTACAACTATGCATTAGCAAATAACGATGAAATAACGTGTAAAGAAGTGAGACTTCTGAGTCTCCTTAAGTTTTGCGTTGAAAAAGTTTCTATAAACAAAGCGGCTCCTGCAAGTTGTGAAGCAATGCTTGTTGAACCAAGGATAGGAGGAACGCCGACACAAGGCGAAGTTAATACATGTTACTACGCAGTTATGGGCCAATCAAATGTTTCTGCCACGGCATGCATATCAATAAGCAGTAATTCAACTTCGACAAAGGAGCAATGTATTTACTCGTACGCTAAAAGAACATTGGACACTAGCTTCTGCAGTTCAATCTCTGACAGCAGCTTAATGCAAGCCTGTCAAAATTTAAAATAAAAAAATAGATAGGAAGTTATAGTATTACGAAAATCTAAAAGAGTACAGAAAGTCTGGAAGAGTGTTTTATTCATTATCTTCTTCAATATCTACGTCTCTGCCTTCTCCTGCTTCGTCAACTTCTCCTTCATCTTGTTCTGTTCCGCTTAGTTCAAAATCTTCTATTTTGGCCGTGAATTCTGCATCAGAACTTATCATTTTCTTTTCTTTCATTAATTCCCTTGTTAAAAGATAGAAAATTAATGGAACAGACTTCTTACCTTTATTGTTGCAAGGGATAAAGAAGTCTAAGTATCTAAGATTGTTATCTGTATCAACAAGACCAACTGTTAAGACACCAAGTTCTGTTGCCTCAATCAATGCCTGATGTTCAATTCTAGGATCACAAACAAAGACTGCTGAAGGTTCGAAAAAGTCTTTTCTTGAAGGATTTGTAAACGTTCCGGGAACAAATCGCCCAGTGAAAACTCTTGCGCCTGTCAATTCCGCAAATTTCTTAGCTGCAGGTACTGCATAGACTCTGGAAGAGATAATTGCAACTTTAGATAAATCGTATTTAGCAAGCAGTTGTGCCATTTCTCTGACGCGCTTGTCTATCTGATCTATGGATAACATAACAAGTTTGTCTTTTCTGTATTTGTACACAAACTTCTTCATGTCAGTCGTAGCTAAACGTGTGCCTATATGTGCACCAGACTCCAAATATTTTTCATGAGCTATTAACAAATCCATTATATCACTCAATAATTTTCAATTTATTCGTTTATTTGTTCCTTTCCTTCATTTCTTTTTTTGTCTTATTTCTACATTTATTTCATATGGGGCCGTCGAGAATTTCGTAGGCACAACCCATATGTCCAATTTCGAACTCGAGTCGCCACCATTTTGGCGTTGGTGTTAAGTCCCCAAGGTGGAAGCATACCAGGCTAGCCCACGGCCCCTTTCATCATAAATTTAATGTGACTTATACGCAATCACTTCATCTACAATATCGAGATGTGAGATAAACATTCTTCTGCAGCAGTATCTCTTGCATCCTAATTCATCCAGTGCTGCGCCTATCTTCTTTCCATTCTTAATTTTTTCTTGATATTCTTCAAATTTGTCAGCCACAAGGGCACCACATGTAAAACATCTTATCGGAGGCATCATAGTAAATCACCATTTAAACAGATACAATATTATCTTTCTTACTCTGACTCGGCATAGAAGTCATCTCTGAATCAAATAACTGACTTAATTTTTTAGTTTTCTTTTGTTGAGCAAGTTGAGCAGAAAAAAATTTCATAAACTCTGCAGAGGATACGCGTAGTATCTCGATTCGACCTCTTGAGTTAGGTTTAATTTTACCTAAACTGTTCTCGATTTGTCTAGTTTTTAGATTTAATCTTCCCATTTTATCACACAATAACATATTAACGGTAACTCTTCTGGAATCTTGCTCTTGCTTTTCTTCCTTTGTACTTCTTCGGTTCAACTCTTCTTACATCTTCGACAAGCATATAACGATCATACTGTAAAAATCTCTGTTTCAACGTGCTGTCCTTAGTGTAAAGGACTAAAGCTCGTGCTATTGCAGTTCTGGCTGCTTGTGCTTGAGAAAATGACCCTCCACCAACTACATTCACTTCAATATCAACTGCAGATACGTAATCATTAGCAACTTTCATTGGTTCAAGAACAATCGCTTTAACATAAGGATTTTGTATGGCATCAACATGAAGCTTATTGTATCTGAAAACTGATTTCCCTGGCTTGATAGTTGCTCTTGCAGTTGATTCTTTTCTTGTTGCAGATATGCTCACAATTTTCTTTGCTGCTCTTTTTTTCTTTCTCTTCTCAGCAGCTTCTGCTTTCTCTACTTCAGTTTTCCCTGCAGATACAGGCAGTGCAGGTGTTTTTGAAGAAACTTGCGTAGCTTGAGTTGTCATAGTCATCATCGTCGTAGCTGTTCCAGTAGAACCAGCTGGTGTAACTGTTTGCATTTCTGCTTCAATTTCATCTTTACGCTTGGCCATGGTACCAACCTAATTCTCTGCATAAATCTTTAATAACTATGAATTTTCTGTGTGCCTTAACTTCTGATTCTTCCTTGATTTCATCTGGATTCATTTTGCTCTTAATCTCGTCTGGAACGCCCATATATACTCGAAGTCGACTATGCGCTATCTTACCTCTTGGTCTGTCAAATGGCAGCATTCCTCTCACGATTCGGTTAACCAACATGTCTGGTCTTCGAGGCCAGTGTGGAGAATTCTGAGGATTTGCCTTGTTTTTGACAGCTCTTCGAGCTTTATACCTATCAACAGTCGACCTTGGATCTCCGCTGATAACTGCATTCTCTGCGTTAACAATTGCAACTTCCTCTCCGTTAAGTAAAGCTTTAGCAGCACGTGATGCAACACGTCCCAAAACTCTGTTGTCTGCGTCAATTACCAACATATTATCCTCGACATATAATAACAATACACAATCAATTCAGATCTATAATCATTTCGTCTAATCACACTAACAGAATAACGTCTTTTGGTCCACGTTCAGTCAACCATTTGAAATCATGCATTTTTGCACCGGCGGATTTAATTTTCTTTGCTGCTTCTTCAGTCGCAGACAATGCAACAATATCGACCGGATGCTTAAGTTCACCATCACCAAGAACTTTTCCTGGGATAACTACGACTGAATTTGGTTTTGAATACAAGTCTATTTTTCTTAGATTAACACCTTTTCTCTTTCTTCTTGGAACTGCTATCATCTTCGATAACATTACAAACAACTTTGCTTTTTTGTTTGCTCTTAACATCTTGATGGTTTCGATTGTACTTTTAATTTCCGTGCCTTTTCTCATATTTCTCATCGGAACTTTTAGAAAAAAGTTCCACAAAACTTTTCATTTTATTTAATTCTTTGATGAACCTTTTGTTCTTGTTTTACTATATACTTTGATCGAACTTTTGTTAAAGTTCGAATGCAGGGAGTGGGATTTGAACCCACGCAGCCACTACGACACCAACCCCTCAAGCTGGCGCATTTGACCAGACTCTGCCATCCCTGCGGCTTGATATAACATTAAGCTTCTTGCTTTTCTAAAAGCTTTTCTATCTCTTCCGCTCTCGATTTAATTTGTGAGATGGCATTTGAGAGGATATCTTCGGCGTCCATTTGGCCGTATGATTCTATTACAAATCTGAATGTACCTTCTGTATCGTATCCATATGATATAATACCTGGCTGGTGTCGCGCATGCGTCTTAGCTGTACCGAGTACTGCTTTCGCTTCTACACGCAGCCTTTGACCATCACTTAATTTTATTATTGGGATCTTATCAGAAACGGGTTTAACTGCTTTATCAGTTGATTTCATATTCTCACTGTAAACAGTTGTTGGTCCTTCTGCGTCAATCATTAATGTAACTTCGGTGTCTTCTTTTATCTTCGAAGGAGTTGTCAATGGGATAAGCCCGAGCCTGTGTGAGATATATTCATCAAAAAACGAAGACGTATTCTCATAAAAGGATGTCTCAGTTATCGCAAGAGTTGGAATCTCGCTAATTGCATAACGTCTAACAAGATTTGCAAGCTCAAGCGGTGCATCGCTCAATGTGAATTTAAGTTCCTTATCAGTCTTTGATTCAATTTCAATCTTCATACAAAATCACCGAAACTTTTTAGAAAAAAGTTTAATCAAAATTTCAATCATTAATTAAACTCTTCGTCCTCTTCTTCCACCTGGTCTTTTAGTTGTATCTGTTGGAACAGGCGTGACATCCTCAATTCTTTCTATTCTCAAACCAGATCTTGCCAGTGCTCTCACAACTGATTGTGCACCAGGTCCTGGTGTCTTTTCACCGTGTCCACCTGGGGCACGAATTTTAACACGAATTCTTGTAATCCCTTTCCTGACTGCGACTTCTGCTGCCTTAAACGCTGCCTGCATAGCAGCATATGGTGATCCTTCTTCTCTATCTTGATCAACGACCATTCCACCACTTGCTCGTGAAATGATTTCTGCACCGGTCAAATCAGTTATTGTAATGATCGTATTGTTTCTTGATGAAAAAACGTGTGCGACTCCGACACGTCCACTAGTTGCTGAACGAAGTACTGAGGTTGGTCTGCCCATTCCTCCTCTTCGCATGCCGCCGCCTCTGAAGCCTCCTTGGCCTTCTCTTCGCTCGCCTCTCTCTCCATCCTTTCCAAAGCTTTTTCGTTGGTTATCTTCAGCCATAAATATCACAAATTAAATCATTACGCTTCTGTTGCAGCCTCTTCGGTTGCTTCGGCAACTTCACTAGTAGTTGCAGTAACGGTACCTTGTTTACCAATTGACTCAATTACTTTCGAGATTTTTTCTTCACTTTTTGTTTTTTGTTCTAGAGTTATTGGTTTGTAATAAGCAATCTTATCCTCTTTGTCAACTGACATAAGATAAGATGGCGCAGATACTTTTCTTCCACCAATTGAAATAAAACCGTGAACAATTAATTGTCGTGCTTGACCAATAGAATTTGCAAGACCTCTTCGAAAAACTATTGTCTGAAGTCTTCTTTCAAGGATATTCCTAGTATTAAGAGTAAGTAAATCATCCACTGTTGCAGTTGGAGTAGCATAACCTAATTTAATGGCACGCTGTAAAAGTGCGTTTGTCTTTTCGATACCTTTCACGCCCAAACTTAGAAGATCTCTGTACTGTGTTCTTATCTTTCTCAGTTGAGCCTTAGCTAGCCATACCTCACGAATGTTTTTGAGACCGTATTCCCTAACGAAACCGCCTTCTTCAGCTATTCTTTCGTCGTCCCAAAGTACTTGAGGAACTGCATACTTTTTCCTTAATCTTCTTGGATCTCCCATAACAACAACCTACAGTTTTTGTATTTCCTAGCAATTTATTTACTACGGTTTTTATTATCTCCTAGACATTTTTTACTACAGTTTTATCTAGTCGTTATTTATGATCATTATTTCTTCTTTTCTGCTGCTGGTGCGGCTGCAGGCGCCTTTGCTGCTGGAGCTGCGGCTCCTGCGGCTGGTGCCTTTGCTGCTGCTGGACCTGGCTTTGCATCTGCTTTCTTCGCAGCTGCTGCAGCTTCTTTAAGCTTAGAACGTGCTACTCCGACAGTCAATCCACTTCGGCCAGATGTTCTTGTTCCCTGACCTCTAACTTTCTGACCATAAGCGTGCCTGTATCCGCGCCATGTATAAATATTTTTTTCATATTCGATATCCTGTTTGACAGAGAATGTGAGATCGTTACCTACAAGATGCACGTCTTTTCCACTTTCGTGATCTTTCCTTCGGTTATTTAGGTAGGATGGAACCCCAAATTCAGCGGGAGATTTTACTATTCGCTCTATCTCATCAATCTGCTCTTCGGAAAGACGTCCAATAGGTGTGTTAAGCGGTACGGTCAGTTTACTTGATACGATCTTAGAATAGATCGGAGCTAGGCGCATACCTACTCCTTTAATGTTTCTGAGAGCTCTCGAAAGCTGCATTGTACCCTTTACGTCTCTACCTACGAGGTGTACAATTCCTCTAAGCTCTTCTTTTTGCCCACTTTCTTGGATGTCTTCAGGTTTCTTAGCCATTATTTCACATAAAATGCAATATACACTCTGTTATCTTAGTTCAAACTAAGAGAATAGATAATATAAAAGGGTAAACAACCTTTTAAATGTTTGCCATCTTGAAACTTAGTTTGTACTAAATACAGAATTATTTACTCTTAGCAAAATCGCCACCTAATGAAGGAACAGACTCAGAATAAAACATAGGTTCCGCAATTTTCCAGATTATGTCAGTGGTCTCTTCAACAGAGATTCTTTCATTATTTCGGATGCAATCTATGCGTTTCCAGTTTTTATAATGATCCGCCAACCATTTGTAACAATTTTCAGTATCGATCAGATGGGCTGCATTTTGTTCATGTAAATCTCTTACTCTACGCTCGCCTTCCATAGCTTTTATCGTCCACTCCACAGGCAAATATAAGTAGATAACAAGATCCGACTCAGGAAGTCCCATTTCTTCGATTTCAAGCTTGCGTATCCACTCGACCATCTCACGCACTTGTTGCTCTCCTTTCCTCCAAAATTTTCCACCTTGATGTGCCATATTCGATTCAGTATATCGATCCAGGATAATAGTTTTACCTTCGTTTAACCAATTCATCATGAGCGGCTTTACACTCAGTCTGTCTTCTGCATATAACTTTGCTATGTATTTAGTATCGACTTCATCAAGTGAACCTAATTTACCGTTAAGGTAATCTTTTATTTTTTGGCCCGTTGGTGTGCCATATCTTGGAAAACTCAAGGTTTCTACTTTCAAACCTTTTGATAGAGCTCTTTCAAAAATTAGTTTAGTCTGTGTCTTTTTGCCGGATCCGTCAGACCCTTCGATAACTATGATTTTACCTCGATTATTTACTAACATATAGCCTCCCTTGTAAAGGAAGATAAGGAACTTTATAAACATTCATGTTTGGAAACAAATATGGCAAAAATTGATAGCATAGTCAAAACACTTAGAAAGATGTACCCGAACGAATTCCATGGCACGATAATTCATTACAAACCTTTTCCAATTTTGATTGGTACAATCTTATCACATCAGACTCCGGACCCAAGAACAATTAAAGCAGAAAAAAGACTATTTGCTATTTATACAACACCAGAACAGATAGCTAACGCGCCTGTTTCGAAGATAAAAGAACTAATCAAACCAGTCGGGATATACAACATAAAGGCAAAACGCCTCAAACAGGTTTGCAGTATCTTGGTTGAAAAATACGGAGGAAAAGTACCAAGAGATTATAATGAACTTCTAAAACTACCAGGAGTTGGCAGGAAGACAGCAAATATTGTTTTCACTTATGCATTTGGAAAATCTGATTTAATAGCTGTTGACGTTCATGTTAACAGGATTTCAAATAGACTTGGAATAGTAAAAACAAAAACCCCAGAAAAAACTGAATTTGCACTTTACAAAGCTGTACCGAAGAAGTATTGGAGAGATGTAAATGAACTGATGGTTCAACATGGCCAAACTATTTGTGCAGCAAAACCAAAATGCTACAAATGCGACTTGAGACCTTACTGTGATTACTACCAAAAAGTTATCAAACCAAAAAAGATTCCTGGCAGCTTTACGCCGCCTAAAAATAAGAAAAGCGCAGAGAGCGAGATTTGAACTCGCAAGGCCCTTGCGGACCACCAGCTTTCAAGGAACCTCTTGAAAGAGGTTCGTCGAGAATCTCATTCTAAAATTTTTCCAGGCTGGCGCACTACCAGATTATGCGATCTCTGCACAAATAATAGAAGGATGTGAATCTTATTATTGCTATTTATCTTGGCTGAGCACGTCATTTTTATCTATTTTATCTGTTTTCTTTTTCCATCCAGGATAAGTCCCTTTTTCCATAATCACTTTCTCTATTTTGACTGCTACTCCTGACTTTTCTGTGATCATATCGTTAGCATTTAACTGTGCTTTTCCAAATCCAATAAGTTCATCTTTTAACGAAAGGATAGCGACTACGTCCCCGTCTTTAATAGATTGTTCACATTTTACTAACCCTGGAACATGAAGAGGAGCACCTGAGCAAACAGAATCTATTGCATTATCAGATATCCACACTTTTTTGTTTGTTATAAAGTCCTCTAAATTTTTTATATATCGCTTAACAAATGTATTGTCATTCTTTTCCTTCCAGAGCCAGACCGCATCTGTCAGACTATGCAATGTGACAGAATCTTTTTCTGAAATACTACCTACTTCGATCCGCCTAAGCTCTGCCATATGTGCACCAATTCGTGATTGTTTTCCAATATCGTCAATTAATTTTCTGATATAAGTGCCAGCCTGAACTTTTGTTTTGAAAAGTATTGATCTGCCGCAGATCTCAAGGATATCGAAAGAATGGATCTGCCGTTGTCTTGGCCTTCTTGCCACGGCAGATCTTACCGGAGGAACCTGAGTTATTTGGCCGATAAACTGGTCAACAACATTCCTAAGTTGTTTCTCAGAGATGTCCTTGTGAAACTGAGCTATTCCGACGTATTTCTTGTCTTTTGCCATCAGATATCCAGCTGCCTTCGTGGAACGATTAAGAAGAATTGGAAGAACACCTGAGACGTCTGGATCAAGAGTTCCTATATGCCCTGCCCGTTTGGCACCAATTAATTTTGCAGCTATTTCTGTAACTCTATGAGAAGTAGGTCCAGGCGGTTTGTCCAGTATAACTACGCCTAATTCAATCATCTGTTCAACAGTTCTCTCACTCGGCCGCTTTCCATACTGCTCATCAGTATGTACATGTGACCTGTATAATATGTCTGGCTGTTCTTTTCTGACTATTGCCATACTATACTTTTGCCAGTGCTGCTTTTATTTGTTCCTCAGATTTAGGATCTACTTTCTTTTCCGTTGGAGTGAGATGTGACATATTCGCCTTTCTTGCGTTTTTTCTGTTTTTAGTCACAATTTCAACAAATTTGTTATCTAAAACGTTGATCACTACACAATTATTTCCTTTATCTCTTCCCATGCCCATAACACATACTCTTCCTGGTTCCATCATTTCAATCACCTGAACTTTTACAAAAAGTTCAATCAAAACTATAAAAACTTTTTAGAAAAAAGTTTCACAAAAAATCTTATTTCTTTAATCTATTCTCGTAAGCACAGATAATAATGTTTGCTATTTGATCGGGAGTGTAATTTTCTGTACTAATAACTAAATCAAAAATCGAATGATCGAAGATATCGACACCGTATATGGCCATATAACGACCTCGATTGTGAAAATCTCGTTTTTTAACATGATTCAATGCTTCTTTCAAAGACAGATTGTCTCGCTTAGCTATTCTTGTTGCACGTACCTCTGGCCCTGCTTCCAACCAGACTCTGAGCTTAGCATCATTGATTTGCCAAGGCGCAAGCCATGTTGAAACAACACTATTTGTCTTTCTGGCTTCTTTTACTATCTGTTTATCGAATTCAATATCAATAGTCATATCCTTCTCAGCATATTTATGGTATTCAAGCAACGGGATGTTGAGCTGTTTAGCAACATCTTTGAAGGATAGTTTAACTCTTTGAAAATCTAATTCTTCGGAAACTTTATCAGCAACTGTATCTTTTCCAGCTCCAACCAAACCCGAAATACAAATAATATCTGACATATAGACACCTACTAGAAACCTGCGGTTTCTAGGATTTCCCTTTCTTCTGACTTCCTATTTTTCAGTTCTTAGTAATTTGTCTCTAAATTTAGCTTATTCATTTTCTTTCTTCTTTTTATTTTGTTCTTTCAGGTGATTGTAAATCAATTGAGTTATTCCTCCAAAAAATATGAAAGACAGCCAATACCATCCGTAAGATCCGAAGGTATCTCTCCATTCAATAAGTTCTGTTGGGCTTCTGAAAGGAATTGGAAGCTTGAATGGCAACACAATCTCAAATACAGGAACAAATATACGTATGAGATATGGAACAACGAACGCTAAAGGAAGTACTACTGCCATCGATTTCAAGGATAATGTGATTGATTCGAAAGACATTTGCTGAGACTTTTTGAGCTCAGGTTCAAGTTCGTCAAGCTTCTTTGAATCTTTTCTCTTAAGAGCCTCGAAATATTCTTTGTTAACTTTGTTCGTGAATGCTTGTATCTCTTTCATTCTTGTGCTTATTCCTAACTTTTCAAGGATAATGGCCGTCGCTAAAGATGCAGATATAGCAACTACTGTAATTCCTCCTGCTACCAACCCATCTACCATAATAATTCACCTACATTTAATTAGAACAAATAGTTATTTCTTTATGTGTTATTTCTCCCATCCAATGTTATGGAGAATTGATTTAAAGTCATTTGAAGTTTCATCAAGCTTACCATCTATATTTTGAATAATATAAAATGGTGAACCAGATTTTGCTGCATACGAACCGATTAAAACTTTGGACAACAGACGATATTCATCTATCTCAACCTTGCTCAGATAGATTCTTTCACGTGTCTTGTCACTTATTCTTCTTGCAATTATTTGATCCGAAGGAGCATCGATGAAAATGAATCCGTCAATTTTAATCTTCTGAAAGAATAATGGGTGAAGACCCGCAATGTATCCGAGCGGTTTTCTTCGGAGTATTGCATGCGTATCGACTATAGTTTTTGGTTTATTAGCAATCTTTGAAAGCTTCTTAACAACTGCATCCTGCAGCTTCAAATGCTCTTTGACTGGCAAATCAATAATACTGTCTCTATTCTTCTTTGCTATTTCTGCAACTATGTCTCCGTAATTAATGAGCGTAATTTTTGAGCTAATTTTTTTCATTGCTGCTTTCACAACAGATGACTTACCAACACCGGGCAGACCCATGACAACTAATACCATATATACCAAACACTCTTCGTATTTATCCTTCTAAGAATTTCTGAACAGATGGATACATCTCGAATAACTTTTGCTGTTTGAAATCTTCGTAAAACTTATGGATAATCCCAACAGTCAACAGAATTCCCGTTCCTCCTCCAATTGCACCAGTGAGATCGGCTAGAACTGCGAGAAGGCCTACGAAAAGACTTCCGAGTATTGTAATTGTTGAGATATATTTCTGAAGGATTGACTCGATTATACGTGGATCTCTGCGGAAACCTGGAACTTGCATTCCGGTCTTAGTTATTTGATCAGCAATTGCAGATGGACCCATACCTGCTGCTTCTATCCAGAATCTGCCGAAGAAAACACAGGCTGTCACATAAATTAATGCATATAAAATTACATGAACAAATTCAGGAATTCCGAAAATAGGTGTTGAACCGGCGAGTGTTGCAAGATAACCCTCATACCCAATGAATAAGGGGTTCTGGAAGGAGGTGATCATGTAAAGGATTCCATCATGGATAAATCCGTCTGGTCCAACATATCCAATTACTTGTGCAATGTTAGTGCCACCTACCATCCAATTTGCATTTGTAAGAAACGATCGTGCAAGAAGCTGAACGTTAAGTAAAAGTGCAGACGTAAGGATTACAGGTAGAACTGAAACATACAGAAGCTTGACTGGAAAACTACTTCCGAATCCTCTCACGCGATCAAACGCAAGTGGTATCTGAACTTTCACTTCCTCTGCATACAATGAGACAATAATAATGATAAAAGTAAATACGATCGGAAGGAAGGATATAATTGCGTTAGGTATTGCCGTTGCACCACCTTGAGCAAGACGTCCAACAACCGTCAACCCAACATCAATGCCTCCTCCACCAAATATTAACGTGATTCCTCCTTGAACAACTGCAAGCGAGACTCCTGCAGCAATAAACAAGCTGATGCCTGAACCGATCCCATACTTAGATACAACTTCATCAAGGAAAATCAATAAGACCGATGCAAGTGCTACTTGTAGGATTATAATCCCCATCAGTATAGACGGGTCAATTCCGAGTGTTGTTGAAGGAACCAAATAAACTCCTGGAAGAATGAAGAGTATTGACTCGATAAATGCAAGCGCTATTCCCAATACTTTCTGCGTCGCTGAGAACAGTTGTTTGTCAGCTGGATCTTGCATATTTACATCAATTATCTTTGCTCCTGCAAAAAGTTGCAAAAAGATTGATGCAAGGATTATTGGACCGATACCTATTGTAAGAAGAGTACCCGTTCTAGAAGCTAGAACTACCTGAATAAATTCAATAAATTGACCACCCCTCAGTTCACCACCGAATGGGATGATGTGGTACATTATGAAAAAGATAAGAAGAACTAGTGATGTCCAGATTATTTTTTCTCGCAAGACAGGTGTCTTTGTCGGCGTCTTGACTTCTGGCAGCAGCGGAATAAGTGGTTTGATAAAATCCAAGCGCATTTGTTAACTCACCGATTTATTCTGGTTGTTTACCTTCTGCCTTTTGGCCTTTCATCTTATTTTCCATTAATTCAATTTTTCCTCCTGCTGATTCAATCTTTTGTTTTGCAGATTCTGAAAATGCCCGTGCTTTAACATTGACTGCGACATCAATTTTACCTGTTCCAAGAACTTTGCCATCAAAAGCAAGGTTTGACATTCCTGTTGTCTTTTCAAGTCTACCTGCTTTCGCCCATTGTGAGATAAGATCGACATTAATAAAATCAAGCGGTGGTTTTGCAGTTGGTCTGACAAATCCAAACTTACCAAAATGGTCTGGTTCATATTTAACTATCCAAGTCCATCTATGCTTACCGGATCCAGCATAACCTCTGCCACCTCGGGATCCAGTCCCTCGTCTATTCTTGGTATTACCTGCGCCCCAATTTCGGCTTCCTAAATATTTTTTCCATTTTCTTGGATGTCTTCGTGCCATAACAACAACCTACGGTTTTTGTATTTCCTAGTTATTTATCTACTACAGTTTTTGTATTTCCCTAATTAATAATTTTCATATCTAACTACATCATTCGGTCTAACAATTGATTGATATTTTCTCCACGGAACCCGTTTGCACCTTTAGGATAGACTCCTTTCATCATTTTCCATCCCTTTCTTGGAGGGTTAAGCCTGAATACTGGCTTGATGCCGGTTGGCTCATTCTTTTCGATTGCTGAAACGACTTTTTTAACCATGTCCGTTGTAACTCGTTTATCCCCTGACAATCTCCCTCTCTTTTCAACAAGATCGGCAAGTGTCTCTTTGGAGATAGGACCCCATGTAACAAAATCCTTGCAAACATTAAGCATCCCCTTTAGAGATACTGACTCATTAACAAGCACGCAGTGATTCTTTCTCGTAAGTCTCAATAAATGGATAGTTGTCTTAATCTCTGGTTTCATACCTGAAAGGCCTCGGACTAAAACAATTGCTAGTAATACCATATTCTCACATTTTATTTTCTTATTTTATTTCTCATTTATTTCTTAGTTCATCATTCTTATTTGCTTACTCTAGCAGCATAATCTTACGACCATTCCTGCTTAATCCTAATCTGATTTAATTGATCGATTGCATCGACAACTGCTCTCGCAATGTTGAAACGATTTCTTGTTCTTCCTTCTGCCTTTGTCCACACATCACGAATACCTGCAAGCTGCAATACTTTTCTAACAATTTTATTTGCGACAATGCCTGTTCCGCGTGGAGCTGGTATAAGCATAACCCTAACACCACCATGACGTCCCGTCACTCTGATTGGAAGACTGTGCTTCGTTCCACAGGCACACTGTGCAGATCCACAACCTAGGTTAGTATGAACAACATTAATCTTGGCGTCTTTGATAGCAGTTTCAATTGCTGGCCTAACTTCATCAGCTTTCCCTTGACCAATTGAAATGAATTTTTCTTGATCACCAATAACTACGACAGCTCTGTATTTGGATTTTCTTCCAGAATCAGTCATTCTCTGTGTTGTTGAGAGCTCAACTGTTTCTTGCTGAATGTTTGGAACTAAATAATCAACAATTTCTGATTCAAGGATCTTTTTCCCTTTTGCTAAAACCTCTTCAAGTGATGTGATCTCCTTTTCCTTTACGGCTCTTCCTATCGCAGTTCTTGGAACCCATGAATCTATGGCTGCCTGATCAATTGCAGATGTCCGCTTCATTTTTCCTCGTCTTAGTTTCATTTTATCATTTCCCCTTATCGATTATTCTTAATGATTTTACTCTTTCATTATCTTTTGCTTAACGTCATTAAACAACTGTTCAATATTCTCAGGTTTAACTCCGGCCTTAATATAATCACCAAACTGCAGTTTATACTTGTCACTGCCAGCTATTGATTTAGCGTAATCAGCTATGTGCTTTCCATTAACTCTTGATTCATCAACTTTAATTTCACCAGCTGGGATCTCAACGCCTGCATCTTTGAATCCTTTTAATGTTGCAAATATGAAGGAACCCTTTCCTGGCGATGAAAGACCGCTATCGAGGATTGCATTCTTTACTTTCTTTTTAATTGCCGTTCTTCCGCATAAAAGACCTACTAAATATGCAGTTGGAAGATTTGCTCTTGGATGCCAACCAAACTTTTTCAAATCAGCAGAATTAACGCTGAATATTGTTTTGTCGAACTTTTCGTTGTATTCAACTATATGTGAAACTATGCTTCTATTTGACTTTCTAACAACAAATCTCGCAATACCGGACTTGAGCAGAGCTAACCTCTTTCTGTAATTAGTAACGCCGTTTCTTCTGCGTTTAAATGCAACAATATACGTTGGTCCGGTTGCTTTTGACATAAATTCCACACACATTTTCTAAATATTTTTAAACATACATCAGACTTTTGCTTTTAGATAACCCTTCTCCTTTAGATAATTTGTAAGGTGAGCTCTGTCTGGAAATTCGCCACCTTTTATCTTGTAATAAACCATCCTGAATCCACTTGTGAGCATATTCTTTGTTCTCAAATTTTTCAACAGTTCACGCTGAGCACGTATACGATTCATCCATGCTTTCTTTCCGCCCATTCTAGTCTTACCAGTTCCATGGCGCTTTCCTTGTCCGGATCTTCGGCCCTTTCTTCTTTTTGTATCATGAATACGTCCACTGACACGCGGCACTCCTTTAACTTGCGGAGCAGTAATGTAACCAAGTCTGATTAATCGTCTTACATCGTCTTTTGTAACTGCTTTTGCTATCTCAGTAAGCTGCGATGGATCAATCCAAACTCTTGATTCACCTACCTTAAGCAAATCAGCGGACATTCTTCTTAACGTTTTCATAGACATAAATATCACTTATCATACTTGTAATTACTGTTTTACAACCGGTTGTGACTGTGTTTGTTTTGCTGGTTGTATTGGTTGTGGTTTAGCTGGTTGCGGTTGAACTGACACATTTTTTTCTTTCGTTTCAACTGCACTATTAAGCACACGTAACTTCATTGACTTTGCCTTTTCAAGAATCACCATCTTTTTCTTTGAACCAACTGATGCGGCAATTCGGATAACTACGTTTGATGCGCCACTGAGATCTGCTAAGTTTCTGACAAGTAGCTCTCTCAAACCAGATGGATGGATATCACGTTGATCACGTGGGGAACGCCAGCCTATGGTTGGCGATGCACCCATGATTTTCTTAGAAATTCTCTTCTTATTGTCAATACCCATTGGTTTTCTCCATCTTTCCTTGACTCTCTTCTTTCTTCCGAAATTCGGAGGTAAAAACTTTGGATGTTTTCTCATAAATATCACAAATTATTGTACTAATCATTATTTATTCAACTGGATATATCCCATCCTGAAAAACACGCGGATCTTTTTGCTTGATGTGCGTTGCTGTTCTTAGGTTAGCAGCAGTCTGACCAACTGCGTACTTATCCGGTCCAGTTATGGTTATGAATTCTTTCTCAATTTTAACAACTGTGTCTCCAACAATCTCTGCGATTCTAGGAATTTTCTCTCCGAGAAAATTCTTGATGGATATTACTTTCCCTTTAATTTCAATAGTCATTGGAAAATGAACATAAAGAATCTGTAGCTTTTTCTTGTGACCTTCTGTGACACCTTTCTCTGCAGCTTTAACTAACGCAATGGTTGTATTTACCTTCTCTTTGCCCATAGAACTAATTGATATATCCTGACCAGCAATATGGATATCAACTGCAGGGATAACGATTCTTGCTTTTCCTTTTGGCCCAGTCACAACTAGATCTTTGTTAGCTAGCGAAATGCTGACACCAGATTGAAGTGTTAATTTTTCTTCCATATTCATCATCCATTTAGTAAACGTAAGCGATTAGTCTTCCTCCTGATTTAAGCTCGCGGATCTCCTTATTTGTAACAAGACCTTTTGGAGTTGAAATTATGACGATTCCGAAATCTTTAGATGGCAGGTATTGTTCTTCGACATCTGCAATCTGCGTCTGCTTAATTGCAAATCTTGGATTCACAACTGCACAATCATTTATCGGTCCGAGTCCGTTAACTGTGTAAAACCCTCCTTTGCTGTCCTTCACGAATTCGAAGCCCTTCAGATAACCTTCACGCTGGAGAAGATTGAGAACATCTCCGATTAATTTAGATGCCGGAACTTTGCATTCATCCTTCCCGGCTCTTCTGTGAACTTTTATTATATTCAATGTTTCTGCTAATAAATCAGCCATAGTATCATCTATTGTCCTCCAAATTTCTTGAAACCAATTCTTTCTCCTACTTCTCTAAAGCAACGTCTGCAGATGTACAATCCGTACTTTCTTATCATACCTCTAGGAGTACCACAAAGTTTACATATTCTTTTTCCTTTACCCTTAAATGCGATCTGCAATCTTTTTTCATTCATAAACATTCACCTTGAAATTTTTTGTAAGAAATTCAATTGTCTCATCAGGTTTGACTCGATGCCTTAATGGAAGTGTTGATTTTTTTCTCCTTCTTAGCATAACTCTCCTACCTGGCCTAACCATTGTTACAGCAATATCAAATCCAATAATACCTATCGTTGGATCATATTTTGCACCTGGGAAATCGATATATTCTCTGATTCCGAATGCAAAATTTCCTAATTTATCTATTGATCGGCTATTGAGCTGTAAGTCAACTGCATCAAATGCTCTCTTGAGGAATTCCGTTGCTTCTTCTCCTCTAAGTGTGATCTTTGCTCCTATAGTATCTCCTTTTCTAATCTTAAATACCTGTTCTCTCTGTCTTGCTTTTGTGAGAGCAGCAGTTCTTCCAGTAATTCTTTCAATAACTTTTTTGGCCTTCTGGAGTCTGTCTCCGGTCTCGCCTACGCCGACATTCACTGTAACTTTTTCAACTTTGAGATCTGTCATTGTCATGTAACAACCTACGGTTTTTACCATTTCCTAATCATTTATTTCTCTATCAGAATTTCTGATCCCCTATTGGAAATATGTAAGACTTTAGCGTTGTATAAGTCTCGTTTCCAATTTTACATTTAACTTCTGGAATGCGTGTTGCACTTCCAGGGATTATTTCTTCAATTTTTCCAGTCTTACCTACGTGCTTTCCACCTACGATAATGCAAGCTGCACCTTCCTTTAACGGATTGCACGCTTTAGCCTTACCGTCAGGAATTGAAATTGTGATACTGTCGCCAACATTGCAAGAAAAATCAACTACAGTTCTGCCGTCATGTAAAGAGAGTTGTATCTTTCCGCCTTTCGATCTGAATTTTCTTTCCACTCTACAAAGTTTAACGTTTGGATTTCCTGTTTCAGCAAAAACAAGTCTCCCTTTTTCATCATAAAGTGCTCTCCACTTTTTGTCACCAACTGAAATTATATCCATTAGTCCTATTGGGTGCTTAAGTTCAGTTGTAACTATTCCATCAAGCTTAACTGTTCGTTCGTTTAGAATGACCTTAGACTCACGGTTTGTATCTGAAACTCCGAGTTCTTTAAGAACAAATGACAATGGAACTGCAGAAGCAATGCTATGCTTTCCAGGCAATGCTCTTTGTAGCCATACTCTCTGCTTTCTTCCTGTTTTAACTACCTTAGAAGCAGCCAACAATTTCAAGTGTTTTGTTCCACCACGTTTCGCCATATAGACACCTACAATTTCTATTATTTCCTTATCTCCTAATCATTTACTTTCTTTCGACCATTTCAATTATCATTACATTTGACGGCTGTAGAGGGAATGAGATCTCCTGTCCTTTTGCTTTGCGATAGCTTACTCCCTCAATCTTAATTTTCCCATCGCTTAAACTTATTGACATCACTTTCCCTTCTTTTCCTTTGAATTTTCCTCTCATGACTCGCACTTTGTCACCTTTCTTAAGGCGAACTGCTCTTTTCTTCATCTTAGCTCTGAGCTCCTTGCTTAGATGCGCATGTACAAAGTGTCCTCTTATATGAAGAGGCGCTGTAAATTGGAATTTTCTTTGTGTTCTGAATTTTCTTGATTTCATAACCATAAACTCACATCTTACGTCATTAGTTAATTCATCAGATAATCGACCAAGCAATTGCGGCTACTTTCGGATATCTTTCTGCAACTTCTCTTGCTACAACTCCTTTGACTTCTGTTCCTTTTGGCAACCCTGTTTCATCGATTAATGCGCACGCATTATCCTCGAAAGAAACATGCAGCCCATTTGCTCTTCGCATTTCCTTTTTTTGCCTGATTATCAAAGCACGCTCCACTTTCTTTATCATCTGTGGGCTTCCTTTCTTCACAGCAACAATTGCAATGTCGCCGATACCGACTCGCGGCAATCTTGAACGCTTGCTTGCTGCCTGAATAACACCGATAATCTGAACAACTTTAGCACCACTGTTATCGTCACAGTTTAGGAAAGCCCCAACGGGCAACGATCTCGGGATAACTGTTGCGATTCCTTTCATTATTCCACTTTCTCCTTTGTCTTTTTCTCCTTCTTCACACCGTCTTCAGTCTTTTTTATCACTTCAACAATAGTCCAAGCTTTTGTTCTACTCAGTTTCCTGCATTCACCGATTTTGACATAGTCTCCTTCCTTAGCTGAAATGCATGCAGGATTGTGAACTGCAATTCTTGAACGTGAACGAGCGTAACGTCTGTATTTTGTAAGATATATGATCCTAGGTCTTTCAACAATGGCAGTATGCTTAGCTTTAGCACTAACTACGTTTCCTTCGAGAAACTGGCCTCTAACCTTAACATCGCCATGGATGTAACATTTTTCATCTCCACATTCAGCTTTTTCCATAATCAAATCACCGAAACTTTTTTATAAAAAGTTTCATCAAAACCATAAATCATTATCGTAATCTCATATACCTTTTACATTATTTTATTTAACTTTTTTTGGACGATCTTCGGGACGAAATAGAACCTTTGAGCCATCGATTTCGAAGGAGATTTTATCTTTAACAAATTTGAAGAGCGTACTCACCTTTGGAATACGAACTTCCTTACCGTCCTTCTTTTCAATGACGAACAAATTCTTTGTCTCGTCTATTACAAACCCACTAATACCTATCCTCTCTTTTGCTGTGCTTTTCACAACTTTCACTTGAAGACCAATAAACTCAATCGCATACTTGGAAACCATCGAAATCACAGCATCAATTTGACACGTTCATACTTCAAATCAGATTGCTATACTCTCTTCTGGATATCCGAGCGCAACAAGCGCTTTCTTCAATTTTGACTTGTGGTCTCCTTGAAGAATGATTTGATCATCTTTTACCGTTCCACCGCACGCCATTTTTTTCTTCAGCTGCTTCGCAACTTTCTCAATGGCATTCTTTTCGATGCCAGTGATGATTGTTACAAGCTTTCCGTACGTTGCTTTGGTAACTTTGACTTTGATCTTTTGCGCAGTTTCCTTCTCAATAACCGAACAAGAACAAATCTCCTTCGGCAGACCGCAACCAGAACAAATTCCTCCAATCATTCCATGTACTCCACATGTCGGACAGGTATCACCGATCGTTCTCACCTCTTTTGTTTTTAATTTCCATAAATATAAACCTCATTTCGTTTTTATTTCGTTTTTGACTTCAGTTAATTTTGCTTTAACTTGAGTTGGTTTAGTCATCTTATTTTTCTTAAGAGCTGCGCGTTCTTTTTCTCCCATGATTGTCTTTACGCGGGCAATTAATCTTCTGAGTGTTCTGATCTTGCCAGGATTTTGAACACGTCCACCTGATGTAGACTTCCCACCTAGCTCTGCGTTCATCTCTCGATTTAAATCGCCCAACTTATGTGTTAGACCATCTTCCGGTAATTCACGAATTTCCTTATTTTTCATAAATATCACATTTCAATTTCATATTCTATTTTCATAGCTCATTGATTACTTTTTATCCTTGTCATCTGCTGAAGACGGTGCCACTACATTTGGCTTTGCAGTCACAGTTGGAGAAGGCGCCGCTTCGGTTGGCTTCTCAATTACAATTTTTTCTTCAGCGTATTTTATGACCTTTGGAACTGCAACAATAACTCCTGCTTTCTTGTCAGGAAATACTATTCCAGGTGGTGCTATTGAAACACGGATATTGACTGCACCGTATTTAGGACGCGCAGTAACGAATGCTTTCCTTATTAGTCTAGTAACGTCTCCAGCTTTTGGCAGATATCCCCATGCAACACGCATCGATCGAGCTTTTCCTCCTTTCGCAACAATCTTTCCGCCGACAATAATTTCTGCACCCTGTGCACCTGCATCAATAATTCTTTTTAATGCTGCATGAACAGTTGGACGAATTGGCTTATCTGATTCTATTCTTCTTGCGATAGATCTGCCAACAAGTTGTGGCTCAAGTTCTGGTTGTTCAACAGGAACGACTGCTATCTGAGGATCTGCAACGCCGAATTTTTGTGAAATCAGATCAGTAAGTCTCTTTATTGATCTTCCTTTCTTACCAATGAGTCTGCCAGGATTTGCAACTTCAACAGTAATTCGTGTAACCATCGGGGTTCGTTGAATGCTTACGCTGCTGAAACCAACTCTCTCCAGATTCTGCTTAAGAAATGTAGCGACGTTGTATCTTGCCAATGCATCTTCAATAAATTTTCTTTCAATTGCCATAATTTCACTCTTCTTTGGTTTCTTTAGCTTTTGATTTTGCTGCTCTTTCCTTTTTCGGCTTTGCTCCTTCTGTTTTGGATTCTGTTATTGATTCCGTTTTTGGTTTTGCTTCTGAGGTTTTTGTTTCAGTTATCTTTGCAACAGTTGGAATCACCTGCTTTTCAGGAACCTTTCCTTTTTCTTCTTTGACTTTTTGAACAGCTTCTTTGATCTCTTCACGTTTTTTGCCTGCTTCTTCTGAAACAAATTTCTTTAGGGTTGCCTGCTTCTTTGATTCTTCTGAAGCAACGCCTGCAAGAATTATTTCAACCCGTGAAGTCTCATAATCTGAACGAACCTGTCTGCCCTTTGATTGGGTTCTAGGATAAATTGTTTGTTTGTTAGCAGCCGCATGAATCACTTTTGTATCGGACATACCCTTTGCTGTTGCATTCGCAATTGCATTCTGCAAAACCATTGCAACAAATTTAGCTGATTTGATAGGATACCTTCCTTTCTGTCCATCAAGTTCACGTCTATGACCCAGCTTCGTATTCCATCTTCTGTAAAGAACGGGAAATCCGTTTGCAACTGATTCTAGATACTTGACAGCATCCTCTGTACTTAAACCTCTAACATTATCACAAACTGCACAAAGGTCCTTGAACGATGCATCGATGTTGTATTGCTGCGCTTTCGCTACCTCAGTACCTGGCACAAGTTTCGACATGTTAAATCCGTATTCGTAATGTGGCATAATCTCACTATCAACGTATTCATTTCAACTATCATCACTTCAATGGCAAGAACTTCGAACCTCTAGTTGCTCCAACACCTGGACCACTGTGTAATACACGTCCAGTTGTATGAACGAAGTCACCGAGTCTCTTGCCGATCATTTCTGGCACGATAACGACTTGTTTGAACTCTTTCCCTCCATGAATCTGGAATGTAACTCCGACCCATTGCGGGACGATTAATGCTTCACGAAGCTGCGTTTTGACTGGCTTCGCTGTGCCTATTTTCTTCACCTTTTTAACAAGTTCTCTGTAATCAAGCGGTGATCGCTTGAGATATCTCCTTGCGTGGCTATCTACCATTTTTGCAAATTCATCTAATGGCAATGCTATGAGCTCCTCAATGCTTTTTCCGTGGAATATAAATTTTCGTGCCATATTATTACCTAAGTATTAACTCATTCAGTTGCTTCTTGTACAGCTCTCTTCTTCTTTCCTTTGTTACGTCCGGTTGATGCTGCACCAACTAAACCAACCTTCTGTCCTGGAGGTGCAGATCTTCCAACAACATTAGAACGACCAGAATGGTGCTGCTTTCCACCGTATGGGTGGTCGTATGCAGACATTGCAACTCCTCTTGATTTTGGCCAGTAAGCTGCCTTCGCATTCATCATGTGGAACTTCTTTCCAGCTTTGAATATAGGTCTGTCAAGTCTTCCACCAACAGATACGATACCTATCTGTGCTCTGCATCTTCCGTCAAGAATCTTAACTTTTTTCGAAGGAAGTGAAACATAAACTTTATCGCCTGCATGTGAGACAATTGTTGCAGAGGTACCTGCAGCTCTCACAAGCTTTCCGCCATCACCAGGTACAATCTCAAGATTGAATATTGGAGATCCATCAGGAATTGCAGATAAAGGTAAAACGTTTCCAATATTGACTGATGCTTGCGCACCGAATTGAAGCGTATCGCCTAAAGCAATACCTTCTGGTGCAAGCAGATTAATTTCTTTTCCTGTCTCATCTTTTATAGACATCAGCAACCCGCTACGAGCTGGATCATTAACAAAATCAATCACTTGACCAGTAACAACTGAAGTCTTCTCTTTGTCATCATAAGTTCTGAACATAATGCGCGCATAATAAAGGTGGCTAGGCGCTGTGAATGGCGGCTTGCCCTTTCCTCTTCGTTGCTGATTCAGTGGTTTACCCATATAGACACCTACGGTTTCTATTATTTCCTAGTCATTTTCTTACTATTATTTCATCATTTCCTAGACATTTTTTTACTACTGTAATTTCATTCTCTACAATATCTTGAGTTTTGATGCGATATCCATCGCAGGAAACTCTTTCTTCAATTTTACGAAAGCTATTTTTTTTCCATGAAATGTATTGTGAATACGAACTCCTGCAACTTTTACCTGAAATTCTGTTTCTATGTGCTCTTTCACTTGTTTCTTACCTGCTTCCTTTTCGATAGCGAACACTATCGTATTATTCTTCGAAATCTGATTAATTGCTTTTTCAGTTGCAACGGGATAAATCATCATAATAAACACCTACAGTTTTTATCATTTCCTAGTCATATTCATTGTAATTTTTTAAGGGCTGACACACTCCATATCGTCAATCTTCCAGGTCTTCCACCTGGTGCCAGCTGTGAAACTTTCACTTCATCGACCTTTGCAACATCAACACCTGGAATGTTGTGTGCTGCTTTAAGCAACGGTTTCTGACCAGAAACAACAATGAGAATAGATCTAGGCGTCTTTACTCCTCCTTTTCTGCTCGTTCTTGCTTTTCTTCCTCGCTTAACTCTGTCAACATCCGTATCAATCTTAATTTTCCCAAGTATGCTCATAACATCCTTCGTCTTTTTTACTTCTTCGAAACCATCCTCAATAATTATTGGAAATTGAATATCAACCTTGTGAACTGCTTTTACCAAATTTCCATATGCAGTAGCGGCAATTGCTGATCGAAGTGCTTTCTTCTTTTCTTTTTCGTTTATCCTTTCGAACAACACTTTTTCTGGATGTGGAGGATGTGCTGCTCTTCCTTTGACAGCCCACGGAACAATTCTCACAGGACCGAATCGGCCTTTTGGAAACATTACGCGCGGAAGCATAGGCTGACCTTTATTCTTAAGACTGTGATAAGCCTCTTTTCTTCCAACGTATCTTGCAGTTGTTTGAAGACCTGCACGATAGAAATTACCCTTCGGCTGCAACTTTTCAGATTCTTCTGAAAGCACTGCACGTTTGATAAGATCTTCTCTTACTTCGTCGTCAAATGTTGAAGGAAGTTCGATCTTGTCCTTCGCAGTTCCATCCATTGAATAAACATTAACTTTTGTCATAATAACAACCTACGGTTTTGTATTTTCTAGTCATTTTATTTCCTAATCATTTTTTACTTATTATCTAACTGCAACATACGTAATCTGCGGTTTCCTAACTGCCGTTGGAGTTGGAGACCTGACTCCTTTTCTTAAAAATACGAATCGCTTCTGCGTGCCTGGCACTGAACCTCTGACTAACACGTAATCCGTTTTCACATTTCCGTACTGTGGAAAACCTGATGAACGATTGATCTTTGAAGGATCATTACCTATTATGAGAACTCGATTGTTATACTGTGTTCTGCGATGAAAACCCATCTGACCTGCTTGAGGAGCCGTATACATAACGTATGAAGGGTGCCACGGTCCAAGCGTTCCAACGTGTCTGACACGTCCTGTTGCCTTCCTTCTCTGTTTATGAATATTAAATCTCTTTATTGCTCCTTGCCACCCATGTCCTCGTGAAACAGAGATTGTATCAACATATTCCCCTTCTTCTAAAACGTCTTTAACCGCTACTTCTTTTCCAAGAAGTGGCTTGAGAAATTCAATCTGTTCAGCACATGACTTACCGCCGAGTGCAATTTCAACAACTTCTCCGTACTTCCTAGGAGTTCCAGCTGATTTTGGATCTGTGAAACAAAGAGCAGCAACATAACAACCTTCCATTGAAAGTTTTGACATCCATTCGAAATCCTTATGCTTCGTATCCTTCTTCATGCCAAGTTTGGATGCGATTTGCGGCTGAGAGGAAATGACATCTCCGAGACATTTAACGCCGTATGGAGTTATCTTGTAGAGACGAGCTCCAATAAGTGTGACTTTTGGTGCCTCAAGAATAGTAGCAGCTATTGTGACATCCATTCCCTTTGAGGGTGAAGCAGTGTCATCAATGACTCCGATAGAGGTCATGCCGACCTTGTAAACAGGAAATCCAAGGAACCCAAGCTTGTCTGTATGCCTCCAGCTGGAGATGCGTGGTGAAAGATCGTCAGATCTCTTCCTTGGTTTATATGCGAGCGAACCCGCTCTTGGCTTATGATTTGTTCCCATTATGCTCACTAACGTCAATAACTGTTACAGAATGCATGTACAACAAGATGTCGTACAAAACGAACTGAACTTTTCTAACGCCGGATTCGATTTCTGAAGAAAAACCGATATAACTAATAGGGTAAAAAGATTTTAAATACTTTACTGTCTTGAACTGGGCTTGAACTTAAGCTAGACTTCACTAAATACTGTAATTCCGTACCTGCTTTTTAGAAGTCTAGAGATTATTGATTCATCTAACTCATTAAAATGAGATTTCATCATACGATTGGCACACGTTGACTTGACATATTCTGAAGTTATTCCGATAGAAACTTGATGTAACATGTCGTAATATTCCATAAGGATATTCAAGGTTCCATATATAGAACTTAACGATAGCTGAGGATGTCTCGGAGATAGATCTCTTTTTTCTATTTTCTTAAACCTGACCCCTTTAGTTTCGAAACTCTTTTTTATTTCAAGTATCTCTTCGAGTAGAAGCTTATGATTATTGGTTTTAGGAGTAGTTTGAAAGGTAATAAAAAATCCGTTAAAGGTTTGATTTGAATAGTCTAGAGGATAGTTAGGAATTTTAGAAGCAGTGTTTACAGACAATATTTTAAATTTTGATTTCATAGATATCCTATTCTTTTAGTATACGATAAGGTATTAGCTTGGAATCATTCCTACTGAAATTTAACTCTATAACGACTTTCCAGGAGTTTAGTAATTATAGAGTCATCTAATTCACTAAACTGAACCGTCTGAACGCGTTGAACAGGAGACAACAAGTTACGATATTCTGGCATAATCCCTATAGACACCTCGTGTAACCCGCCATCAAATTCAAGGATAACGTTTAATGTCTCAGAAACAGAACTTAGGAAATACTGGATAACTTGTGGGGCTGTTTTTCTTTTTTCTATTTTTTTAAATTTGACACCCTCAGTTTCAAAACTCTTTTTTATTTCGAGAATCTCCTCATGTATAATACTCCGACTATGTTTATTAGGTTTAATTTGAAAACCAAGGCAGACTCCATTGAGTTTTGGCTTTGAATAACTCAGTGGATGATTGTAGATTTTAGAAGCTGAAATAACGTTTAATATTTCTAATTTTGATTTTACCATGGCAATCCTATTCTGTTTTTCTTAATATACTTTACTGTTTTGAACCAAGACTTAAACGTAATTTAAACTTAGTTAGTATATGCATTCAAACGATCTAATTTCTCAATAATCATTTTTACAATCTCTTTTGGTTCAGTTATTTTATAAGTGATTCCGTCCATTGGATTATATAATGCAACTTTCTCATATTTCAGTCTAGTTCTCTCAACAGTTTTCCTGACTTTGAGACCTACGTTACTTTTTTCAGCAACTGTACTATGCATAGGTGTCAAATGAGTTAAGGAAATTGTTTTGCCCCTTCGATCTAATGAGATATTTGCAATTCCCCTATTCTGAAGACGTTGAATTTGCCGTGCGACTGTTAAGATTCTTATTTTCATAAAAACATAACTCAAAACTTAATTTATTTTGCAAGGATTTAACAGACATTTGAAAGTGATCCAACTCGCTCACTGTGTCCTGCATCGATGAACTTCTCGAGTTCGTTAGCTAATTTGGCCTTGTTCTCTTCACTCATTGGTACCAGAGGTAGGCGTACACCGGATAAACACATGTTCAGTATTTCCATTGCAGTCTTAATTGGCACAGGGTTTGTCTCGATAAATAACATCTTAACCAATGGAAGCATCCTGCGATGAATCTTTTCTGCTTCTTCAGGATCGCCTCGCTCAAATGCTTCAATCATTTCGGCAGTTTCATTTGGAAAAAGATTAGCAACGACGGAGATAACACCTGTACCTCCTATAGACAAGACATCAAATGTTAAGGCATCATCACCTGACAATAATGCAATTTTATTCCCACATAAAGAAATAATTTTAGACATCTGATCAATATTTCCAGATGCTTCCTTAATGCCGACAACGGTAGGAAAATCACGATAAATACGTGCCATAGTTTCTGGCACCATATTCACGGCAGTTCGAGAAGGTATGTTATAAATAATAAGCGGAAGATTGCTTTCTTGAGTTATTACCTTATAGTGTTGGTAAAGACCTTCTTGAGTAGGCTTGTTGTAATAAGGGCAGATCACTAGTGCTGCATCTGCTCCTGCAAGTTCAGCAGCCTTAGTAAGTTTCACAGCCTCGTAAGTACTATTTGACCCCGTTCCAGGAATAACTAATTTATGGCCATCCACAAACTCTATGACCCGCTTAATAATTTCCACTTGCTCTTCATGATCCAACGTTGGAGATTCGCCAGTTGTTCCGCACGGAACTATTCCGGCCATTTTGGACTTCATATGGCAGTCTACAAGAGGTTTAAGCGCATCGTAATCTACAGGAGGTTTAAGCGAATTGTGATCTACTGCACCAGCATTGTCCCGTTTGAAAGGCGTAACTAAAGCAACAAAAGAGCCTCTGAGAATTTCTTTCGCATTTGATTGATTTATTTTTTGATAAACCATTACATCACTTATACTTTAAATTCTCCGGCATCCTGTTTCTCCGAGAAAGATTTTACATTTCTAGACAACCATTGATACGGAAGCGATTGCTGGACACTTACGAATTCTTCTTCGGGTATGTTCTGAAGAGTTTGTATGTCATCCCATGTGCCGGTTAATAACTTTTGTCGGTCACTTTCGGGGATATCTAACAAAAAGGAGAGGTCGTTAACGCGGATAACTTTCTGTTCTAAATCAATCATAAACTCCTTATTTGAATTAGCCTCAGCCAGATTCCATAAGTACGCTATTGTCTCTTTAGAAGTGGAAATAAGTGGTAGACCAATAACTGTAGAATTCCCCCTAAAAATATCAGCAAAAGATTCTGCAATCACTGCTTCAAAACCGCTGTTCGGACCCCACATTCTGAGCAGTGCTTGAGGAGCATGTTCTCTTGAAGACCCACACCCGAAGTTACTTCCAGCTATAAGAATTTTTGATCCTCTGTAGATTTCTTCATTAAGCGGATGTGATAATTTGTTTCCGTTAGTATCGTGACGCCTTAGGTAAAATGCTTTTTCAGCAAGTTTATCCCATGTAACTTTCCTTAGCCAAGGAACAGCTGGAATAATTATGTCTGTATCGATGTCATTCTCTCGAAGCGCAACTGCTCTTCCTTTTATCTCTTTAAATTTTTGACCAGGTTGGGGTAAACTCATAACATCTCCTTCTCAATTTCTAAAACTTCTCTGACATCTCTTATTTCACCAGTCAGCGCCGAATAGGTTACTGTTGCTGGACTAGCTAACATAGTACGTGCACCTGGACCCATTCGATTTTCAAAATTACGATTTGACGTTGAAAGACAAAGCCTGCCAGCAGCTAACGTGTCTGGATTCATACCTAAACATTGTGAACAACCTGAATCTCTCCATTCAAAACCAGCTTCCTTGAAAATTTCATCTAAGCCCTCAAGCTCTGCCTTCTGCTTAACAGTTTGAGAACCAGGCACTACTAATGCATTGATATTTGATGAAACCTTTCCTCCTACTTGCTCTATGACCCATGCAGCTTGCCTAAGGTCTTCTATACGCCCATTCGTACAGCTTCCGATGAAAGCATCAGTAAAGTTCATCCCCTTGATCGCCATGTCCTCAGGAAGTTGCATATATTTAAGTGCTTTTTTAACAGTGGCTTTTTCTTTTTCTGGAAGCCTGTCAATTAGTGGAGTTTTACCTGAGACAGGTGATGATTGTCCGGGATTTGTTCCCCACGTAACCATTGGTTCGATCTCTTCAGCGATAAACTTTACAATATCCTCGTAGTTAGCATCAGAATCAGATGCAACAGAACTCCAGTAGTCTTTTGCCTTCTCAAACTCTTGACCAACTGGCATAAACTTTCGACCATTAAGATATTCGAAAGTTTTCTCATCCGGATTAACGTAACCGATTTTTGCACCGCCTTCAATTGTCATATTGCACAATGTAAATCTAGCTTCTTGTGAAAGATCTTCGATAGTGCTGCCGGAATATTCGTAGGCGTAGCCAATCCCGCCGTTAACGCCCAGCTTGTTTATTACCCAAAGAATTACATCTTTCGCATAAACAGCAGGTGAAAGTAATCCGTTAATTTCTATCTTTCTAACTTTTGGTTGCTTCATAATGACAGACTGCCTCGATAAGATCTGCTCGATCTGTGTTGTTCCTACAGCAAATGCAACTGCTCCAAGAGCACCATGTGTACTTGTGTGACTGTCACCGCATGCGATAGTAATACCTGGCTGGGACAAACCAAGCTCAGGAGCTATAACGTGAATGATTCCTTGACATTTATGCCCGTATCCAAAAAATAAGATATTATTTTCGCTCGTATTTCTTTCTATGTGTTGCATCATTTCCTCAATATCGACCTCTGGCATTACTGGCCGTTTTCCGTTTACAAATGGCATAAACGTTGTAGGTTTTATGTGATCAACTGTAGCTAAAGTATGATTAGGAAATAAAACTTTAAGTCCTCGACGTCTCATGTCTTCGAATGCCTGAGGACTGGTAACTTCATGTATCAGATGGAGGCCAACAAATAGAACTGTTGAACCGTCAGGTTGTTTTCTTACGGTGTGCTTATCCCATACTTTTTTAAGTAATGTTTGTCCTCCCATTTTTTTCACCAATTAACATACGGCAGCTAATTCACACTTTTCAATTTCTTCACAAACCAAGTCTCCAAATTGATCAGTTGAGACTATTTTATTTTCTGGAGTTTCTTTAGTTTTCAATTCCATAGTTCTATATCCGTTTCCAAATACATTGAAAAGCGCATTCCAAATTGCGTTTGCATCTTCTTTCAAATTAAATGATTTATCTAACATAAACGCTACGGAACCAATCATTGAATAAGGATTTGCAATGTTTTGGCAAGCAATATTTGGAGCTGAACCATGTGCAGGTTCATAATAACTTTTTTCAGGACCAATACATGCAGATGGCATTAAACCGAGCGATCCAAGAATTCCGCCTGCTTGATCAGTTAGTATATCTCCCATCATATTCTCAAAAAGCATTACACCATTAAACTGACGTGGATTAACCATTAATTGAAAAGCGGCGTTGTCGACCAACATGTGCTCAAATAAAACATCCGTATAGTCTCTACGAACATTCTCTACTATTTCGTTCCAAAAAACGCTACAGGTTAAAACATTTGCTTTGTGTATATTGTAAAGTTTAGATCGTCTTGAAACGGCTTCATCAAATGCAAGCCTGGCTATTCTCACAACTTGATCTTCTTCGTATTTCATTTCATCAATTGCATACCTTTTCCCGTTTTCATCTGTTCCGGTATCGTTTTTCCCAAAATAAATACCGCCAACAAGTTCTCGTATCATCATAATGTTAACGCCTTCACCTATAACTTCTGGTTTAAGAGGTGAAGAACTGAACAGAGCAGGTGGTGCTTTAACGGGTCTAAGATTTGCAAAAGTATCATACCTTTTTCTCAATGGCAGTATCGCGCCTCTTTCTGGTCGAAGATTGACATCTCCGATTTTATCGTATTTAGGTCCACCAACTGGACCTTTCAGTATAGCGTCTGCCTTATCACAAATTGCCTTAGTCTCATCTGGAAACGGATGTCCGTATTTGTCATAAGCAACTCCACCAAAATCAGCAAATAGAAGTGTGAACTCATGTCCTCTTTTCTTTGCAACAACATCGAGGACTTTTAAGCCTTCTTTCATTATTTCTGGCCCAATTCCGTCGCCTGGCAAAACCGCAATTGTCTTTTTCATAGTCACACACAAAAATACTTTATCATTTTAATAACTGGTTGAACTATATATACTTTTCTGCGATTATACTCTTACTCTTGGCCCTCTTCGTTTTACTTCTTCCTTCGGAACATAAACTGCTTCTCCTTCAAACTTTCCTTTCTTCTCAAAAACAACCTTTGTTTCTGGTTCTTCTTCAATTTTCTTTTCCACAATCACAGGTTTTGGTTTCGTTTCATCTAAAACTTTTTTTATCCTCTGAATAGCAGAAATGTTTGCAAGAATAGCAAGAATTGGAAGCAGATATGCTAGAAAGATAATGTCAAATCCAGCTAAGAAAATGCCTGCAGTAAGCAGCCCAACTCTCTCCGCCCGTTCTAAGATGCCTCCCCTTATCTCTGGAATGTTAAGTTCTTTTTCCTTGGCAGCTGCCTTTACATAAGTTGTTGCCATTGCGCCGAATAGATAAAATGAAAGCCATACCTTTGCTGGCCAGATAACTCCTGGAATAGCAACAAAAAACAACGGGAAGAGATAAAGAAATTCTGTATAACGATCACTGACCGTATCGATGTACGCACCCAACTTAGTAACACGGCGCGAGTAACGAGCCACAGCTCCATCAACCCAGTCAAAGAAACCTGAGAGCACTATGAGAACTGCGCCTAAAATAAATTGTTCACTGTAAATGAATAGAGACGCGAATACGGCAATAACAAGAGATAGAAGCGTCCAATGATTTGGATCCCTGTCAATCTTACTGAAAAAAGCACCTATTCCTTCCCGCAATTGATTAACTTGCTTCGGAAGTTTATTTGCATTTTCAAATAACGTCATAAATACACTAATATTATAGATAGTTAAATTATATATAGCTTGCACCAAGCGTATATTTATTCACTGAATATCTGTGTGGGATTAATTATGAACACAAACCTGAATACAAATGCAAATGTACAGTTAGAATTTGCTGCAAAATATCCCTTTTCCAAAACAGCTAAAGAACTGATTGGAAGTAGCAGTGTTGAGATTAATTTTGACGTAATGGAAAGGGCGAAGAAAAGAGTTGCAGATGGAGTCACAAACGAGAACATAACTTCGTTTTATACAACTGATCAAAAACTTCTCAAGACAGAAGTGCTTTCTTATCCGATCTCTAAGATGATTGCATCCGAACTTGACAGAAAATTCATGATGAGATATGCAAATGGGGAGATAAGGAGAGCAGTCAGATACCTAAGAGAAAATGAAAGTGAATTATCGAAAGTTTGTCAAGAATTTGGCATTGAACATAAAGGGCTCAGCATGTCGCTTAGGTCTTATCTTAAGTACATTCCAAAAAGCAGGGAATGTAGGCTCTTATCTCAAAGCATATCTGAAGGAAATGTGATACTTGATCAAAACAAATTCTTAGGAGTGGTTGCCGAAGCAATAAGAAGAACTGTTGAACACGGACTCCCAGTTAAACCACATATGATCCCTCCTGAATTGAAAAAAGATATCGAAGAAGCTGCCACAGAGGTTAAAGAAGAAATTAAAGACATAAAACTGACAGAAAGAGAGGTAACTGTTGCAAGCTCACAGATTGCACCATGTATGCAAAAAATAATTGATAAAGCTAGAAGCGGTGAAAATATTTCACATTTTGCAAGAGTAGCTATTGCAGCGTATCTAGTAAAGAAAGGTTTCCCTTCTGATTTTATTGTTGAAGTAATCTCGCATACTCCAAATTTCAATGAAAAAATAACTCGTTATCAAATAGATTTTATCAAAAAGAAGGGTTACAATACAACATCCTGTATGAATATGGATTCGTACGGGCTTAGGCTGCCCGAATGTGGGTGCCTTGGAATTGCGGGGATAAAGAATCCGATACAATTTGGCACAAGAACTGGCAAATTTAGAGCAGTTAGGGGAAGAAAATGAACGAAACTGTAACTGAAGAGAATTTTATAAAAGAAAAATTCAAAAGATATTACTCATCTGCATGGACAAAAGGCCCAGTTAATATTCATACACGAGAGTTTGGGTTTGGAACGTGGACCAAAAAAATTGAATCAAGACATTTTTCCTTTGCTAATGAAAAAGAACTGAATAGCTATCTGGCCAGGAATGTTCCATTCTACATTTCGCATTCTGTTGCTTTTTACAAATTTCCATCAGCAAGACCAATTCAGAAAAAAGAATGGGTAAACGGAGAGATAGTTTTTGATTTTGATGCAAACCAGCTTGGATCACCCTGCACAGAGAGACATGGAAAGGAATGGGTTTGTCGAGAATGTATGGGTAAAGCAAAGGAGAATGCGCTTAGACTCATTGAAGATTATCTTATTGGTGAATTTGGAGTTAACGAAGAAAGCTTGTCCGTTAATTTTTCAGGAAATAGAGGCTACCATGTTCATTTGATGGGAGGATTTGAAGAGTTAAACAGTTACGCAAGGCGTGAGATTGCAGATTATGTTAATGGAAGAGGCGTGGAGTATGAAGACTTATTTGTAGAGGACAAAATCAGAAAGAAAACGATAGGCCCGAAAACAACTGAGGGCGGGTGGAAAGGAAGATTTGCAAAAATATTTTTAGAATACCTTACAAACCGAAGGTTAGAGAACATTGGAGTAACTCCTAAGACTGCCAATAGATTTTATGAGAAGAATGATGCAATAAAACAGATTGAAGCTGGGAATTGGGATACTGTTTTCATAAGTAACAAGAAGAAATTCATAGAAAAACTGATTGCAGAAGTAATTAGAATTAAAGGATGTGGAGTTGATGAAGGCGTAACTTTCGATACAAGTAAACTCATTAGGATGCCAGACAGCATACATGGAGAGACGGGATTGATTGCTAAAAGGATGCAGCTAAAAGACTTGAAAAAATTCGATTATACAACGGAACCGATAGTATTCAAAGGAAACCCGATAAAGATCTCAGTTAACAACTGCCCAGAAGTAACGCTTAACGGACAAACGTTTGGCCCTTACAAAGACAAAACAATTGAGCTACCAGAGTATGTTGCAGTTTATCTGCTATGCAAGAAGGTTGCGACTCTCGCACAATAAGAATAAATAGCTTGTTTAGCAGTTATGGTTGTGGGAAGATATGGAAGAACTGAATTATGAGGAACTAAGAAGGATACAGACAAAAGAGAAAGGTCCACTGCTTGCGCCCATACCGGACAATTTATATGAATTGGCAACCAAGATGATACATAGGTATTCTGTTAGCAGCATTAACGATTTAAGGGAAAAAGAAAACGTTTTTAAAATCCTGAAGTATATTCATAATAGGAGAACTGAGAAAATTCTTATGTCGGCTCTCAATTCAAGCAAAGGTGTGGAACCTCCTGTTGAGATGACAAAAAAAGAAAAAGAGTTTTTTTCGCAGTTGATTATAATCCTGAAAGAAGAGGAACAAACCTCAGGATTTAACAATCCAGGAGAAGAGAGTAAACAAACAGCTTCTTCTATGATAAAAGAGATAAAAAAAGAAGCAACAAACGAAACAACTGAAGGCATAAGTGAAGAAAACAAACTTAATAAGAGTGGAAGTGAAATAAATATAATTAAAGATATTGAAGAGTTTGTTGGATTGAATGGGAATACGTATGGCCCATACAAAACCGGCGAAAGGATATCTATTCCGAAAGAAGAAGCTGAAACACTAATAAAGATTAAGGCTGCAAAACAGATTTGAGAGACGAAAAATAAAAAGAGTGAAAATATGAAAATGATTGATACGACAAGAACATATTGTCCTGAGTGTAATAAACATACTGTTCAGAAGGTTAAACTCTATAAAAAAGGAAAAGAAAGCCCATTCTCTTACGGTAAAAGAAGATACGAAAGAAAATTGAGAGGATACGTGGGCAAGGTTAGCGGTAAGAAGTCCGTAAAGAAAAGAGGAAAGCACCAAAAGATAATGCTTGAATGCACAGTTTGCAAACACAGACAAGAACGAGTAATTGGAGGACGAACAGAAAAGGTTCTTGAGATTGTAAAGGTTGCATCGTAGTAATAGTAGAGATAGCTACGACTAAATGAAACTACTAAAGGGAGTAAGGATATTATGGATAAAAAAACACCTAAATCAAAGTTTTTCCAAGTCAAACACGACTGTGGAAATGAACAAACAGTTTTTGACAGCATTAAAATGGAAGTTAAATGCTTGATGTGCAACAAACCATTGGCAAAACCGACCGGAGGGCATTCACATATACTTGGTAAAATCGTAAAAGGTGTTGACTAATGAAGGAGATGCCGGATTATGACGAGTTAGTCATTGCCACAATAAAAAAGATTTTCCCGTATGGTGCTTTTTGTTATCTTGAAGAATATAAGAAAGAAGGTTTCATTCACGTTTCTGAAGTTGCTCCTCGCTGGATAAAAAATATTCATAATTTTGTAAAGGAAGGACAGAGAGTTGTAGGAAGAGTTTATAGAATTGTTCCAGAGAAAAACCTAATTGATATCTCACTGAAAAGAGTGTCAGATTCAGACGAAGCTAGAAAACTAGAGTCATTCAAACGCGACAAACGTGTTATGAAGCTGCTTGAAGTTGCAAGGGCTAAAACAAAGAAAGCTTCAAAACTGACAATTGAAGAGATAAAATCTAAGATTGAACAGGCATACGGTGATGGTTATCTTGGATTTGAACAGGCAGCAAGCGATGGCGAAGAAGGACTGAAAAAGGCTGAATTGCCTGAAGAATGGGTAAAATCTATTGTAGAAGTTGCTAAGGATAACATAAAGAAACAAAAAAGAAGAATAAACGGTGTATTAACGATCCAATCAAATCAATCAAATGGAATTGAAGTGATTAAATCTGCACTTAATATAAAAAATGCAGAGATTGTATACCTCGGCGCACCGAGATATCTTATTACTGTGGAAGGAGAGGATTATAAGAAATGTGAAAAACATCTTAAGGCGATAGTAGAGGAAGTTACAGAAGTAGTAGAAAATAGCGGCGGAAAATGCGAATTTGAAAGAAAAGAAGAATGATCTGTGAAAACATGGTAGAAAATAAATTGAGAAAATGTACAGTTTGTAATGCTTATACGATGGAAGTGATGCACCACGAGACTAACACAAGAGTTGGGCATCCTGTAAGATATAATAAGTTTATAAGTGAAGAGTATAGTAAGTATAGACTCGAACTTGATACAGGTAAAGAAGAGAAAAAATGATTTGCTTTTTTTGAAAAGCAAAGTTTTCTAATAGGGTGAGAAAATGAAAAAAAAGAAAACTGAAACAGCACCAAAGGAACAAAAACAAACCGAATCGAAAAGGATTAGAACTGAGATTTTCATGCCCGATGGCATTCCAAAACTTGTGAATCCTGTACTGATCGAAGGATTGCCAGGAATAGGATTTGTTGGAAAACTTGCTGCAGAACACATGGTTGAAGAACTGAAGGCTAAAAAAGTAGCAGAACTTTATTCGCACCATTTTCCCCATCAGATTCTCATTAACAAGGATGGCAGTATTAAGATGCTGAACAATGAGATTCATATTTACAAAGACCCGAACAAAAGAAATGACCTGATTATATTAATTGGAGATGTTCAACCAATGACGCCAGAGGCACAATACGAAGTTATGAATGTAATTCTTAACTTTGCACAGGATAACGGAGTAAAAAGGATCATGACTCTAGGAGGATATGGCGTAGGAAGAGTAGCTGATAAGACTAGAATATTCGGTGCAGTGACTGACAAGAAAGATATAGAGATGTACAAGAAACATGGCATTCAATTTGGAATTGCAGAAGGTTCAATTATTGGCGCTGCAGGTATGCTTTTAGGGCTTGGAAAGATGAGAGAGATGAATGGAATATGTATAATGGGTGAGACCCATGGAAATTATATCGATCACAAAGCAGCACAAAAAATAATTGAAGTTCTCTCCAGTCTTTTAGGTTTCAAGATTAGTACAGACAAACTAGAGAAAAAGGCAAAAGAAAGTGAAGATCTGATCAAGAAGATGGAAGAAGAAAGCAGGAAAGGAGAGGCACCAGTAAGCGGTATGCTGGAAATGCCGAAGAAACCTGAAGAACTTTCATATATAAGATAATTGCAGTTATCTTTTCAGACCAAGATAATCTGTCAATGCTTTTATACAATAAGAAGTAGTTATTGTTTGGCCTCCAACAATTATGCCGTCGTTCTGATGCGTATCGATCCATTGTGCAGCTGGCCAAGACCCCTCTCTTGATTGCTGGTCCAATAAAACAGAAACTGACTTTTCTAAGCTCATTCCCAGGATGCTACCACTACTAATGGCTAGCGCAGTACTTAACGAGTCTCCGTAATCTCCTTTCGCACCTATCGAGGATAAGAATCTTATTGACTTGTCGTTAACTCGTTTGAGCTGATGTCCTCCATTAATCGCTCGCAAACAGTGGTAGGTCCCGTAATACGGCCCGAAATACCAAGTACTTTTCCAGAAGCCTTCAGGTTCTTGCTTTGATATTAAAAATTCAAGGATATCGTTTAATCTTTCTTTGAATACTATTAACGCCATTTGATTAAGTTTAGACAACATGCTCAAAGCAGTCACAACGTTGGCGACTACTTCGCTATCTTCTGTCCCGCCATAACCTCTGCCCCAGAATTTGCTTGTGAAATCTGATTCAGCTGGATCGCTTAACAACCAAGTATTGATTGAACCGTTATCTCTGATATTTTTAGACAGAATTTGGAGCTCTTCTATTACCATGCTGATCTGATCAGTTGATCCCCATAAACAAGCAACCTTCAATATCTGCGCCAGATCATCAGAATCTGGAGGAAGCGGCTTAAAATCTTCAAAATATCTCCATCCGTCGGAATCTTTAAGTGAAAGAACTCGGTTTAAATTTTCAGTTGAGATTTTATGAACCTCATAATCCTCTAAGTAAATATTTTCAGTTATGACCATCCTTTGGAAGATATGTCCTGAATGCTCTCTGTTTCCGTACTTGCTTAAAAGTTCTTTCCCGTCTTGACTGAATACTTTTGCATATCCACCCAGCCATGCGTTTGTACCTTCCTTTGACATAATGTGCCTATCTAAAGGATAATTTTTTTCGTGTTGGATTTTGACAAATTCATACGCTTTGTAAAGCGAACTGCCAACCTTATTTCGAAGAACTGAAGATTCCATATCTTATTTAGAGTTTTGTTATATAAAATGGTTATTATCAGACTAATATGCTTATTGCCGTTTGACCAAACCAGATAATAATTGCGAAACGCAGTCCTCTACCTATAAGTGTTGCCAGAATAAACTTTACCTTATTCATCTTCAATGCTCCTGCGACTATTGCAATAGGATCGTAAGGAAAAGGGGTTAATGCACCAAGAAAAACTGCAATTGAACCGTATTTGTTCACCAGATCTCGTGCTTCTTTCATTATTTTGCTTTCACGCTTGACGATAGCACGTGTAAATCCAAAAGCTGCATAGAAAATGGCAGTTCCTCCGATACTTGAAGCGATGGTTGTTAAGATAAACAATTGAAAGGGGTCAAATCCAGCTGCCAATGCAACAAGGAGCACAATTTCAACTGGAATAATTGGGATTGTTGAACCGAATAAGACGACTAGGAAATATCCAAAAATTCCGTATGCCTTAACTAATTCAGTCGCAAGTTGCAACAGGTCTGCCATAATATCAACGGCCATTTAACTATTCTATTATTGTTCTATCAGATTTACAAAATCCTTACCTGTAGTTCCTTTTGGAAATGCAGTACCAGTAGGAGATTGAATAGGAAGTTTAATTTCCTCGCATAACCTGACCATATCCTTAAGATCGATAATCCTATCAGTCACAATAATTGGATAAGTGCCATAAGGTGTTGTTATTTTTTTCACAGTGAACACTATTCTTTGATACATGCTACCTTTTCTAAGAACACGTAGCTCGGCTTTTCCATCCTTAACGATCTGCTCTCTAGAGGGCATCGCTTCCATAAAGGATAAAAATCGGTTTGGATTAAAAAGGATATGGGTTCCTCCGATTCTTTCATTTGCACAAAATGCAATAAGTGCTGTGAAAATTCTTACAATCTAGCACTTTTCGAGTGGGAAGTTGAAAGACTAAAGAAAATGGATAACAATGCAGATATAAGACCAGCAATAATAGGGAAGATTGGAGAAACAGAAGTAGTATTGCAGTGGGGCATGAAAGACATTGGGAAGGGGCATTGCCGTTTTCTTAGAAAGGACGGTTGTTCGATCTACAAGGATAGGCCGCTTGTTTGCCAAGCGTTTCCTTTGACTAAGTCCGGGCTGCTTAAGAATGACCAAGAAAAGATTATTGATAAAGAATGTCCAGAAATAATAATTCCTTTTGAAACCGTTCAACAGCTAAAAAAAGAGGAATATCGAAAAAGAATGGAATCAGTTTACAATGAAACATTTAAGTCAGCAATCCGTCTTGATGCTGCACGATCTTGGATCTCTGACCTCTACCAGTTTACAGCCAGAAAGATTAAGACAAATAAAAAAGTAGCCACAAAAGAGAGAATTGGACTTCTTGAATTTGTAAAAAGAGAAAGATTGATGACAGATAAAGAAATCGAATACGAAATAAACCAATTGAACACTCTAAAATAGTTATAGAACTCGGTCCTTTCTGACAGATTTTTAAATACTATAAATAAAACCACTACGGAGAGGTGTATACATGATACCGAGCGTTAGTATAAATTTAATAGCAGTAGTAGCTGCTACAATAGTAAGTATGGTTATCGGAATGGTCTGGTATTCCCCAGCTGTTTTCGGCAATCAATGGATGAAATTAGTAGGAATGGAAAAGAAAAAAGTGAAAGAAGCAGATATGAAGAAAGAAATGATGAAGGGAATGCCGATGCAAGTTGCGGCAACATTAGTCATGACTTATTTCTTGGCCGTTTTCGTTGCATACGCACAAGCAAAGAATATTGTTGATGGAGCTATTGTAGGAATTATGGTTTGGGTTGGATTTGTTGGAACGACCGCTTCTGGAGATTATCTTTGGGGAGGTAAACCAAAACAACTCTTCTGGATAAACAATGGATTGCATCTAGTAACTCTAGCAGTTTCTGGAGCAATACTGGCAACTATGTAATTTCTTTTTTTTCTTTTTTTATTTTTTTTTCTTTTTTAAATTTTTTATTTACTCTATTTTATTTCTCTAACATTTTTTTCATGGGCTTCCAATAATAATCAATCCAACCCTGAGCAATGTCACTGTAAAATTCGCTAGGAATCCCAGTTTGCTTAAAAACAAGCTTTGTTCCTTCCTTAACTTTTTTCAACAAAAATGTAACTTTAGAATAATCCTCCTCAGGCCAGTCGGCAGCACGCCAAGATTGGACGATCTTTTTATCTTTTACAAGAACGAGGTTTTTCCCTTCAGCGTATTCTCCAAAAACAGTAAACGTTCCCCCTACTTTCCTACTGATAACTGCTTTATCTCCAGTGAAAGCAGCATGCTTCTTTGAATCCATCAGTGCTCCGTATACGTCATGAGGACTTGCCTTGAGGATAACGGATTGCCTGATTGATTTTGCCATGAAATCACTGATCTTTAGCGGGCTCGGAGGGATTTGAACCCTCGACCTGTCGGTTAAAAGCCGAACGCTCTGGCCAAGCTGAGCTACGAGCCCTATATTACAATTATTTCTTTTGCGCAGATAATCTTAATATTGCTTCTAAAACTGATGAGATCTCTTTAACTCCTTCTTCATCAGTAAAATGTCCTTTATTATGTTCAATAATTGTTTTAGCGCCTAATTTTGTCTCAAATATTTCTTTATTCTTTTTTAACTGGACAAATGGATCATTATCAGAAAATATAGCAAAAAACTTGCCTTTAATTCTATCAAAATTTATTGAAGTTTTAATCCAAGGTTTTGCGATTGTCTTTTCTTCGTCTGTTTCAAGTCCCTTTAGTGTAAACCATCCAGATACAAATACAGCTCCTCCGATTTTCTTGCCTGAATTTTCTAGATATCTAAGTATTGCTTGGCAGCCGATGCTGTGACCAACAAAATATGTGTCTTTATCGGCAGTTGAAGTAATTTTGGATAGATATGACACCCACTTTTCAATTACCGGCTCGGAAGAATTTGGCATTTTTGGAATCGTAACTTTAAAACCTCTTTTCTCCAATTCTTTTTTAAGCCAGGGATACCAATCATCCTTTGGAGACCCGTCCCACCTATGAACTATGATCACTCTTTTCATTTAACATCACATTTTACTGTTCACTTAAAATTTATTATTAACAGAATACAATAAGTGCAAATACCTCGATCAATCTATTTTCTTAAACAACATCTCTGCTTTTATGTTTTGTCCTGCACTGAGAATTGGTTTTGCAACCTCTTTCCATTCAGAGTTTATTCCCAGATTGGCTAAAGCAGCACCGACTCTATTTGGCATAAATGGATAATAAAGCAATGAAAGTGTTCTCAAAAGATTGACAGAAACATTAAGCGTTGTGGCTGCCTTCTGCTTATCTTCCTTAATTGTTTTCCATGGCTCCTCGGATTGGAAGTAACGGTTTACTTCTGAGGTTAAGTCAACCACTCTATTGAGTGCAGAGGTAAGTTCGAAATTTTGCATATCATTCTCGTAATTATTAACTGCCAGATCAGCTAATGAAAGGATCGCCGTATCCTTTTCCGTTATCATTGCTTGCGGAACTTTCGAATCAAAATTTTTATCAAGGAATGACGTAACACGGTAAAACAAGTTGCTGTAGTTTGCAACTATTTCGTTATTTATCCTATCTTTCAATGATTTTTCTGAGAAGTCTCCATCAGAACCTAACGAAATTTCACGGAACATATAATAACGAATGGCATCAATGCCATATTTTGATGAAAGCTGAACAGGATCGATTGCGTTACCTAGGGACTTGCTTATCTTTTGTCCGTTAATTGTAAAGAAACCATGAACGAAAATTGATTTTGGAAGTGGATATCCGGCTGACATCAGCATTCCGATCCAAGTTATGCAATGGAACCTCGCAATATCCTTTCCAACTATGTGCAAATCTGCAGGCCAATATTTTTCTGGTGACAGATAATTGATAAGTGCATCAAACCATACCCAGAACTTATGCTTGTTATCAAGTGGAAAATCAATACCCCATTTGAGATTCGGCCTGCTTATTGAGGTATCGCGAAGGCCTTCTTTTATGAAATTGATAATCTCATGTTTTTTACTCTCTGGCCTGATGAAGTCTTTATTTTCTTCTATATGTTTCAGAATCTGATCTTGATATTTTGAAAGTTTGAAGAAATAATTGTCTTCTTTCAGTTTTTGAAGCGGTTTTTGGTGGATAGGACATTTTCCGTCAATCACATCACGTTCAAGTTTGAATTCTTCACATGCGTCACAGTAAAGTCCTTCATAACTGCCTTTGAAAATATCTCCTTTCTTGTTCACTTTATCGAAAAAAGATAGCACATTTTTCTTATGTCGTTCTTCAGTAGTCCTTATGAAATCATCATTTGTAATCCCAAGCCCTTTCCATACTTGCTTCCATTTCGTAGCCATATTGTCTGAATATTTAGAAATATCTTTTTCGCCTGCAGCTTCAGCTGCTTGAGAAGTTTTGATTGAATTTTCATCAAGTCCTGTTAGAAAAAATGTATCTTCACCACGCATTCTATGCCAAATAGCAAGAATATCTGCGATAGTTGTAGCATATGCGCTGCCTAAATGTGGTACGTCATTGATGTAATAGATAGGCGTTGTTACATAAAATTTTGACACAATAATAGATAGAAGTGAAACTTAAAAAAGAGAGGTCCGATCGAAGTCTGAGGTTTAATTAGAAGAAACTGCATCTTCGCTCTGTTTTAATATCTGAGTAGAGAACCCGTCCGTAGTTTTAACGTCCGCTTTCACATTATGCTTTTTTAATAACATAACTGGCCCTATATCGTCGAGTAAATGTTCGAATGAATTTCGAGTTGTTATGTCTAATTGTTCGGTACTTATACCACTTTGTCTTGTATTCTTCTTTTCGTTAATTTTTGTCACCATGTTTCCACCCACACATACACATATTAATTTACTATAACAAATTAAGATATAATAAAATATAAAAAATTATAAACGATAAAAATATAAAAAGCTTTATAATAACAATAACATAATCTGAATAGCAGAACAGGGAGGGTATACGTGCCTACTTCTATTGACGCAGGGCCAATTATAGGTAAATTTGAGGAGTTCTTCGAAGAACGATACAAGAAAGAGTTAGCAGAGCTAAAATCGAAGTATCCGACAGTTAAATCGTTTTATTTCTCGTATAAGAATCTTGAAAAATTCGATCCTGAACTTGCAGATGAACTGATGGTGCACCCAGATCAAGTGATACAAGCTGCACAATCAGCTCTGATAAGTCTTAGCGGTGAGGATGCTAAAAAATTTGAACCGCATGTTCGAATAAGCGACTTGCCTGAGAGTGGATTGCTTATACAGGATATCGGTGCCGCACAGATACAAAAACTTGTTCGAATCGAGGGAGTTGTAACGAAACGTGCAGAGGTAAGGCCACGTGTCAAGATCGCAGTTTACAAGTGCATGAAATGTGACTCGATATATAAGATTCCGATCGAGAAAGGGACATACCTGCCAGATGTATGTGAAAATTGCCATAAAAAAGCACTAGAACTCGATGAGGATGGATCATATTTTGTTAACCTGCAACGATGTGAAATGCAGGAACTACTGGAACGAGTTCGAGGTGGAACGCCGGCGTCTAATATCGAAATGATAATGGAAGACGACTTAGTAAACGTACTCATACCTGGAGACACAATTGAAGTTGCAGGAATTGTCAGAATCAGACCAATACCAAAAGCAAAAACTCAAGTTTATGCTAAATATCTTGATGTAATTTTCGTAAAAAATGTACAGCGTGAATTCGAAGAAGTGGAATTGAAAAAAGAGGATATTAAAACAATTCAAGACTTAGCGAAACAGCCCGACGTAATGGAACAAATAATAAAAGCTATAGCTCCATCGATCTATGGACATAAAGAAGTTAAAGAAGGACTTGCATTGCAACTTTTTGGCGGAACTTCTGAAAAAACATTACCTGAAGGTGGACGGATCAGAAGTGATATTCACATTCTTCTTATCGGAGATCCGGGTTCGGCCAAAACTCGTATGCTACAATACATGTCTGACCTTGCACCGAAATCAGTTTATGTAAGCGGTAAGTCAGTAACAGGTGCAGGATTAACTGCATCTGCAGAACGTGACGATCTTGGAGAGGGATGGACGCTCAAAGCAGGTGCTCTCGTCCTCGCATCGGGTGGCTTGGGTTGTATCGATGAATTCAGTCATATTGAAAAAGCTGAACAATCTGCATTGCTAGAAGTAATGGAATCGCAGTCAGTCAGCGTAGCAAAAGCAGGAATTGTTGCAAAATTCAAGGCAAGAACGTCTATTCTCGCGGCTGCAAACCCAAAGTTTGGACGTTTTGATCCTAACCAGCTGCCTGCTGAACAATTTGACATACCTCCAACGCTGCTATCGAGATTTGATCTAATATTTCCAATTCGTGACATTATGGACGAAGAAAAAGACAAGAGTCTTGCACAGTACGTACTCACAACACACAGAGATGCTGCACTCAAACAGACTCCGCAACAGGAAGAATACAATGTTCTCAGCACAGAATTCCTCCGAAAATATATTGCTTATTCAAGAAAAATGGTAAAACCAGTTCTAAGCCAGGAAGCTTCTGAAAAAATTAAAGATTATTACCTCCAGCTAAGAAAACTTGGACAAGCTCAAGGTGCTGTCGCAATAACGCCAAGACAAATTGAAGGCCTTATTCGATTAAGTGAAGCAAGTGCGAAAGCAAGACTCTCACCGCATGTTGAAATAACTGATGCTGAACGTGCAGTCAGACTAACTGACTTCGTGCTTAGACAAATTGCACTTGATAGAACAACAGGCAAGATTGATATTGATATAATTGCAACCGGCCAACCGAGGTCAAGGGCAGAGCAATATTATGACGTAGTAGGAATCATTCGTGACCTCACACGCCATTACGACCAAGTCTCACGGGAAATGGTTATTGATGAGGCAAAAAAGCAGAATGGAATTGATGAGAGGATAGTTGTGAGATTCCTTGATGAAATGCTAAGGAAAGGAGAATTGTTTGAACCTAAACCTGGATTCCTTAAGTTTGTCCAGAGATCTGAATAATCTGCTAAAGCCCGTTTTTCTCCTTTTTCGTTTTTAAATTCTTTTTAAATACATCTGCCTAATCATATCATGGCAGAGATTAGACCAACGCATCAGATATTGATATTTTTCATTTTCGCCCAACTTCTGGCATTGATGGTTGGAAAAATAATGATAGACAACGCTCAAGAGCCAGTGTTCAAAGCACTAAGTATTGCTCCTGAAGAAGCTGGAAGTGCATTCAATGTATTATATCTAATTGGTTCAGTTATCCTCGCAGCAATTTTTCTGATTATTATATTACTTTTGCCTATAAGAGATATACTAATAAGGCTCCTTGAATTCTTTTCCTCCACAGTATCTACCTTAATCGTATTTTTCGTAATCCTCTTCACTCTAAACATCCAAAGTGCCGAACTGATCGCACTCCTGCTAAGCCTTGCATTATACGCTGCAAAATCTGCATTTGCGCCATTTAGAAACATAGTAGCGGTTGTTGCTAGTGCAGGCGTTGGTGCACTTATCGGATTTTCGATAGATCCATTACCTACAATAGTTTTCGTTATGTTGATCGCCATATATGATGTAATAGCTGTTTGGTGGACAGGACACATGGTACAATTCGCTAAGAAGTTTGTATCAATGCAGACCACGTTTACTATAGGAGTGCAAGGCACGAAAGAAGTTGAAACAAAAAGAGCTGGAAAAACAGTCATTAAACGTGAACCATTACACTTAGAGTTAGGCACAGGAGACTTAGCAATTCCTGCTGCATTGATAGTAAGCGTTTACAAGATTGGAAGCTTTCTTTTTCCTGCTGCAAGTTTTATCGGTTCAATACTTGGACTTTATTATATCTTAAATAGGGCACAGACAGAAAAACGAGTTTTTCCTGCGATGCCATCTATTGCTATCGCAGCTATAATCTCTTTGCTTATCGCTTTTTTCCTAACTTATCTCTGGAACGCTCTAAACTTATATCAATAAAACCCAGATAGCTAGCATTTAATAGGATTACCTCCGAAGTATGATTAATAGTGATATCTTGGATTATGATGAAAATCTTAATAGGGCATATAAAAATCTGCCAGAAAAAACTGCAAAAACAGAAAGATTCGAACTTCCTGCAGCTGAAGTGATTACACAAGGTAACAAAACATTAATCAAAAATTTTGATGTAATAACTAACAAGCTCAGGAGAGAACCTAAGCACATGGCAAAATATTTATTTAAGGAACTTGCCGTACCTGGGACTATTGAAGGAGGAAGACTGATTCTTAACAGCAAATTGCCAGAAAGGATGATTGTTGAAAAAATAAAAAATTATATCGAAATTTTTCTAACTTGCAAGCAGTGTAAGCTTCCAGACACACGACTGACAGAAGTGGATAGAGGGATATACATGATGGTTTGTGAAGCATGTGGTGCACGTAGTGCTGTGCCTAAAGTATGAATTGTAATATGTAATAATCGATGGATAGAATTTGAGATGTGTTTGAGAGATAATTGAGGAGATGTGATTTTTTGGTTGAAGAAGAACAGCAGCAAACAAGAGTAAGAACTCCTAGAACTGGGGAGATAATGGGAATTGTAATCAGTAGAGCAGGTGGAAGTAGATTCATGGTTGTTTGTGCGGATAAAAAAGAAAGAATGTGTAGAGTTCCTGGCAAGATTAAGCATCAGATATGGGTAAAGGATAATGACATAGTGATAATTGTACCTTGGTCAATTGAAGGAGACAAACGTGGAGATATTATCTGGAGATACACTCGAGTACAAAACGATTGGCTAAGAAGGAACGGTTATTTGAAAGATCTGCCAGTCTAATAAATGATAAGTAAGTCGTGAAAAAGTGCTAATTGAAGAAATAAGAAAACGAGTCAAGATTGAAAGAAAAATTGAAAGCCAAGTCCTCGATAGAGACGTATTCCTAACGCTAGGCTACCTAATGAATAAAAAATTGATTCAGACAGTTGATTTTCCAATCTCAAAAGGTAAAGAGGCATACGTCTTCAGAGCGACTGGTGGAGAAAATGCTGAAGACCATTTTCTAGCTCTAAAAATTTACATGATTGATACAAGTCCATTCAAACATATGTATGAATATATCCATGGAGACCCTAGATTCAGAGCAATCAAAAGAAATAAGCGTGACATTGTTTATGCATGGACTAGAAAAGAATATAGAAATCTGAAGATCTGTGAAGTTGCCGGTATTCACGCGCCGTCTCCTTATTACTTTCAGAAAAATGTTCTTCTTATGTCGTTTATAGGAGATGAAGGCAGCCCTGCAAGACTTCTCAAGGAAGTCGGTCCACCAGATCCAAGGACAAATTTCAAACAACTGATTAGAGATATACGAAAACTCTATCACAATAATCTGATTCATGCAGATATTAGTGAATATAATTTGCTTGTCAAAGGAGATCTTCTCTATCTTATCGACATAGGCCAGGGAGTTGGAACGGAACATCCAATGGCAGAAAGTTTTCTTGATAGAGATATCCAGAACGTTCTTCGTTATTTCTCAAAATTTGGGATAAAAGATAATTTTGAGGATATAAAGAAAAAGATTATTTCTTAAAACCAATTTTTGTTATACAAAATTAATGTGAAAATTGAGGGAGATTATTTTTTTTTAACAATTTTTGGTTTACTTCATTTAAAATGGGAGTTATATCTGAACGAGTAAAATCTTCAAGACCAAGATCTTCAAATGCGTAAGTGAACAGATGCAACCTTGCATCATTAATCCTTTCGATGGCAACTTGCCTTTTTTCGAATTCTTCCTGCATTAACCTGAAGCTCTGAAAAGAGTCTTCCGTTGCATTTACATTTTTAGCTATTTCTTCGCATTTTTCTTTTGCTTTATCGTAAAGATCAACATGCCCTCCGTCTTTTTGAGGTTCTTTGAGAATAACCTTTCTGTATTTACATATAACCGTATGTTCTTGTTTATCTTGAAGTTTTTTTATTTTTTCCAGCTTGAAAGCTAAGACGCCTCTTTGCACAAAAGGTCTGCCAAATATATTCTTGATCATTTTTTTATTCATCTTGCTCCTTTCATTATATCTGCAACCTCATATTTAACCATTTCGGTATAGTGCAGAAAAACATCGACGGAAGGGTGTGAGATTTTTTCTGAGCTTACTAACGCTTCACTATTCTGAATAACTCTTGTTGATGCTTCTTGAATCTCGTTGGCTTGCTGGACATTCATCTTTCCAGAAGTTGCAACTTTTGAAACGAGCTCCTTTAGGTCGCTTGCTGCAGTAGTAACTCGCCTCCATTCAGCTGTTTCGTCCGATAATTCACTCACTCTAGAATGGAATGTGTCTAATTTACCTGATAAAGTCTTTAATCGTTCAATCTGATTTGTTGTAAGTGCGACAGAACTACTTGCCAATTCAGCTGCATATGGCATCCAGAACTGCCTAGTCAAAAACATTGTTGCGGTGGCAAGAACTACACCCGCACTTATCAGTCCAATACGCTTAATTTTTTCTGTGTTTTGATCCATACCTTCTGCCAAATCAGAAGAAGCTTCTCCCAATTTCTTAACAGCTTCTCTATACTGTAAAAGAAAATCACTAGGTAAATTAGCTGATTGGGCTTCCTGAAGAAGCTTTCGTGAATCTTTTAACTTAGATAATGCAGAATTTATTTTTTCGTTAGAGAAGATTGCATCTTTTCCAACTTTTTCAAGTTCTGAGATTGATTTGAGCATTAGTGGTAAATGTTCGCTTCTCATTCTATCTACGAAAGCAAGCTTCTCGCCTTCTAATGGCGTTTTGATAGGCGATTGTTTAAATTCTGGCATAACTTCACTCAAATAACTTAGTCTTAACTTAAGTTATTTCTTTAGTTTCATTATTGCTTCGGCAACATCTCCGCTGGAATTTTCTAGAGCATTTAAAGCATCCTCTTTGGA
>CAYHPR010000001.1:75148-121275 GCA_964358895.1 Microcaldota archaeon
TGCATAACAAGCTCTATATCATCATCGCTGACCATCGCTTCCGTCCTGATGCTCCCTGCACTGATCTGGAAGGATTTCTGTCCTTGTCCTTCTATCTGAGTAACAGAAGGTTGTTCGAGAATAATTTTTTCATTTTCTTTTTCAATAATGACTCGTTTAGCATCTATCTCAGTCGTCTTAATTCCCATTTGTTCCATCATCTTTTTCATTTGTTTTGGATCAATATTCATATTCTCCCTTCCTTTTGATTTTTTCCCTGGCCGATTTATTAAGGAACTTGTCGGCTTCCTTAATAAATTTATACGCAAACTTGTGTTCTTTCTTGTCAAGTTCGTCAACAGAAACAAACATGTAATCTTCGTGTTCCCAGGATAGTCGGATATTCTTGCTCTTTAATTTGCCAAGGAAAAATGTTGCTACTTTGCTAACAGTTTTACCTTTTTTCTTATAGATATATCTTGAAGTTCTCCTGAAATCATGGACAGTCGAAAAGGATCTTACACCTATCTCCTCAGCGACTTCTCTCCTTGCTGCTTCAAAAGAGTCTTCGCCCTTCTCTATGATCCCTTTTGGAAAAAGCCATTGTTTACCTGTCCCGCTTTTGATTAGAAGATACTGCCTAGTTCCTTTTCGGTCAACATAGAACAATATAACTCCTGCAGATACTTCGTGTAGCATAATATATGTTTTTTAATAGTAAGTTATTAATCAGTATACCTTGTGCCAGGTTGACAGATCGGCTATGTATCCGCCTGCAGGAAACTTTTGAAAAAGTTTCATCAAAACTAAAGGTTAACAGAAAGCGGATTAGATGGGTTCGACTCCCATACCTGGCTCTAAGAGTTTCAGAACATTTTGTTTAGCAATAGCAACCATATGGTCCGTAGCCGCAGGAGACGCAATTGTTAGAAGAACAACGTTTGCAACCAGAGCAATGGGCATTGTTTGTACATTCTACACTTTGACAATTCTTGTTTGTACAGATCTGCTTATAACCGCAGTCAGAATTAGAAGTGCAAGAATTGTCTCCAGCCGTCGTTTGATTCGTAGTTTGATTTGTTTGGTTCGTTACTGTTTGATTAGTTGTTGCCGTGTTATTTGATGTGGACGTAGAAGTTGATTGCGTAGTTGTATTTGTGGTTTGTCTGTATGGCCCAACGTCTACCTTTAGAGCTGCTTTTCCAGATTGATTTGAAGAATCAGTTGCATAAGCAGTTATTTCGTGCGGCCCTTCCTCACTGGTTGTAAATTCCCAAGTGTTTGAACAATTTTTTTGCAAATTGCATTCAAACGAACCAGCCTTCCCTTGATTTGAGAGGGATTTTGAAGACTCCCAAGAAAGTTGCTTGAGTCCTTTGTCGTCTTCTGCACTGATCATCAAAGTGAAATTCCTTCCTAAGGAGGGATTTGAAGGACTTAATGTCGTTTTGATTGTCGGATATTTGTCGTCATAAACAATCGTAGTTGAAATCGTCGTGTTCGCAACTTCAGAAATAGATGAACTGATATTAGAGACGTCTGTTTCTTTCAGTGAAGATTCTTTGGTAATGCAGCCGCTGATAAAAAGAACTTCGAAAACAAGTACTAATAATACAAAACAAGAATATTTCGATTTCATGTAATAATGTTTGATTTCTGAGTCTTTTTAACTTTTCTTATTTTCTTAATTTCTTTAACTTTATCTCGATCCGCGATATCCCGGTCTTGGTTTGAAGTGTCTCCTTTGATCCTGTCCGGAATGTTGCGAATGATGTTGGGAATGATGCTGTGAATTAGATTGTGACTGATGCTGTGCACCTTGCTGTGAACTATGTTGCGAATGGTGCTGCGAAGAGTGTTGTGAACGATGCTGAGAAGAATGTGACGAATGATGTCGTCCGCGATGCTGTTGGTAAGGGTGGCTTGATCTTTGTACGCGCGTCTCCCACGGACCAGTAATGCTTCCTTCAACAATTTCTCTCTCGAGTTTTACATTATTGTATCTTTCAATATCCATTAATTCTCTGTATTGGTCTGGAGTTACTAAAGAAGTAGCCTCACCATTTGCCCCAGCTCTTCCAGTTCTTCCAACACGATGCGAATACACCTTTGGCTCATCTGGCAAGTCATAATTGATAACATGAGAAATATTTAGGACATCGATACCTCTAGCCGCAAGATCTGTTGCAACAAGAACATTAACATGTCCTCTTCTGAATGCATTCATCGCTCTATCTCTTTGATTCTGGGATAAATTGCCGTGAAGTGCTAACGCATTGAAGCCCCCTCTTTGAACAATTTTTGAAATCTTATCTGCAGTATGTTTTGTTCTAGTAAATACAAGGATTAATTCTCCTTTTCTCTTTTGGAGGCTGTCGAGTAAAATATCAACTTTCTTTTGAGGTTCAAGAAGGATATATGTCTGCTTAATTTTGTCTAATGGAATTACATCCTCACTTACTTTCAAATGCTCAGGAGAATTCATAAACTTGTGAGCTAAATTTTTTATCTCGTTAGCCATCGTTGCTGAAAATAAAAGAGTTTGCCTAGTTTTTGGAACATGAGTAAGTATGAACTGAATGTCATCAATGAACCCCATATCGAGCATTCTGTCTGCTTCGTCAAGAACTAATATTTTGACTCCATCCAATCTTAGAGTTCCTCTCCTTAGATGATCCATTAGTCTCCCAGGAGTACCGACAACTATCTGTGCACCTCGTTTTATTTCATACATTTGTCTACCGATTGGCGCGCCGCCATAAACTGCAACAGATGAAACATGAAGATGTTTGCCAAGTTTGCCAATCTCAACGATAACTTGCATTGCGAGCTCACGGGTTGGCACAAGCACTAATGCTTGCGGCATTTTTTTAGTCGTATCAATAGATTCAAGGATAGTGATCCCAAAAGCTGCAGTCTTACCGCTGCCCGTATGTGCCTGTCCGATTAGATCTGCCCCTTGAAGTAAAATTGGTAGGGAATGGGTTTGAATGTCCGTTGCGTAAATAAAGCCCATTTCTTTTGTCGCTTTAACTATCTCTGGCTTGAGCCCAAGAGACTCAAAAGTAACTTCTTTAGTCTTTTCGTTAATTTCTTCTTTTTTTTCTGTCATGCATACAACTCTTATTTTACTAAGGCCTATCGCCTTACTTAGAACTCAATCAAATCCGCTATCAAACTTGTCACCGAATCGGTAAGTCGTGTGCTCTTTTTTATGATCGTGGCTGTGGTGACTAGATGGATTGTGTTGTCGTTTATCAGTAAACCATTCGCCAGTTACGCATCCCGGAACCATTTCACGCTCAATCTTCAGACCATTTGTGCGCTGGATATCTGTCAACTCGATGAACTGGTCTGGCATGACTAACGAAATTGCTTGACCTGAAGCACCTGCTCTTGCAGTTCTTCCCACTCTATGCGAGTAAACAGCAGGTTCGTCAGGAAGATCATAATTAATAATGTGCGTAATACCGCTTACATCAATTCCTCTCGCAGCTATGTCTGTTGCAACAAGCAACTTAGTGCGGCCCTGTCTGAATGCGTGCATTGCACTGTCTCTCCTGTTTTGTGAGAGATTACCGTGAATTGCAACAGCACTATGGCCACTGCGATCAAGATTTCTAGCAAGCTTATCTGCACCGAATTTTGTTCTGACAAAAATCAACGTGAGCTCCGGATTCTTTGACTTAAGTATGTTCAAGAGAACTGGAAACTTTTTGACATGCTCAACAAGAACAAAAGTCTGCTTAATCTTATCAAGCGGTACTGCATCTGAACTGACTGTCAAATTTTCTGGCGTGTGCATGTAACGCTTGGCCAAATTTCTAATTGGGTCCGGCATTGTTGCCGAAAATAGAAGTGTTTGTCTTTCCTTAGGTGTTTGATCAAGTATTAGTTGTACATCATCAATAAAACCCATATCAAGCATTCTGTCAGCTTCGTCAAGGACTACTATCTTTGCCTCACCAAGATGTAAAACGCCTCGGTTAATCATGTCAAGGATTCTACCAGGGGTTCCTACAACAACTGAAGCACCGTGATGTAGCTCTTCAGATTGTCGACTTATCGAAGCACCACCATATATAGTTACTACTGACGTCTTGTGATGCTTTGCGATTTTCTTAAATTCGACAGTTATTTGTACAGCCAACTCTCTAGTTGGAGTTAGTACTAATGCTTGTGGTTTGCGTTTTGTTGAATCGATATGTTCAATAATATGAATACCGAATGCCGCAGTTTTACCGCTGCCCGTATGTGCCTGTCCAATCAAGTCTATTCCTTGCGCTAGCAATGGAATTGCTTCAAGTTGTATTTGTGTTGGTTCTGTATATCCTATTTCTTTTATTGCTCTAAGCGTTTCTGGACGCAGAGCTAGTTGCTCAAATGTCATATTTTTTTCCTCCTATATTTTGTTTAAAGTCTGTATTTCACTGAATGTGCTTTCTTTACTTTCCGTCTAGCACACCCAAAATATAGGGGCAGATAGAATCAGTAAGAAATTTACATTTCGTTTTTTATATAACTATAATACGCAAAGGTTGTTTATAAGGTTATCTCTTCTATCTTGTACCCTGCGTCTATCGAACCGGTAAGTGAAACTCGCACAACTTCATTATTTATCATAGTAGGTATAATTGTCACACTGCCACGTTTAAGTGAAATGGATATCGGTTCATTAATTGCTTGAATTGGATTTCCTTTAAGTGCTGCAATTACAGCTGCACACACACCTGTATCAGAACATGTAACATAGCCGACGCCCTTAACAAATGAATCCACACTAATAATTTTATCTTTTTCAATTTTGACAAAATCGACATTAACAATTGCATTTTCAGGAAAAAGAGGATTCTCCGAAACTTCTTTTGCAATATTTGTGTAGTCGTGAAACGTTTGAAAAGTAACGGCATGAATAATCCCGTTTAAACGTTGTTTCCTTTCCTGTGAATCAGCAGTATACCCTTCCTCTCGACCGAAGCCAATCAAAACAAATTTCTTCCCATTAATGTCTTCTATAACACAGGTCTCATGGTGATTATTTTTAGCATTTGGAATTCTTAGCAAAACATTGCGGTTAAAAATTGGTTTGAAGTCTACAGATACGTTTTCTAGTTTACAATTATTTACTTCAACGCCTAGATCATAGATCCCGGCGTCTGCTGAAACCGTTACGGGATTATCCTTCACAAGACATTGGTTGTGCTCAAATAAATATGCTCTTGCACATCTTAGCGCATTGCCATCTAATGGAATATTACCTCCATCTTTTGTATAGATCTTAACTCCGAAGGTAGCATATTTGCTTGGATAAACTTCTACAAAATAATTGGCACCAATACCTATACTTGAGCTGGTAATTTTTTTTCTAATCTCCTCTTTAAGAGGCAGTAAGGATTGATCAAATATCCCTTTTTTTTCTTTATTACTTCCTACTACAATTGCAGTATTGCCATTTGCAGAAAATTTAAAGAATTCAAGTTTTGGAGGCTCGTTGTGCACCACTTTTTTCTGTTGTCTTTGCGTAGTCATAATACTCAAATAATTAAGTCATCTGATGTTTAAATTGATTATGGTTACAAATTGGCATATGATAAGAGCACGAATGGTTGCGAATGGATCTGTTCAGGGTGTGGGATATCGTTACAAGGTGGCAAGAATTGGTCAACAGATGAAACTTAGAGGTATCGTCAGGAACCTTGAGGACGGAACCGTAGAAATATTTTGTGAAGCAGACAGAAAAGAACAATTGAATGAATTCATAAAAAAAATAAAAGAAAGCGACTTTCTAATGATAATAGATAAACTAGAGGTTTGTTATGAAGGACAGCCCGGTTATGCAAGCCATCCGAAACAAAATGAAAAATTTGGGATTGAATACTAAGAATTTTCAAGATCCGAGAGACCAGAATATATTTAAACAAAAATATGCTAAATATAGCATGCAAATAGAGAGAGGAAAATGTCTCGTTTCTCAGCAGATTAGAGAATTGAAGAAGTTAGGACGAATAACTGGGCCTCTTGATGAAAAAAAGATACAACCGTCTTCATTCGAACCAACACTTGGTGAGGAGGGGTATGTCATAGACCCAGAAATTCATGGATCGTTTAGACCAGATGGGCGTAATCCAAAACAAGTATATGAAATGTTGTTGGAATTACCAGAAAAGAGAAGACAGAAAATTAGCATTTTGGCAGGTTATGAGTTAAAACCTGGTTTTGCTTATTTTTTTCCGCTTGAAGAGCAGATCATACTTAAGGTAGGGGAAAGTGTAAAGTCTTCACCAAAGAGCACTTCAGGAAGGCTCTTTAATGAAGCTAGAGCCTTTACAGATTTCAACTCCCACCTTGACGTGATAAAAGCTAAATATAAGACTGAAGAGAAACTTAGGGTATGGTTGCTTGTACAACCCTTAGTATTTAGTCAAATTGTTTATCCTGGACTCTCATTAAATCAGTTGAGATTCTTTACAGGTCCTGACCCTGAACTTACGAGATCTGAAGCAAATTATGAATTTAAAGAAAATCCATTTCTGTTTGTCAGAAATGAAAAAGATGAACTTGTTCCTGCACAACTAGATAAAGATGATGATCTTGAAATACACCTAGAACTATCAGGTAGATATACTGGAGGATTAATTGGCCTGAAGGCTCGCCGGAACCCCCATCCAATAGATTTGAAAAAAGAAAACGCCTATGAAATTGAAGATTATTTTGAGCTGATCATCAAAGGTGATGATAAAATAATTATTAATGAAGGAGAATATTATTTATTTGCATCTAAAGAATTCTTCCAAACCCCACCCCATCTAAACCTAGAGTTAGGAAAATACTATGAAGCTGGATTTCGTGGATCCATGCATTTTGCGGGCTTTATTGATAACGGTTTTAATGGCGATTTGGTATTCGAAATAGTTTCATACGAAAAATCTAAAATGGAACTGAAAGATGGAGCTTTGATAAGTCCACTTGATGTCTACAAGACAGAGATTCCAGATAGGATTTATGGGTCCTCAATAGATTCCAACTATAACTTCCAGTTTGGGCCTCGCCCTTCAAAACAGTTCAAACCTCTTGAACTTTCTAAGCTTAAGTAAGAGAGAGAATAGAGGCAGTATAGGAAATATAAAACTTTAGAATGAAAGCATCCTATGCTTCTTTACAATACATTGACTAGAAAGAAAGAACTATTCGAACCACTGAATCCGCCTGCAGTTATGATGTATGCATGCGGCCCGACAGTATATGATTATGCACACATCGGCAACTTCAGAGCATTTATTTTTGATGACATTGTGCATCGCTACTTGATTCACAAGAGATACAATGTCACAATGGTCCAAAACTTAACAGATGTAGATGATAAAACCATTAAGGGATCGAAAAAAGAAAAACTCACGCTTAAGCAGTTCACTGAAAAATATGCAACAGCCTTTTTTGAAGATCTAGAAAAACTAAATGTAATGAAAGCAGATGTTCATCCGAAAGCAACTGAACACATCAATGAAATGGTGGCACTTACAAAAAAACTGATTGAAAAGGGGACTGCGTACCAGGGAGAAGATGGATCTATCTACTATAAAGTCGACAAGTTTCCTGAGTATGGCAAGTTGTCACATTTCAAGCTTAAGCAATTAAAGGCAGGTGCAAGTGGCCGCGTTGCTGCTGACGAATATACGAAGGAACAAGTAAACGATTTTGCATTGTGGAAGGCGTGGACACCTGAAGATGGAGAGGTTTTCTGGCAAACAGAACTTGGTAAAGGAAGACCAGGATGGCATCTTGAATGCAGTGCAATGAGCAGCAAATATCTTGGTGAGACATTTGACATTCACTGCGGAGGAATCGATCTCATGTTTCCACATCATGAAAATGAAATCGCACAAAGTGAAGGAGCTACAGGCAAACAGTTCGTTAAATTCTGGTTGCATAACGAACATATCCTAGTTGAAGGAAAGAAAATGAGCAAGTCTCTTGGCAACTTCTACACGCTCAGAGACATCTTGGGTAAAGGATACAAACCAGAAGCAGTTCGTTATCTTTTCGTCTCTGCACATTATCGAGACCAGATCAATTTTACATTCAAATCTCTAGAAAGTGCACAGGCAGCTGTTGACCGCGTGTTTGATTTTGTCAGATCACTCAAAGAGATAAAGTCAGAACTTGAAAATCCTGATGTTAAAACAGTCGTTAGCGACTTTGAGGAACAGTTTGAACTGGCAATGGATGATGATCTGAATACCTCGCTTGCACTAGCTGCGCTCTTCGATTTTATCAAAGCAATCAACAGCTTCACAGCGGAGAATAATTTTGGAGTTAACAATGCTAAAGAAGTGATGGCGTCGGTTGAAAAGATTGACAGAGTATTAGGACTGTTAAAGTTTCTTGAGAAACCGCTTCCGATTGCAAAAGAAGAACTTGACAATCTGATTCAGGAAAGAGAAACTGCAAGAAAAGCAGGTGATTTCAAGAGAGCCGATGAAATAAGAAAACAACTGAAAGAAAAAGGAATAATCCTTGAAGACTCAAAAGCAGGAATAACTTGGAAAGTTGTATGAACAAAAAAAACAGCTGTGCACTAGGTAGAATCCGAGCTTACGCTGATCCCAATTAAAATAATCAAAAAGAGTATACTATTATATGGGTTATGGAACATAAGAAACAATATTGCAAAATAACTATTTACCCCGTATAAAGCGCCTTAAACTGCCTAAAAGATCATTAAATTGGTCTTTTCTGTCAACTCCTGATAAACTTAGAACTTCTCTACCTTCTAAGATTCTTTTAGTGGCTTTTTCTACTTCATAAGGCTCAATATAGTCTTTATTTTTAATTTTAGGTTTTATTTTAGTCCCTAAAGGTGTAGATACCTTCTTTTGAGGCTTAGAAGACGGTTTAGCCTTCTGGATTGGCGGAATATGTGTCCTAAAATCAGGCTTGCAGTACATCTCTCGCTCATATTCGACCATTTCACTGAATGGAAAGCGCTGACCGCAGCGTGCACATATTGTCATGTGCAATGCATCACTACATCCATAGCAGACAAAGCCATACTGAATAGTGTAAACACCTTGCCCTTCGCTTTCAAGCTCACGACCGCAGTTATTGCAGCGTACCATCAAAATACCTTAATAACTCCATAAAGAAGGAGCACAAGGATACCGAGAATGGATTCTGCGCCTAAAACAAGTATTACGAGCCGCTGTTCACTGATGCCAGGAAAACGTTTGACTATGAACTGGCCTAGATGGACGGATTTGCCTTCATGAACCAACCCGTGGTCGGTTATGGTTGACCACCATCCCTTAGACGGCAACCGGTTAGGGATTTTGAAGAAAAGAAAATCAACGATGTATGGAAGCATCAGTATTGCACCTGCAAGCTCAATACCTCCAACAATTACAGTTGCACCTATCATTGCACCGATAAGCAATGTGCCGACATCATCAGGAAATATTTGTGCAGGATACCAATTGTAACGAAGGAATGCGAGAAGAGCGCCAAGCAAGGTTGCTGAGAAAACCATAGTTAATTGATTTCCTTGTGAATATCCGAGAATAAAAAGGAAAAGCGCAATTGTAGCACCCAAACCGGCCTCGAGGCCATTGTAGCCTGCGAACACATTTGCCAGATTAGTTGACGCAGCAATGCCGATCGGGATAAAAATTACTTCATAGAATAATGGAGTAACTGCAGTTATCACCCCTATAAGAGGTAAGGAAAATGGATGCAGCGCAGGTACTTTTACAGCTGCCAATGGCAGTGACGCTGCAAAAGGCAATAGGAACTTAATTTTCTGTCTAAGGCCTAAAACATCATCTAGAAATCCGATTATCTCAATGAGGAGAACGACTGAAAGAACAGCTAGGAGATAACTGTTATCGATTGCAGTATTAAAAAATAACCGAAGCGACGGAAAAGAAGCTGCAGCAATACTTAATAACAGCGCAGCGATCACACCAGCTGCAATTGCAATCCCACCTAACTCAGGGATTAGTGGCTTATTCTTTTTATGAATATCTGATGCTACAATCCCTACCTTTTTTGTTGAAGAGATAACTAGAGGAGTAACAACGAATGTAACAACAAACGAGACAATAAATGCAGTAATTGCTAAGAATAACATTTTACCACTATTTTATTAGACAACTAAACAATGTGATAAATACAACTGATAAATGATTGGAGCTTGTAGCTTTTAATCTTAATGCATACCTTGGTTTATTGGCAGAGTTTAAGCAAGGTTATTTCTTCCTTGTTTTCTCAGCTGATTCTATTTTTTGGATCATCTCATGAAGTGAGATAGTATTTGAAAGAAACTCTTGTGCGACCTTTTCAAAAGGCACTTTTCTCTCTGCCGCTATTTTCATAAGCTCTATAGTCATATACCTAATTTCACTGTTGACACTTCCGATTTCTTCGTATGATGCCATAATTTGATTTTGTACATACGCTATAAAAAGCTTGGCAGTAGCCGGACCATTGAAGTAAAAGAAAAAAGAAGAAGCAGAAAAATAGTGGGAGGATGACGACCGAAGCCGTCTTTTTCACGCTTCTTCTTATTATTATAATAATAAAAACATTTATAAATGTAATTATAGTTATAATAACAATAATTCTAGATTATCCTCGATGGTCAATATGTCAAAAGTGTCCGTGTCAATTTCTATTGATTCAAAAGTAAACTTCAACATAGAGCAGATGGCAGAAAAAGAAGGGAAGACAAGGACTGAAAAGATTGTTGAAATTCTGAATGAATGGATTGAAAAGAAAAAGGCGAGGTAGACAAAGCAGAACATAAAAGATAGATGTGCAATGTTTCTCACCGCCCAGCATTCGACCTGCTGGGCTTGGTTGAGGACAAATCGTTATCTGAAACATGAATGAATATAATTATAACCGAATAAGCAAGTAAATGTCTGTTTATATGACATCTGAAACTCGGAAGAAAAATAAAACATCGAAATTCTCTTTAGTATACAAAGACGAGACACTTGCAGAACTTGTAAAAAAAACCGATAAAAAAACATTGGCTGTCTGGGCGATTGATTGCGTTGAGCGCATTCTGCCGTTTTTTGAGGAGAAATATCCGAAGGACAATCGACCTCGGAAAGCTATTGAAGCACTCCAGAAATGGATACGCACCGGAGTATTCAAGATGGCAGACGTACGTAAGGCTTCGCTTGATTCTCATGAAGCCGCCCGTGAAATAGGAGAAGATAACCCGGCTCGATCTGTCGCCCGCGCCGCGGGCCAGGCAATGGCAACCGCACACGTCCCAACGCATTCTATTGCTGCTGCAAACTATTCTTTACAAGCTATTTATAGATCCACAAATTTTTCTGACGCCGATGCTTCCGTAGCCAAAGAACGAAAGTGGCAGTACAAACGCTTGCTTTGGTTGAGAAAAAAGTTCGAACCCATTAGCTGAAGAATAAAAAGACCAACTGCTAGCTATTGTTACGAATAACTATGGACTCTATGAAAGCTGACGAACTTAAAACAAAAATATGCCCAGTTTGCGGCAGAAGCAGTAACAAAGTAGAATTCATTGGATTCTTTTGTATTGACGACTACATGTCTGAAAAGAAACTGAAACTACCTAAAGAGATAAAGATCAGCGTCTGCAAGAGATGTGACAAAGTTGCAGTTAGAGAAACAGAATGGAAAGAATCAATTATCCAATTGAAAGATGGAATAACCTCACAGCTTAAAGGCCCTGGAATTGAAGAAATTAGGATTTTGAAAACAGGGCTGAGGGAAATTGAGGTTGAATTTCTTTTCTGGAAGTCTAAGATTAAAAGAACCGTACCAGTTCTCCAAAGACGCACACTGTGCGATGTGCATACAAAGATGGCCAGAGGCTACTACGAAGCAACTATCCAGTTACGTGGAGATTTTAACAGGATAGAGAAAGCAGCAAGACATCTGATGGAACTGCTTAACAAAATATCGTTTGTGACTGCATTCAATGAATTTAAGTACGGTGTTGACATCATGGTAGGGTCGAATGAAGCTGTAAGAAAAGCAGTCAGTAAATTAGGACTAAAAGCAGTCGTTACCCGTAAGGTTTGGGGTGCAAAAGCAGGAGAAACAATTTACAGAGTTACATACTTAATTAAATTGTGACGAGACAGATAAAAAATTTCTTAAACTAAATGCTGCGCACTTCCTTTGGAAGTGTGAATTTTACATTCTCTTTGATCACAGTTAGAGTTTCGACAGTAAGTTTTCCTTCGCTGCGTTTTTCGAGCGCTGCGACAACACCCTGAACAAGGTGCTCAGGTGCGGATGCACCCGCACTTATCCCTATACGCTTCTTTCCTACGAGCCATTCGTCCTTCAGCTCTGACACATCATCGATTAGGTACGCATCGATACCTTTCACCCTCGCGGTCTCAACTAATCGGTTCGAGTTTGAAGAATTTTTTGAACCGACAACGAGGACAAGATCAACATTATCAGACATCTTTCTTACGGCATACTGCCTGTTGGTGGTCGCATAACATATGTCCTGCATTGGAGGCGACTGTAGAGCCGGGTAGCGTTTGCGCAACACGTCCGCGATCCGTTCGCAATCATCTATGAATAGAGTTGTTTGTGTGAGGTAGATAAGCTTGTCAGCCTTAATACCTGCCGGAAGGGATACAGATTCCGCCTCTTTTAGGTTATCGACCAAAACCATGCAGTCCGGCCGAATGCTCATAGCTGCTTCTGCTTCCGGATGGCCTTTGTGACCGATATAGAATATTGCATAGCCTTCGTTTGCGAACCTGTTCACTTCCAGATGAACCTTTGTAACGAGCGGACAGGTCGCATCGATAACCGTTATATTTTTCGATTTCGCCTTCTTAACAAATTCTGGCTTTGATCCATGTGCTGACAAGATATATACTGCCCCTTCAGGAACCTTGTCGACATCCGGCTCAATACCTACTCCCATGTCCAAAAACTTCTGCGTGATGTGCTTGTTATGGACCGCTTCGTGGTTAAGAAATATCTTCCGGTTAGGAAACTGCTTGACAATGAGTTCCACTGTATCTACAATGCGAACGACGCCCGCGCAGAAACCTCTCGGTTCCACGAGCGTTACTTTCGGTGCGTCCACTGAATTGTTAATAGTTTCTTCCATTAAACCACATGAGCTGTAAAAATAAACTAGGAAAACATAGATTAAATACTTTTCCACGACTCCACAGATCCTTGCATGGATTTGTGGTGTGACCTGCCAAACATATGCGTTTTTAAACCGCAAAAGCTAAGGCAAGTTATGGCCCGTTATAACGGCTTTTCTAGAGAGAAGATGTTCGAAGAGTTTGAACGTATTCTCACTACAACAAAATTAACTGATTTTTCACAAAGACAACTTACGCAGCGAGTCAGAGTCGGAGACGTAGAGATTGGAGGTGGAGCTCCGATTGTTATTCAATCGATGACCAATACAGTTACCAGTGATGTTGACGCAACGGTTGAACAAACGATGCAGTTGAACAAAGCGGGATCGCAGCTCGTGCGCGTAACAGTCATGAATCAAGCTTATGCCAAAGCAGTACCTGAGATAAAGAAACGATTGACTGATGCAGGTTACAATGTGCCAATAATCGGTGACTTTCACTTCATCGGACATAAGCTTCTGCAGGACGTTCCGGAGTGCGCCGCAGCGCTGGACAAGTATAGAATTAATCCAGGCAATAACGGAAGCGATGACGAATTCAAAACGTTTATCAAAATCGCTGTCGACAATGGCAAACCCATACGTACAGGAGTCAATAAGGGATCGCTTACCAGCAGTCCGCGCGCGATAGGAACACTCGTTCTTAACGAGCTGATGAGTCAGAATGCAAAACTACCGAAACCGTATTCTGCTGAAGATATTATCGTGCTCTCGATGGTCGAGACTGCCCTGCGCGCGGCCGACATGTCGCTCAGATACGGGTTGCCGAAAGACAAACTGATTATCGCAGTCAAAGTTTCAAAGATTAGAGAAATGGTTCTTTCCTATCGTCTCTTGTCAGCGCTCAGCGACTTTACGCTGCACCTCGGACTTACCGAGGCTGGTGCGAGAAACAAAGGAGCTATCTATTCAACTGTTGCACTTACACAACTGTTGGCTCGAGGAATCGGCGACACTATTCGAACATCGCTTACGCCATCGCCCAATGAGAGCAGGACGGCGGAGGTCGCAATATGCCGAAACATTGCACGCACTCTCGCTGATCGTGCAAAGAATGCTAAAAACAAAAATGATTTCGGTTCTTATCTCAAGCTGCATAATGAGAAAACGGCCAGAAGTCCACAGGAATTGGAATATGCGGATGCTGTCAGATACGCCGTACAGGGAGCATTCGAACCGGAATCTATTGTATCTGCCAGTTCAATCGATCCAAAACTAAGGGATATTGTAATGGAAGCAACAGGCCTTAAACCAGCGATCTTCGAAGTGACTGCATGCCCAGGCTGCGGTAGGACGGATCGTGAGGATTTTATGCTTTTGAGAGAGAGCGTTGAAAAATATCTGGAAAGCAGAAAGGAAGAGCTGATGGCAAAGGGTTTCGGCAAACACAGGACGTTTAGGATCGCTTCGATGGGCTGCGTCGTAAATGGACCTGGCGAGTCAGCAGACGCAGACATTGGAATCAGTTTGCCTGGCATCAGCGAAACGCCGCAGGCGCTCGTGTTCGTCAATCACAAGAGAGTAGACAACCTCCATGAAAAGACGCTCGAAAAAATTACAGACAAATTCAAGAGAATGGTCGATGAATACATAGAAAAAGCTTAAGATTAGTTGATCTTATTTTATTTTCAGCTCATTCTCAATATCAGTTATTATCGAGGAAGAGGTCTCTTTAGCTGAATCGCATGCTGACAATATCTGATCAAGATCAGGATGCTTCTGAATAATTTGCCTGTGCACCTGAATCGTTTTCAGCACAACCGTATTCACATCTGTAAACCTGATTTTTTGTTCAGCGAACGCCTGAACAGAGGATTCGATCGCAGTTGTTATTGCTGCATGCATCGTACCTTCCTCTTTCAACGCATCCATTCCAAATTCTATAATTGGAAAACGAGCTTTGTCAGGGATATCGAAAACAAGCCCCTTTAACCCTAACAAACTGTTAAGGCTGGAGAGTATATTGGAATCTGTGTTAAAATTTAGATGTCGAGCCTCGCTAATTATTATCTCGTCTTTGTCATGATAACTTTTCCGATGGCTGTTGTCGTAACTTAAAAGTGAGTGTAGAATTGGAATCTTCATATCCTGCGGACCTAGCTGCGAAACGAGGACTCCGTTGCTAAAAAGGACACCTCCGTGAAATTGGCTGGTCTTTTCAATAACAACTTGGATGTTATCGAAAGGAATGTCGAAAAAATAATGCACTTCCAACGCTTCGAGTATCTTGTTAGCCAGAAGCGCACTGTATCTCTTAACATCTGGACCCATGTCTGGCCAATTTTTATGCTCAAGCGTTTCCTCGGGTGTCACATTATGCAGCCTTTCGATCGGGTATTTTTCTTTATCATAAAAAATACCACCTGAACTCGGCAAAAAAACCATTTGTATTTTACTATCCTTATCCAGATCACGTCCAGCTGAGATACATCTTTCGACAGCGGAAATCTCGCTGTCAATTGGAAAAACTCTTCCCATGCCGTGTTTCTTTGTTAATGGCATTATAACTGAACCCGCGATGCTTATTGATTCTTTATTGGCGATCGGAACAAATTTTCCGTGTTTTACTGCCTCGATAGTGGCACATATGCCAACCGAAGTCGAAAGTGCATTAACAACGATGTCGACATCTGGAAGTGTCGATATTCTGGTTAATCCTTCTTCATCAAAAAAGATATGTGCTTGGTTTTTTTTATTTTTGTTTCTATTTAGCCTAACTTTTAATTGTCCCGTTGCGGATGGACTGCCAACTGAAACGAATGCTGGTTGCAACTCCTTACATATGTCAACCAGTGGCTCTGTCAAAGAACGAGTAGCAATCCCATAAAACTTATACTTATCGGGATTTTTGCTTATTATCTCTGCAGTCTTACGTCCGATGTCGCCGAATCCAAGTATTGCAACTCTTTTTCTTTGGTCGCCCATCTTTTACCCACAATAAAATTGAATGCTAATAGAAACGGTTGAGATATTATTGTTTTGTGCCAAGCAGTTCTTTTGCTGTTTGAACAATTCCCTCAGAGCTGAGTCCTATCTGCTTCAACAGATCTGATCGAAGTCCATGCTCAAGGAATTGATCAGGGATTCCTAGAATCTTCATTTGAATATCAGCAAGTCCATTGAACTTAAAGAGTTCTGCAACTCCACTGCCAAATCCACCGATTGCAGTTCCTTCTTCAATCGTAATAACCTTTCCACATTTTGCTGCTACTGCTTTCAGAAGTTTTTCGTCCATTGGTTTTGCGAATCTTCCGTTGACAACTGTTACCATTATTCCTTCCTTCTTCAGCTGCTCAGCTGCCTTGATTGCTGTCTCGACCATTGCACCATAAGCGAATATTGCTAAGTCATCACCGTTCTGAACCTCAATCTTTCCTTTGCCCATCTCAATCTTGAGATCTTTAGGAGCTGGTGCACCGCTTGCGGATGCTTTAGGGAATCTTATAGATATTGGACCATTGTGGTTATGTGCAAAGTCTAACATAGCTGACAATTCATGCTCGTCCTTTGGAGCCATGCTGACCATGTTAGGAATCATTCTCATATAAGCAATATCGAATGGACCTTGCTGAGTTGCGTTGTCATCAACAAGTCCTGCGTTATTCATAACAAAAGTAACTGGCAAATTCTGAAGGCATACTTCATAAATGACTTCATCATAAGCACGAGCTAAGAAACTTGAATAGATTGCTACAACAGGTCGCATTCCTGCCTTTGCTAAACCTGAAGCAATCGTTACTCCATTCTGTTCAGCGATTCCAACATCTAAGAATCGATCAGGGAATTCTTTTGAAAACTTGAGTAACCCTGTTCCAATAGGCATTGCTGCAGTCATTGCAACAATTCTTGGATCAACCTTAGCTTGTTCCATTAATTTGTTACAGAATATGTCTGCGTACGCTGGAAGGTTTGACTTTTTGACGATGTCTCCGCTCTCTGGATCAAATTGGCCAAGTCCGTGATACTTTCCATTGACATCTTGATCGGATTCTGCGAACTCACATCCTTTTCCTTTTTGAGTTATAACATGAACAATTACAGGACCTTTGATTAATGCTGCTTTTTTGAACGTGTCGATAAGAAGTGAAAGGTTGTGGCCGTCAAGTGGTCCGAAATAAGTATAACCGAGTTCTTCAAAAACAATTCCAGGCGTAAGCACAGAGAGAGCTGCTTCTCTTAGTCTTCGGACAGCTGCCGTCAGCTCTTCCTTTTCCTTTGGAATATTGTCAAGAAGCAAATGAATATCGCCACGGACTTGATGGTAAATTGGTGTGCTTAAGATATTGTTACCAACCGAAAGACGGTTATTGTATGCCTGGATGGCACCAACTGTCTGATTGTAAGACATTTTGTTATCATTAATTACGATTATGACTTTTGTCTGTTTGTATCCCGCAAAATTAAGACCTTCAAGAGCAACTCCGCCTGTAAGTGCTCCGTCTCCAATAATGGCAACAACATGATTGCTCTCTTTCTTCAGATCTCTGGCCAAAGCCATACCTATAGCCTGTGAAATCGATGGACTTGCATGACCAGTAATGAACTGATCGTGTTCGCTTTCAGCGGGATCAGGAAAACCTGCAATTCCTCCCTGTTTCCTTAGGCCTTCAAACTTGCTGGAACGACCCGTAAGGATCTTGTGAACGTAAGACTGGTGACCTGTATCAAATAGAAGTTTGTCCTTTGGTGAGTTGAAAACATAATGAAGAGCTATACTGAGCTCAACAACACCTAGATTTGGAGATAGATGACCTCCATTCTTACTGATCCGGTCAACAAGGAAGTCACGGATCTCTGCGGATAGCTTTGATAGTTCGTTTAGTTTTAGTTTCTTGACATCTGCTGGACCTCTGATTGTTGGCAAGATGCCTTGTAGATTAACCTCTTTTTCCTTTCCTTTGTCATTACCCATTTGGTCGCACCTATAATGTATCATTTAGTGTAGTCTATTTCTTTTCTAGTTCAAATTAATTGAAACCGTCTCCCGGTTTCCTGATTTTTGTCGCCAGTACTGTACTGTCGCACACCACATATAGAATAGTAGTAGCAAATTAAGATTTATAAACACGTCGCTAGTCAATTGACGAATCGTCAAGAGACGTGATTAACGTTTCACATCAAGCGAATGGAAGTCTAAAGGAAGCCCCAGCTTGCCCAATTATTTGCTTGCCAAGTTATCTGATTTTTTCCGGTTCCTTGCTTTATCAAGATACGCTCTAACTTCTTTGTTTTGTGGGCTTATTTTAAGCGCAAGCTCTGCATATTTTTCTGCTTCGCCAAGATCGTTAGTTTCCAAACTGACTTCTGTAAGAAGAGATAACGGCTCAGTCCATCCAGGGTTTAGTTTGTTAGCCTGTTTGAAATGCTCTTTCGCCTTATCAAATAATGTGCAGCCTTTATAGTATTGTCCTAACCAAAAATGTGCAAGTGAATTATTCTTAATTTGAAGAGATTTGCTTGCTGACTTAAATCCTTCGTCAGAATTTCCATTCAAAAGATAGTTTCCGGCAGAATCAGCATAGTGTAAAGCAATCTCATCCTCGTCAGTCTCGACAATTTTGTATTCGTCTGCTTTCACTCCGAAGATATCTTTTGTTGGATCTAACAAAATAATCTGGCCATATTTTGCATCGTTTATCGTTTTTAACTTCCTTACTAACCAAGGAATGTCGCAGCCGATAATAGCAACACACACATGGCTGTATAACATATTACTGTCTCGCATTATCACCATTTTTGCAGAAAAATTAAAATTACGTAATTTTTTGATATGATTCAGTGTCTTTACCATAAACCAAGACATCTCATTGCAGTCTCCTCCCTTTTTTTCACAAACAACCGAAGGCGTCCTACTCACAGTGCCGTTTGAAAGGCTATCATACTGTTCAACTAATCCAAAGGTCCCTCCAGATTTAAAATGTTCAAATATTATTTTCACTGCACTATATTCGTCAGATAAACCTAAAACAAGAAGCTCGCTCTCGGATTTTACTAGTGGGGGGATCTCGAATTCATTTTTATTTGCTTCTGATTGAACCCTTGAAGAAGTCTCTTTTGCCCAGACTAAAACTTCAGATCCTTTCTTAAAATTAAAAAATTCTGTAGGTGCTGGAGAAGTAACTAATGCAGATGCGATTCCGACACAAGTTATAAGTTTTCGTATATTGTTCATCATTTACCACTTAGCATTCTGGACGATTAGTATCCTTGGTAATGCTTCATTTACGACGTGCGCTTCATTGAACTCAACCTTTAATTCTTTCAATTTTGCTTTAAGCTGATCATCTGTTAATTTGCCTTCTTTCGTTACAATTAAACGCTGTGACAAAGGTGCGTTGCTTATCACTGAAAGAATCTCAAAATATTGCAACCCTGTTGTTTTATCGAGCACAGGATAACTAACTAAAAAATTGCTCGCTTTCGGTTTTTCCAGTTTAATTCCTGCCAATAATGCATGCTCGCTTTCGCGTAAATTTAAGGCTGCTTTATATTCCTCTAATTTTTTCATTGCTGCATCTCCTGAAAGGAGATGAGCGGATATGATACCTCCGCTTAAAAAAATGTCTTCTCTGCTTCCATGAAAGTTTTCCTTGGCAACAGAACCCAAGTTTTGGAATGCTGCGCTAAACTCATCATAAGCCTTAACGAAGTTTCGAAAGTTCTTTTTACTGGATATGTGCTCTTTTAATTCGTTTATGTAGTTAGTTGCAGTAATATCAAAAGTTTGTCTTTTCTTTTCAGGCAACAATTTATACTCGCTCGCATTTTTAATTTGCTCAACGAATTTGTAAACATTATCCGGAATCATTAAACTTGATTCTTTCATCGCAGATTCAGACATAATATATTGTGGCAAAAGAGATATATAAACTTGTCTAAAACCTGGCTCTGTTTGAGATAGATGTTAGTCCTCATTCAGAAAAATAGTTTCAGTATGGTTCTTGGGCTTACTAAATTTTGAGCAAGACTATAGTCGTTCTGCATCCTTGAACTCAGTTCTATCAGTTCTTTTTTCTTTGAAGCCCTTTGAACAACCCAATCGAAAACTGTCTCGTTTAATATCAGAAATTCCAACCATCTAAATCCCTTGACTTCGGGTTCCAACACTTTCCACAGCATTTCATCATATTCATTTAGGCTTTCAGCACTGAAATTATTTCTATCAAATGCATTAACGATTGCTTGGGCGGCAATCTTCCCACTTCTCATACTTGGACCAACGCCTTCTCCACTGAAAGTCATTGCAAATGTTCCTGCATCCCCGACAAGTACGAAGCCTGCACCTGAACACTTTCTGCGTTTGCCAAGAACACTCAATCCCCATTGTTTGGGTTCTCCAGCTCTTTTGGCATTCTTGAAACGATCCCTAAATTTTTCACTTTGAATAACTTCGTTTAATTTCTCTTCTAGCTTAGTTCCCTGTTTTTCTATATCCTCAAACCTCATCGCCAGACCGATATTACATTTGTGGTTATCGACAGGAAATATCCAAAAATAACCTGGGCAGATTCCTTTGAGATAATAGAGTTCACACCTGTCACTTGCCCCTGTCACTCCTTCATAGTATGCACGAATGTTAAGCGCATGTCTTCCCCTTACCTGCGGACTTATTCCGATTGCGTTTGCTATTGGACTTTGGCTTCCGTCAGCAGCCACAACTATGCTTGCATAAGTAACTTCTTCCAGTCCTCGCTCATTCTTGAACCAAACCCCAGTCACCTGCTTCCCTTCAAGTGCAGGGCCAGTAACTGTGCATCTTTCCCTAAGTTCGATATTTTTATTCTTCTTACATGCTTCGGCAAGAAAGTTATCAAAAACTTCACGCCTTACGTTATACCAAGGTCCTTTTTCCTTCACGTCTTGTTCCCAGAGAGGTGTATACATCTCATGCCCGCTTGGCGATGCAACAAGAACACCGTTAATTTCTTTTTTTGGAAGTTTCGTAAATTCTTTCCAGAGTCCAAGTTCCTTTACAATATCAAGACATTTCCAAGTCTTATTATCTGCACAAACCTTATCACGTGGAAATTTTTCCTTTTCCAAGATAAGAACTTTTTTACCTGCATTCGCAAGGAAAAGTGCAGTGGTCGTACCAGCTGGACCTGCACCACAAACAATAACGTCGTAATTCATGAAACCACAGAATAAGTCTGAATGTTATTAGCAGTTATTATATAAAATATAACCTAAAAATATTAACATGGTCAATCTTCGAATTATTCTTGTTAATCCGGAATATCAGCAGAATATCGGTTACTGCGCAAGAATTATAAAAAACTTCGGCTTCAACGATCTTTGGATTGTCAGTGGACCAAAAATTGGCCAAGAAGCAATCAAATATTCGAAACATGCTGCGGATGTTTTGAATAATGTAAAGGCTGTCAAAAGCCTTGACACTGCAATCAAGGACTGCTCAATCGTAATTGGAACTACTGCCATCGAAGCTGCGGGAAAAAACATCCTGAGGAATTCGATAACTCCAAAAGAACTGACTAAACAAATTAAAGGAAACAGTGAAAAAGTTGCAATTCTTATCGGCAGTGAGGGAAAAGGATTAGACGTAAAAGATCTTGAGAAATGTGACATAATCGTCAGAATTCCTGCGAATGAAGAGTATGGAACATTAAATATTTCACATGCACTTGCAATCATTCTTTACGAATTGAATCAAAAAAGAATAGGTGAACCACGAAGTAGTGATTTCATAGATCCACATGACAGAAAATTTCTTATCAGTTCGATTGATTCTGCAGTGTCAAAGATGTCCGGATTAAAGAATTCGAACACGATAAAACTTGCAGTAAGAAGAGTAATATACAGAGGGGTGCGATCCCCAATCGAGGGTCGCGCTCTGATTCAGTTTTTAAAAAACCTGAATAAAAACAAAAAATAATCGATTTAACTCATTTCTTTCTCTTAACAATTTTGATTCCTTCTGGTGTTAAGATCAAGGTCTCGTTGCCGATACGTGCTATGTCTCCATTGATTTTCATTGCATAACCCTTCAGCTCTCCTATCGCGTTCTTCAATCGAGTTTGTTGCTTTGAAAGAGGCCCAAAGTTAAGCAAAATAATGTTTCCTTTGCTTAGTTCGTTCTCTACAACGCTTACATCTGTCTCGCTTTCTAAGGCGATTGGTTTGACAAAGCGGTCAGCCCCTTCATGGAGAATATCCACGCCCTCGAGCTCAGCTGTATCCATGTATTCTTCAAGATCCATTTCCTTTCCGAGCCCTAGTAAACCTGAGAGCTTTTGTAACATTCCCATCGTGCCACCTCGATAATAACATTAAATGATAACTTATTAAAGCTTTTCTAAAACTCTTTCGGAGAGAAAAAGTTTAGTAAAGACGATTATTTTAACGCTTCCTTCGAATCTGTTTTTTAGAGTATTGAAAAAATCCTTCAAAAAATTAGTAACCTACTAGACTTTCAAACATTATTCTTACTTCGTTAACTTCATCAGGTCCAAAATCATTTCGCAGCATTTGCAATTGTTTCAAAGCTAAGTGATAATCCGATAGTTCCTTTTTGAACATCTCGAAGCTTTTGAGATCATCGCTCTCCTCTTTTATCGCTCTCATGGACGCTCGGTGTTTTTTTGTCATTAAATCCTCTGCATTAAAGAAACTAACTAACATCTTGTCTATTTCTGGCCTTATTCTCATGAGTTCTGTAATGCCAATAAGCATTGGTAGTTGTTTTTTATGAGATTCGTGTAAATTGTGCATCTTCCATAATGCTAGCTGACGACCAGGAAACGGTCCTCTTAACACTTCTGTTTTTCTGATTTGCATATTATCTCTTTTTTATATCTCTTTTACAATATTTAATAGTTTCCTTTCTTATAGTTCGGGAACACTTATGGAGAATCACTTAAAATAATCTCCATCAGGTTTCTTATCTTCGTTTCTTGAACTGAAACTTCTTGAAAGGCATGTTGTGCTCTTGCTCTTCTGAAGTGACAGGAATACTTATCGTATCGTCACCGAACTTATAGAGCTCAAATTCAACCTTGCCTGTTTCAAAGTCTCTTACCTGCACGACTGGTCTTGCCAAATCGCGGTCTCGCATTCCATGAGGAATTTTGACTGTTAATTTCAGTTCGAGAACTTTCTGTATTTGTCCTGCTTTAATGAAGACAACTGTGTCAACGACCTGTGGAATCATACCAAGATCCACTCTGCCGATAAACCTTTGAACAGCTTCGATCGGTCGTGTTGAATGAACAACTCCAATCATTCCTATTCCTGAAAGTCTCAGATCTGCAAATACTTTGAAATCTGATGTCTTTCTCATTTCATCATAAAAGGAATAATCTGGCCTAACCAATAACAGAATGTCTGCTGTCTTTTCAAATGAACCATCAAGTGGTGCATACTGAGTTATTTCGTCAGGAACTTGCAAGTCACGCGGTGACTCAAGTGTCTTAACGATCTTTCCTTGATTCATGTATGCCTCAGCAAGTGCTGCTGCAAATGTAGACTTACCTGAACCAGGAGAACCGCAGATAATAACTCCTTCGGCGCCTATCTTTAGTCTAGATCTAAGTTTTTCAGACATATTATAGCTCTGAAGTGTTCCCTTCATTATCGGACGCACAACAGTTATTTCTAATCCATCAGAAAATGGAGGCTTTGCTATGGCAATTCTATATTCACGCAGCTGAATAACTGCTGCGCCTCGCATATCAGTTTCGAAATATGATCGATCGTCCTGTTTTGCAGTCTCAACAATTTCTTTGACCATTTCCTCTAACTCAACGCGAGTTGATTTTTGATCTGAAACAGCTACCAATTTTATCTGACCTGGTTTTCCAAGCTTTGCTAGTGGTTTTGTGTTATCCTTGAAATGCAATGACACAGTCTCAGGAGTTAGATACTTCTTGAAACTTAGTTCTCTAGTTGTTTTCTTTGACTCGAGAAAAATAACTTCGATTCCTTCTGCCTTTGCAACTTCACTTTGAACGCGATCTGCAGAAATGAATAATGCGTTATTCTTTTTTGCAAGTTCTCTGATTACTGCATCTATCTCTCCAAGCTTAGCTCCTTTTATCATCAGCTCAGTTGATCTGTCTCCTGCAAACTCAAGTTCAATCTCGCCTGCTTCAGACATCTGACGCAGAATATTGACTTCAGCGAGCCCACTGAATCCTGTTTCTTTACCTTGATTTGCTTGATGCTCAAGCTCACCTACGGTGGCTTTGTGAACGATAACTTTCACTTTGCCGTCTTTTGCCTTAATCAATTCTTTTGATTTCAGCATTTCAGTAATACGCCCATCTATGATTACAGATGTGTCTGGCACTACTACTGATACTTCTTTTGTTTCTTTTTTCATTTATTTTCACCTTATTTATTTACGTATTAAATATACGTTTTTAATTTAATTCTTTAGATTTAATTTCTGTCTTAAAATTAGACTGCACGTTTTTTCTTTCAATCTAAAAGACTGTATTAATTCTAAATATATTATGCAATTGGGATTTAAATAACTATGGATTATACTCAAGCTCTGACTAAGGAATATCTTGATTCTTTTCCGCTTATTCTTTTTTTTAATTCGCCAGCTTCAACCAATCTATTCAAAAGAGTATATCGTTCAGGACGATCCACTGCATTAAGTACTTCTTTAGCTCTTGGCCACATTTTGTATGTATGCCAATATTTGCTAATAAAATTACGAAGTTTAGCACTCAAAAGATATGAATTATTTATTTTAAATTGATTAGACTGTTTAGCATATAATCCAGCAGCACTAGGAACGTATTTGAACGTATCAGGAAGTATTTGTCGCATCTTGTATAATGTTGGCCCATTTTTTAACGAATCTATTAATGGAATCAAAAAACTTCTTACAAACTCAAAACCCTTAGAATCTAATTCCGTTGCAGACTGTATTTTTCGGCTTCGCCAACTATCTGCTTTCAGAATACCCAAGTCTAAAAGTCTGTTTAAAATTGCAGAGGTATTTTTTGGATGTATTTTCAACAATTTTGCAACTTCGTGGTATTCAAGTTTAGCTTCTTGATTTCCAAAGTAAAGTTCAATGATTTGAACAGTATTATTTCGATGAGTTATATCTAAAGAGATACTGCTGGAATCGTTTGGCTGAATCCAACTGTACTTAGCCCAGCCGGATTTTTCAGTGTTCACTGAGGAATATTTAATGAAATTAATTCGTTCTAACCATTTAAGATGACAACGAACGCCAGATTCATCTAAATCAAGAAATCTAGAAAGTTCTGACTCCGTGCTTGTTCTTTTTTCATAAAGATGTAGCAATAGCTTTGCCCTTGCTAATGGCGAATTTCCAAAAACCTGCTTGAGGGAAAGCTTATTCTCGACAGCCCATTTTATAGAAAATGCTGCTATTGGCTTACCAAATTCCGTCCCAAACTTTGTTGAGCACCATCGAACACTTTTTCTACTCCAAAATCTTGGTGTTTCAATTCGTTTAACGGCTAGATAAGGTGAAAAACTGAGTTCCATATACTCTGAAAAAAGACCGACATCTGGCAGTTTAATAGCTCCATGAACTGCCTGCTTGAACATCTCGCGGATCTGTGCACAAGACTGAGGAACGTAGTCTAAGCAATAGGCTTCTAAAATTTGTTTCCATTCTGAATTCAAAATTGGCAATATTTTTTTTAATCTATTTTCGTTTTCTACTGAATTAATTGGAACTGCCGAAATGAATTGCGATGTAAAAAACTTTTCCGTTTTATTTCTCTCCGCAACTTTTTGCATTAAATTAATATAGATCTGGAGAATATTAAGCTTACCATTTACCTATTGACAAATGACAATAACGAACTGTCGTAGTTTAACACGACAATTTTCGATATCTTTTTAAACGTCCACTATGAAAAAGCTCTTGTGTGTGAGCTATGACTGAAAAACTTTCTAGGATGGTAGCTGGCGAAATATTGATGTCAACTGACCCGGGCGGCACTATGAAAAAGTGGCGAGAAGTATTCAACATTACTCAAAGTGAACTGGCAGAATCAATGGACATAACTGCGTCTACAATTAGTGACTATGAATCAAACAGACGGGAATCCCCCGGAATAAAAGTTGTCAAACGTTTTATTGAAACAATCATCAAAATTGACCGTGAAAGAGGATTTCCTGTGATCCAGAAGCTTGGTGTACAAGAGAAAGAAAGCGATGCGTTCGAAGTTCACAATTTTAGTACAACTATGACTGGCATAGATTTTGTAAAACTTGTAAATGGAACTGTTCTAATAAATCAGGATATACTTGAAAAAAAGAAATTATATGGATACACGCTGCTTGACAGCGTGAAGATCATAATGGATTTCCAATACAGCGACTTTCAGAAGCTGTATGGTAATATAAGTGAACGTGCATTCATCTTTACGCAGGTTGGAACAGGCAGATCTCCGATGATAGCCGTGAAACTTGCACCAATCAAACCTTCATTAGTTGCAATTCATGGATTAAAGAAAAAAGACGTGGATCCATTAGCAATAAAGATAGCTGAAAAAGAAGGATTACCACTTATACTGATTGAAGGAGACCTAGAAAAGCTGAAAGAAACGCTGAAAAAATATTAACAAAAACTAACTAAGATGTTTGAAGAGTATTTTACCTCCAAACAATGTCTCCTTCTTTTACTGGCTTTTCGACTTTAAGACCGATCGCTTGACCTTTCTTCCCTACAGGAACTTCTTTCTTATCGATCTGCATAGAAGTAATTGTCTGATCAAATGTCTCTGATTTTCCGCCGATTGTTACAAGCTCACCTTTCTTTAGGTCTGCACTCAATTCTACAACTGCAACTCCGACTTTTGGAAAGTAATGTGTTATTCTCCCGATAGCTTTTTTCTCCATCGAACCACCCACAAAGGAATGAACTAATAGCGGAATTTAAAGCTTTACTTTGTCAGCCTAGAGTTACAAATATAAATTAACAATCCTAATTCTATTTGGTGGTTGGCGGGTCGGGGAGCTAGGGGTGCCCTATTCAACAAACCCTCTTTAGTTGGATCTCAAGGCTGCACACGGGAACTGAGTTGGAGAGCCTCGATCTGAATCGTAGAAGCTCTGTCCTGCAGGAAGGTGTGCTGCGTAAACCGGGCCAGGTCGGAAGAAGCAACCCTAAACGTATCGCATTTTGTCTGTGGGGTAACGGAGTGGAGAATAGGATCGAATCAGCTGTCCAGTTCGGATACCAACTGCAGAAGTCGGCCACCATTTTGTTCAAAAATGGATTGAGATTAATTAGGAATATAAACCGCTGTCTCGTAATTATTTAATGCTGGGGTCGCCTAGTGGCTAGGGCGGTAACAATTTCTTGCTAATAAGTTAGTAGGAAATGCTGTATGCCTGCTATCTTTGGTAGATAGCTATTGGGTCCAAAAGGCCCACGCGAGTTCGAATCTCGCTCCCAGCGCTTACAGATTAAAAAATGTGTGAACATGAAAACTGAAAAGATTCTTGTTGTCAAACGAGACACTCTATTTGGCAAAGACAAAAAGAATTATTTCGAAGGATTTAGACCTATAGCTGAATTTGATTACAGACAGATAATCAATAATAATCTTGAATTTCTGCCAAGAGATCGAATGGAAGAAGATCCATCATACCAACAGATAATTCCTTATTGTATCTTCCATCATGGAAAAAATCTTTTCTATTACAAACGGACAACTAAAGGAGGAGAAAAAAGGTTACATGATAAAATTTCTATAGGAATAGGCGGACATGTTAATACAACAGATAAAAAAGGAGATGTGATCCTAGAAGCACTGAAAAGAGAATTTGAAGAAGAAATAATCTATGAAGATAAATTTGATACAAAACTGATAGGATTTTTGAATGACGATTCAAACATGGTTGGAAAAGTTCACTTCGGACTCGTGTTTTTACTCAGTGGCTCGACACCTGACATCAAAGTGAAAGAAACTGAAATGTTGGAAGGAAAGCTTGCAGAACTCAAAGAAATAGACTTATTAAAAAATAAACTAGAGTCTTGGTCTGCACTGAGCTTTGATCACGTAAAATCTGTTTTAGAATAAAGGGACTAATTAACCCACTCGCTAGATTTCATTTGCTGCCTTAAATTTCCAATTGCTATTTTTTCAATCTGTCTAACTCGTTCTCTAGTAAGCCCGAGATGTGATCCAACCTCTTCTAAGGTTCTTACTTTTCCATTAGACGAATCAAGGTCATAACGCAAAATGAGGACCTCTCCTTGTCTTTTTGATAATTTTGAGATTTGTGAAAGAAGCTCCCTTCTAATTAAGGAGCTTTCGATAGGGCGCATATCGATATTTTTATTTCCAACAAGAATTTCTGAAAATGAATTTTCTTCGTCCAAATCTATTTTCTTATCTATTGATGCTATTTTTTGATTTGAGTTTAATACGTGCGTAATATTTTTTGAAGAAAATTTAGTAAATGCTGAAAGTTCATCTATCGTAGGTTTCCTCCCTAAACGGTTAGTAAGATCTCGTTTTGCTTTGGACAGCTTGGACATATGAGAAAGGATATATCCAGGCAGCCTAATTGTTCTTCCTGACTCATCAATCGCACGTTCCATAAACTGCTTAATCCAATTGAATGCATAAGTATTGAACGAACTAATTTTTGGATCATACTTTTTCACAGCGTGCAACACCCCTAATCTGCCAACCTGTACTAGATCCTCAAAATCAATGCCCTTATTTAGGTATGGTTTCACAATTTTGTAGACTAAACCAGTATTGTTAGTGATAATATCTCGTTTCGCATTTTTATCTCCTGCTTTTGCTTTAATTGCTAGAATGTCGTTTGGTCTTAAGTTTCTATCAATTTTTTCTAGAAATTTCACCTTTGTTACATACATTCCTCCATGATATTTTGAAATAGCACGTATCACTGCATACTGCTTCCGTTCTTTAAAATCCGTAGTTGTTGGAAAATGGCCCAATTCTACAAAGATTGGGTTTATAACTGAAACAAGATTCTCCCATTTACTTAACGAATAATTGCCTCTTCGATAAATAATCGATTGTCGAAACTGAGACCGCCAATAATCAACTCCACCCAGTTTTCCCATACTGTTTACTAAATGTGATTGTTTAAATTTAAACCGGAACGCATCAGTAGATGGAAGGTATCCAAATTGTGAGACATAACTAGCTAATTTACGTTTAAGAGTTTCATGAGTGTATGGACTATATATACGTTGTTTCTTTTTAACCTTGCTAAATTTCGAAACTGCTACGTCCCACTCAGCGAATTTTGAAATTGGTCTTCCTCGCTGTTTTATGACAAGGTCTAGAGGTCGTTCTACTTGATCTGCCTGCTTTAACATATAATTCAGTTATAAGTAAGTAAACAAGTTATTTATTAGTTTCGCAAAACTAACGTTACATTTTTAAACCAGATCCGTACTCAATGAGTTTGTTATGTTTCTTGTTTTATGGAGGGATTGAATGAAAGAAGTGACCTTAATCGTGCCAAACAAAGTCGGAGTGCTTGCGGAAGTTGCAGATGTTCTTGGAAATAACGGAATCAATATCACGTCTATATCTGCCCAAGGATTCGCAAACAATGGAATAATCAGACTGATAACTAGTGATGAAAAAAGTGCGGTTCATGCGCTCACCAAGTACATAAAAGGAAAAGGAAACGACTATGAGATAAGACTTGGAGATGTCTTAACTGTAACAATTCCCGATAAGCCAGGTGAACTTTCAAAAGTTGTCAAAAGAATAACTAGACTTGGAATAAATATTGAAAGCGTCTATCAAATTAGACAATATGCCGGCAAGACTGACATGGTTATTAAACCTGAAAGGATAGAAGAAGCAGTTTCTGAACTGAAAAGGCAGGGAATAAAAGTTAAAGTTTAGTCTTTAGCTGATAGTTTAAGAGAAAAGAAGTCTGCTGTGTTTTGATCAGTTAGCTTTTCAACTTCTTGAAAAGAAGTTTTTTTCTCATCGGCTATTCGCTCTATAACGTATCTAACATCTGTTGGGAGGATTAGTTTTTCTCCTGATATTTTGACTGGCGAATCTGTTTCTACCATCAACCTATCTTCCTGAATTTCTCGTAGGACATCTTTGAAGCTTTTTCTCATGGCAACAGTTACCGGGAGAGATACGTGCCATCCTTCTTCCATTATCTGCTTTGTGAAATCTTTTGCTCCGAAATAATGAAATACTACCTGACGTGCATCCTGGTTAGATAAAATGTCGATCGTTTCATGGTGTGCATCTCTGCAATGGATAACTATCGGAAGCTTCAATTCTTTTGAAAATTCTATGAACTGAACAAAGATGTCTTTACATCTTTTCTGCTGTTCTGGGTCCTTGATTAAGAAAAAGTCTAAACCAATCTCCCCTATTGCGCTGGCCTGTTGCTTTGCTGCCTTTATTTTTTCTATGTACTGTTCTATCTCTTTTTCTGAATGACTAATTACTTCGTATGGATGGAAGCCGAAAGAGGCATGCACAAACTCAGGATGCTTACTGAGAAGTACCTCTGTTCGTTCTAAGTCCTCAGGTCTAGTGCAGATAGTGATTACTGCATTTAGCTGCTTCTTGCTTTCCGCTATAACCCTTTCTGGATCAAAAAATGCAGGATCCTGCTGCTGTTCTAGGTGGCAATGGCCGTCTATCATAAAATCACACTCATAACTGCAGATACGTATCAATTAGATAAAAGAAGCTGGAAAGAATGTTTATATAGCTTATGACGTTAATATACTTAGTACATCTAATTGAAGATTGAAAAGAGATTGGATATTAGTTAAAGATTTTAAGAATTTGAAGGATTTGATTTTATGGGAACTATTGCTGGATCGGCTAAAGATCTAAAGATAGGTAAATTCGTAGTTATTGACGATGTAGCATGCAAAGTTGTTGAAATACAAACTTCATCACCTGGCAAGCATGGATCTGCAAAAATGAGGATTACAGGAATTGGAATTTTTGATGGGTCTAAACACACTCTACTAAAACCATCAGACGGAGACATCGATGTACCGGTAGTTGAAAGAAAGATCGGACAAGCGATATCTGTAAGTGGGGACAATGTTCAGCTTATGGATCCGAATTCATATGAGATGTTTGAACTCCCAATACCGGCAGAACTGAAAGGACAAGTTGAAGCAGGTAAGGAAATTGAATATATGGAAACAATGGGAAAAAGGATGATTCAGAAAGTAAGATAGAAATATAATTAATGTACTTATGAATATAATGTACTTACAAATAATACGAGGGAAATAATGGAAATAAAAGTAGGCAAAAAAACTGAAAATCCACACCTTAAACGGGAGATTGTTGAATGCATCATAAATTTTGAAGAAGGAACACCGAATAAAGAAGAGATAAAGGCGTTAGTTGCTAAGACGTTGGTTGCAAATCCTGAACTTGTTGTCATCAACAAAATGCTTCAACAATTTGGTTCAAAACAGACAAAAGTTGTTGCTTGTGTTTACAAAAATCCGGAATCAATGAAAAAGGTACACAAAGAAAGTGGTAAAGAAGCAGCTGCAGATTCAAAACCCGCAGCATAAATTGATAAGTTATCAGGATATTATAATAACTGTAGTAAATAATGTTTAGTTAATATTTAGTTAATGTTTAGTAAAGGTTTAGTAAATAATGACTAGGAAATACAAAAACCGTAGGTTGTTGTTATGGCAGAAGCAAAAAAACAAAAAAAATTCAAGCCTTTTAAAAAGGCAAGATTTTGTCCGAGGGACGGCGCACCAGTGAAACTAGCTGAACACAAAGATAGATTCAGCTGTGGCCGTTGCGGATATATGGAAAAGAAGTAGAAAAAATAAAAACTGAATACGCTAGGTTTTATCTAATTTTTTTTATATAATTGTCTTTTAGAATTGTTGTTAGTTTACTCGCCCTGTTCTGTATTAACTATGCGATTTCTTATTGATTGTTATTTCTTTTTCTTCTTGGTTCGGATAGACGTCTGAGGATAAGGATGACTGCTATTGCTAAGAAAATAAGTGCTAGCGTGATTATTGCGAGACGTATCGGAACACCTGCTACTAGTGGCTCTCGGGTTATTCTAAGTATTTCGCCAGCTTGTGCTATCAGATCTCTTGCTTTCTCAAACTCGCCAGCTTCGTATGCCTTTCTAGCCTCTGTCAATACTGTTTCTGCAGATCTGACGTCTTTCCCTTCTGCTTTAGCTGCATTTAGATCCTGATCAACTGAGACAATTGCAGAGGAAATAGCTGCTTTTTCTTCAGGTGATAAACCAGGCACTGCTTTAACAACACATTGGTTGTTAACACATGACTGACCTGATTGACAGTCTGTGTCTGCACAGCACGAGTATGAAACACATTGTCTATCCTGAACATAACCACATGGACAACTAACGACAGTACACGTTCCTGCTGAACAGGTGCTGTCGCTTGGACAATCTGCATTAGTTGCGCAGGTAAGTGGTGCTGGTCCATACTCAACAACCAATTCGTTCGAACTCAAAGCAGTACGTAACTCGATCGTTTGATCGATTACTAAATGTCCATCGGACAGATAGTATTGCGAGATCTGGATTGGTTGACCGTCTTGAGGTGTGTAAATAATACGTTTTATGACATCTCCGCCAATTGGAGGGATTGGTAGGATTAAACTTCCAATGCTTACAGTACTACCAGGGTTTGTAAGTAAGTATGTAATTTTCTTTGCAATTGGATCTATAGCCTGAGACATCGCTGACTTAGAATCGATGTAGATTTCAAATCTATCTGCGATAAACGGAATCTTTATCGTGGAATCAGAGTATTCGAAAAAAGTTATTGCCTGGCCATACTTATCTCTTATCACTGGAGATCCAGTTATTTGAGTAACTAAATCTGAAAGACTTACTTGAACATTCTTCATCCTAGATGTCTGAACACTTAACTGAACATTGCAACCAGCCCTATCACAAACGACTGTCGTCTTCACCTGTTGGGATGGAGGAACACATTCGTCCGAAGCAGTAAGTGATATGCTGTTAGAATCATAGTCACTTCTGGATGCAGTAACTCGGTAGTTACCTGAAAGATCTGCAAGGAAACTGAACTGACCGTTAGAATCGGCAATACCTGATGCCATTGCTTTTCCAACATAAGGCGAATCAAGGAATGTGACATCTACGAATGCATTTGGAACAGTTACAACTGATCCGCTGTCTTTCGCACATACAAGCTGAGGACCACTCAACTGAATAAGTGGTTTAGCTACTTGTCCCCCTGTTCCTCCAGCACCTGCACCGCCACCGGTACCTCCAGTGCTCACGATTCCTCGTGTTACGAATCCGAATATACTTAGGTGAGGAAGCGTCACATTACAAAGCTTAGTTGTTGTGTTACATGTCGCACTAAGCGGAGTCCAAGTGCTATTCTCAAATAATGCGATGTCCAAATTTGCTTCATCTGCAGTTGCGATTGAACCTCCACTTAAGAGAGTAGTATAATTAACTTCAAGAGTTCCTGCGTTTCCTGTTGTGAAATTAGTGAAATCTGCTTCAATAACATATCGCGTAAGTAATGAACCAGAACCGGTTGTCAACGTAATTGTTGCTGCGCTTCCCGGAGTCGCTTGTACATTAACATCACTATCGTTTGTTAAGGAATTTGGAGGAAGGACAATTCTTGCCCCGGCAGTTGTTGCCGTCGGATTAATTGATAAATTGCCTCCAAGAGAACTCAAGAATCTCGTCTGTGCAGCAGCTCGGATAATTGAAGAAGTATCGTAAGTAATGGACGAACGTTGAAGGTTGCGTCCTTTATCCTGGACGAACACGTCAATTATGTCGCTTGAGATTAATGAACGGATAATTCCTCCAATTGTTCTTCTTGTCGGGCTTCCAGTTACAACGGAGGATATGTTTACATAATCGAACAATTGCTGGCTTCCTCTGCGTATGCGCGTGAATTGTCCACCGAATCTTTGAAGTGGATTTGTCTGATTGATGGACAACGTAAATATGCCTGTTGAAACATTGCCTTTTATGCCATCTGTGTTTGTTGAGATAAGTGCAGATTTCAGTTTGATAGGTAAAGCGCAGATCACTCCGCTGTCATTCGTATATTTCTGATTCTTCGTTACTATTTCAAATTGTACACTTGAATTAACTAACGAAAATGTCCCATTAGTTGTATTTCGCAATGCCAATCTGATCTGACAGAAGTCAGTCGAACAGTTTCCTATAGCTGCTCGGAATACGTCTCGTACATTCTTTGTTGAATCTCCACTTAACGCTCCAGAATGTGTAACGTTACCGATTAACAAGCTGCTCACATAAACATCAAGTATCGGATCTGTTGGAAATCCGCCCGAATCCTCTCCTCGCATTACTATTGATGCGTTTCTTATGTCTGCAGTTTGAGGAATGCCGTGCATAGTGTAGTTTCTTGGTGAAACAAACGTAAGGTTGGAAAATCCGTCAAACGTTACATTTGTCAAACAGCTTCTCTGGAAAGATGTGAAATCGATTGAAATGCTGCCTGTTCCGTCTGATGCATTAACTTCATTCACTCCATCAGCAAACACATCAACATCATATCTTTCAGTTGATGGAGTTGGAGAGATGAATAATGTAAAGTTATGAATTACTGCAGACTTTGGTATGCCGACATACGCATATTGAACTCTGCTGATATTGGAGAATGTGAGTGTAGATGCATTATTTCCGTCATAAAATGTACTCGTAATATTTGGCTGGAGCGACGCGTTCGCTTGTGTTCGTTCAAAATCAATTCGCAAGTTTGATGCATTAATCGTACCCGGAGTTGCAGAACTGAAAGCAATTATTGCTGTGCAATCACCACTGCTATCGTTTTTACATGTTGCCAAGTAATTACGAAGTTGTGTCCTCATATCGATGGTTGCTGAGGTTAGATTGCCACTTAATTGCTGAGTAAGTTGATTTCCAACAATTATTGAAACATTTGAAGGAGATGTGCCATTTCTTTGAGACCCAGTCAACGTAACTGTTGCACTGCTACTGTCATTGGCTAGGTTTACAGTTTTTGGAATCTTAACGCTTAATCTTCCAGAAATATTTCTCCACAAATCCTGATTTGAGAATGGATGGCTGTCGACAACATCAGCACTATTACTGTCTGTACCTGCAACGAAGAATGGATAACTGCTTCTGCCCCACCAATTTCCTTCGTTATTGTAAGAAAGTTCTATAGCTGATGCTCCACCTGATACTCCGTATGCCTGATTACCGGAATTATTGAATATACTGTTATGATAAATAGAATTATTACTCAAAGAGCTTTCAACGTAAATTCCTCGAAGGTTTAGCGTTAATGTATTATTTGTAATATTAAGACTGGATGCACCGACTTGAACTCCGATAGCAGTATTAGAATAAACTGTGTTATTATCAATAGTTATTGAAGCAGTAGTTGACCTTATTCCTACGTTATTACTATAAATCGTATTATCTCGGACATTTGCACTGTACGTTCCTCCGCCTGTAAAGTATATTCCATACCTAGAATTATTGATTTGATTTCTTCGTATTGATGTGTTTGGACTCGATACCAGGTAAATGCCGGAAAGCTCTCCAGATACGCCTCCCCCTACGATTATATTTCTAGTTATGTTGTTTGACGAAGAACCACTTATCGAAATTGCTTTACTGCTAGTATCCGATCCTGTGAATATTCGATTATTATCAACTACGTTTGAAGAACCACCACTTAAGGACACACCCGTAGTGAAATTAGAGATTGTGCAGTTTCTTACAGTACTCCCAGTTCTACCAGAGATAGAAATGCCCGTTCCAGTATTAGCGCCGGTTATAACATAACCGTTACAGTCAAGTGTCATGTTGTTCGCTTCGAATGTTAGACAGTCTCCGGATGCAGAAATGTTTTGTGTTAATTGATAAACTGTATCGGCAATGCTTAGAGACACACATGAACTAACCACAGTACTTCCAGTGCTATACGTTGTAAATCTTGAAACATTGAAAATTAAAATTCCGCCAGAATAACTTACAATATTGCATTGTGGACTGCTGCACGCAACAAATGTACCGTCATCCTCGAAATCAACAAACAGCGTAATGTTTGTAAGATTCAAATTTCTCATTGTCAATTCTGCGGAAGTGTTAAGCGTGCTAGGTGCAGAACTTGTCAAACGGATTCTGTTGAACTGTGAGATGTTAAGGTTTGTTGAAGATATACTTGAGCTAGCAGGAATATCAATTGTCTGAGGATACCTGACTGAATTATTTGCGGAAGAAAAGGTTGTATTTGTCATATTGTTGTTAGTACTTAATGCAGCCGTACTTAGATATGAATTTTCAGCAAAAAGCGTATTATTTGAAAGAATGGTACGGTCTCCTTCGCTTATATCAATTGCAGAACCACTAGTTCCTAGATTAGTTATTATATTATTATATAACGCGTTATCGTTGCTGTCGCTCGTTAACACAACCCCTGCTGCACCCGTCATGTTGTTGTTAAATATCTGATTGGAACCTGAACCTTGTAAATAAACTGCAGCTGAACCACTGATACTAGAGTCTCGTATAAAGTTACAATTTTTGATTGTATGAGCTCCGTTTGTTGTGAATACTCCGTGCCCGCTAGAAGATTGGGCGTATCTAACTGCAAATCCTTGACAGTCAAGTACAATACTATTAGCAGAAAATGTGAAACAGGTTGAAGCAGAAGAGATATTCTGAGTTAAAGTGTAATTGTCCGTTGTACCTATCGTTTGACAACTGCTTATATCGGTTGCAAAACTAACTGAAACAAAGAAAGCAACCAGGACAAACAAGGAAGTAGCAAAAGCTAATGCTTTTCCAGCTCCTAACACATTTGTCTTAATTTGTTTTTCTTTCATTTTCTCACCGTATGAGAAAATATTTGCTTTTCAAAAAGCAAATCATTTTCTCTTGCCTTTCCAGTTTCCTTTCTTGCTCGTCAGATCTTCAATTACCATTCTCGCTGTCCTAATTGTTGGCAATTCAGCAGTTTTTGTTACCGCCGCCCGTTTGTAAACTATTTTTCCTTTATTTTGTCTTAATCCAGTAATTCTAAGCGATGAAGTTGCTTCCCCTATTTCTTTATAGACTTTCCTAGTCTGAGGAAATGCCTTGACCAATGATAACAAATCAATTTCATCTTTTTTTGCCATCTTACTCATCCTACATCCGCACTCGTAACATTATTGACAAATGCTGTTACCGTATCGCTTATGTTTTCAATTGCTGTCAATAAACCTGATCTGTAATCATAAGACATGTTAAGTCCGTAAACTGTTCCGCTACCAAGCATACTGACATTTGCAATACAAAAACTAAGATTGTTCGGCTGACAAGTTGAAAGGAAACTTGACATTGCAGACGTAATGTTTGCTGGACTAACAGCAAAAGATGCGTTCTCTACGCCAACTATTCTATTTGGAGACGTATAGAGTGTAGAGATTTCGTTAGCAGTGAGTGATCGGTTGAAAAATAAAAATTCGTCTACGCCTCCGCTAAGGTCACCTACTGCGATTCGATTGATATTATCAAATGTTCCAACTACGTTAGTAATGTTTGAACCAACAAATGTTCCGTTAAGATAAAAAGAAATGTTCGTAAGTCCGCCGCCTATGCCTGTAAATGTAACAGCTATTTGTTTCCAACCTGCAGCGTTATATGCATCGACATCAGCAGAGAAATTTGTTCTAGCTCTTCCCACTACTGTGCCCCCTCCACCAGATTCTCTGAATTCGATATCAAAAGTTGGTCCGCGCCCCGGGAATGTAGAGTGATCGTCATAAGAAGTTAAGAATGAACCACCAGATCCTACGTGGACAGCTAAATGCCCAGGTTGTAAGACAGATCCAGGAGGAGAGTATAAAGAGAATATTGTGCCGTGTCTCCAGAAAACAACTGTAGATGAAGAGTTGGTACTGCCAGTGGTTATAGACAGATCGTTAGTCAACGTTACACCCGCATTAGATGCATTTCCAATCCTCCCAGTTATCCACGAATTTGAGGACAAAGTTGCATTGCGATTACCGACAAAGTCTCGAGATATATTCCCGCTGCCTTCATCAAAAGACAGATAAGTAACTAATTCATTATTTGTGAAATTTAGGAATGCACTTCGCATAACTGAGTCAACCGGAATCCATAATTCTCGGCCAGTTTGTGACGTGTTCAAGCTGAGTATTTGTCCGTTGTATGGGTTGAAGTCTATTTGCTCAAAAAATTGGAATTCATCATCAACAGTTATGTTCAATGGACTGTTGAAAGATAAACTGACTACAGGTGGCTGCGTGTCCAGAAGGAATGCTCCGAGCTGACATGCCCCTGCATATGAAAAATAGGTTATGTACCCTCGCCCATATGCAACACATTTTGAAAAATCTGATAAGAAAACTAGAGTAGAAAAAAGGGCTGTTGAGATTAGTACTATAGATAATACTATTATTTCTGATCGATTTACCATTTAATCTTCATAGATATAAGGGGCTTATTTAAATATATTGCTTAGTTGGCGTTTATTGCTTGGTCGCATTGCTTGATTGGCGTTTATTGCTTGGTCGCGTTAATTGCTTGATTGGCTTTTATTGCTTGGTCTTCTTACTGGTCAACCAAGTATTTTACCAACAAAAATGCCAGGGATATGCTTGAAACAAATATCCCAAAGAGATCGATTGGCTCAAATTGATAGATAAGCTCTATCGAGCCAGTGCCGTATACTAACATCATGTTTACAGGTACCCTGTAAATCTGTACTTCTTTTCCATTGACATACGCATGCCAATTAGGAAAGTAAGGTGTCTTAATATAGATTGGTAAATTTTCGTTTGAGCTAAGATATAGTTTTTTATATTCAGGAGAATCTTCGAGAATAGACAGATACGAATCAGATAAAAGTCTATTAGATATTTGTGAAATTGGTAAAGAATCCGGAGTGATTAGCGTTTTTATTTTTTCTTTATCGTTGAACCATTGCCATTGCAGATCATTCCAGTCACCCTCAACTTTCAGAGGCATGTAACCAAGTATTTCGAAACTGTTCGTATCGTCTACGTGTATGAGTGTATGCACACCAAGTGTATAGTTAAGATCGTAATACCTGTAAGTTATGTCCCTGAACATTCTTGAAAAGTAAATTGGATCAATGTTGGTAAAAATATAGTTTATTCCAAAATATTTGAACTGATAAGGAAGAAGCTCAAATCTATCTTCTGGATATATCGGCTTCTCAAAAATGCCCCAAGCGTTAGTATAAATGCCACCGATCTCATTTTTAATTAAATTTAGATACACTTGATTCTTAGTTGATTCAATAAATAGCCCTGAAACATCTTCGTTTCCTCCCATTGCAACTAGCTGTGGGACCACGTGCCTGAGCGGGTTTAGATAACTAGGATCAATATCCACAGAGATTATTCGGCCGTATAGATTATTTGGAAGAGAGAAGGAAACTTGTTCTTTTCCCTGCACGTCACTTTTTTGGATGTAAGGAAAAAGAAAGAGCAATATTAAAATTGAGAATAGAAATACAAATAAATATCTGTTATTGCTTATAAATTTATTTTTTATTTTAACTTCGAATTCATGAATCAGAAAAGGGATAGAAGCGCCTATTGCTCCAGCAATAAAAATATTAGGATAGGCAGAAAATCTCCAAAGCTGTAGATGCAATATTTTAATAAAATCTTGAATCAAAAATATAATAAAAAACGGGATGGCGAATGCAATAAGAAATCCTATTTTTTCATCCATTTTCTTATATGCAACTAAACCAGCCAGGAGAAAAAATAAAAATAAGAATGGGACAGGGAGCAACCCTCCAGACCAGGCAAAGGGAGTTGCAAAGTTTATCTTTCCTAAAAGAGGGATTAACCAAAAGCTAGCTAATGCAAAAGACAAGATAAAAACAAGTCCCGTAAACTTAGCTAACTTAACGAAGTTTTCTTTATGAAATATAACATAAAAAATGATTACTACAACTGTTGAAAATAATGCAGTAACTGTGGCAAATACGTGTGTTAAAATCAAAATCGCAAGCAGTATACTGGTAGCTGCATAGCCCATTTTTTTGGTTTTTGATAAGTTTCTAACCGAATTTATTAAAGTACCTAAATAGAAAAATAGTATAAAAGTAGAAAAAAAGTGAGAAACCGTACCGAGATTAAACAATGCAGGGAGCTCGATACCTGAAAAAGCGTATGCTTCATTCACATATAACAACGGGACGAAAAACAGAATCAGAGACAGAGATCTGGCTAAATCGTTTAAACCAACAGCTGAAAGAAAAAATGCAAACGAAACAGGGAGCAAAACTATCGATAAAACTAAAAGAAGTTTGAACGCCAGCTCAGTGCCAATAAAAATTCCAATCCCTCCGGCTAACCAATGAAAAAGAGAGGGATAGAATTGACCCTGAGGAAATCCCCCTAAGAGGTATGGATTCCATCCAGTCCATCTTGGCCAAAGCGTTGTTTTGTAATAATCGGCTAAGTAATAATGGCCAACCATATCTGCAACTAAAAGATTATTTTCAGTTATAAAAGGAATAACGAAAAAATTGATTAAAAAAATTTCTAAGACTAGTAAAGCGATAAATGTTGATCCATTCAGTTTAACCTGTTTTTTAAATTCTGAAAACATCTTTTCACAGTTTAACTATTGATAGTTGCAATAAAACGCCGGGTATGGGATTTTCAATCCCCTTTCCGTGAACGCTTTGGAAAAGGGTTCTTTGAACCCATATACCCTTACGGGAACTGGTTTTCGAGATAATTTTGGAAAGAAAGTTTTGTTGAACTTTTCCAAAAGTTCATTCAAGACCAGCGCACTACCAGATTATGCGAACCCGGCATAATTGCATAACTTATTAGATATTAGTTAGAAAGAGAAGAATAAAAAATAGCTTGTAGGAACTGGAAGCGTAGCGGAATTTATTAACAGATTAATTCTGAAGATTAACTGATCTTAATTTCTATTCTCACTGTGTCAGGTACTCGTACACGCATTATTTGTCTTAGTGTGCGTTCGTCACCCGCAACTTCGATAATTCGCTTGTAGATACGCATATACCATCTTTCGTAAGTATCGCTGCCATCTCCACACGGAGTACGCCTAGTTGCGACTACAAGTTTCTTAGTAGGTAAAGGAATAGGTCCACTAACTTCGACACCAGTAGATTTAGCTACGTCAACAATCTGCTTGCTAACTTCTTCGAGCTCTTTCGGGTCCCGCCCAACCAACTTAATTCGAACTTTTCCCATCGGACGTCAACCCAAAATAAATTAAAGAGTCTTTTTCTGAATTTCCAGAATGACTCCGGCTGCGACTGTCGCACCCATATCACGGATGGCAAATCGACCGAGCGGTGGAAAGTCAGAATATTTCTCAAGAGAAACATTCTTCAACGGCTTGATCTTAACGATCGCGACGTCTCCTGCTTTTAGGAAGTCAGGATTCTTTTTCAACGTCTGACCCGTCTTAGGATCCTTTTGTTCAATAAGCTCAACGAACGTACCAGCGAACTGGGCTGTGTGCGCATGAAGAACTGGCGTGTAATTAATTGCAATTGCAGTAGGATGTGCAAGAACTACGATCTGCGCTGTGAAAGTGTCAACTACTGTCGGCGGGTTGCTAACTGGGCCAACGACGTCACCACGGCTGATCTGTGTCTTATCAACACCCTTAACATTGAAACCTACGTTATCACCTGGAACTGCTTGTGTCAGTTGCTGGTGATGCATTTCAATTGACTTGACTTCAGCTGTCACATTGGACGGCATGAAAATTACTTTGTCACCAGGTTTCATTACACCTGTTTCAACACGACCAACTGGAACTGTTCCGAATCCAGTGATGCTGAAAACTTCCTGAACCGGCAGTCTAAGAGCCTTGTCTGTTAGTTTGGTTGGTACAGTGAGCTTGTCAAATGCAGCAAGAAGTGTATCTCCAGTATACCATGGCATCTTTTCATTTTTCTTTATGTTTTGCCCTTCGTAAGCTGAAAAAGGAATGAACTGAATTGCTTCCGGCTTGAAACCAATATTCTTGAGAAAAGTAGTCATCTGTGCCTTAAGATCTTCGAACTTGACGCGATCGTATGCGACTGCATCCATCTTGTTGATACCAACAATTACTTGATTGATTCCAAGCACTTTGGCAAGAAAAGCATGTTCACGGGTCTGCGGTTGAATTCCATCTTTAGCTGAACAGACGAGTACGGCTGCATCAGCTTGTGATGCTCCAGTAATCATGTTCTTGACGAAGTCTCTGTGACCTGGTGCGTCAATGATTGTGAAATAATACTTTGGAGTCTGAAATTCTCTGTGAGCTATATCGATAGTAACTCCTCTCTCTCGTTCTTCCTTAAGTCTGTCCATAGCGAACGCGAATTCGAAAGTTGCTTTTCCGAGTCTTTCAGCTTCTTCTTTTAGTTTCTTAAGTTCCTGTTCAGACAATGCACCTGTGTCGTATAAGACACGTCCTACTGTCGTCGATTTTCCATGGTCGACGTGACCGATAAAAATCAAATTCATGTGTTCTTTTGCAGCCATATATAACCCCTCACAAATATTTCAAATATTATACTGTAAAAGCTGTTAGCAGCTTTTCTGTTTATGCTCTGTCTGAAAGGAAGAGCAATTTACTAATTCTATTTACGATATGAATATTTATAAACTTTGTCCAGATTCAACAGAGGCTCTAATTCAATTCGCTGGCACAATCCCACTGAAGTTTGCATTCGGCAAAGAGATATTGAGTGATGAATTATAAAATGCAGAAACTGTATTCGCTGTTGTTCTGTTCAGAGATATAGTGACAAATTGAAATGCATCTACTCCAGTCTGATTAAACATGAAAGAATTATTTCTACCGTCAATCAGACCAACAGTTACTTTTGCATTAGATGCTGGAGAGGGCAACCTGATTTCCATCACGTTACCAACAGTTGGATCAACAAATCCAGAAGTAAAAAATGATTTTCCTGGTATGGGGTCCGTATAATTCACAACCATAAATGTTCCGCTGGCCACAAAGGTTGGATTAAATACAGCACCTCTTGTGACAGTTGAAGTGATATCTATTCTATATTCAGTTATAGATGCATTAGAACTGTCAGTTGAATTGAAAAGTTTAATGAGCCTGTTGCTGTAGTCTGTCTGATAGGCTAGTCCGTTTGAGAATATAATCTGAAAAGGATCAGTTGCGGAAAAAGAGACGTTTGTATTGGTGAGATTAGAATAGTTAGTAAGGAATTGTGTGTAATTACTGAAGAATACTGATTTATTTATCGTAAGATTCTCAATAAAAGTCATTCTGGTGGAATTGGCAGGGATGTCTACGAAAACAATTGTCCTGAGATCGACAGAAATATCGTCTAGATAATATCCAAGCTTTTCTGCAAAAAATATTTTGTTTAGTGCAGAATTCATACTAAGTTTAGCGTTTTGTATATTAATTGCGAACTGAATTAGAAGTGTGAAAATCAAGATAGTAAGAACAGATAAGAATAATCCTTTCATTCCATACATCCCTTTTAGTTTTTTCTGATCATTACTTTTCATTTTTTCACCCAAACTGCAAGCTTTGCTGTTTTGAAACGATTGCCGAACGTACTTGTTCTCCAAATGATATGTTCATCCGTATCTGACGAAGGGCAACCATGCTTTACAAAGATAGAATCCGCTGTTGAGCTGGTGCCGTTGAATACTTCCAACCGCATACAGACCGAATCACTGGTTTCTGCAAACGTCGTTTCAGGACTATAAAATTTATTCAAATTGTCTATAACTGTTAATACATCCATTCCTTGTCTTTGAATCTGGACTGGTGGAACGGATGGTTCTTTTAGTATGTTATTGAAAATCAGGAAAATCAGGAAAAATGCAGTAATAATTGCAAATATTGCATCTAAAGAAAATACGAAACCTTTTTGTTTTTGTTTTATTTTTTGTCTAACTAGGATCATTGAGTACCACCGGACACTTGCAGTCTCATTTTGCAAGGAGAATTATTGTAGATGCACACGCGTTCGATCTGAATTACATTACTTGAGGTGTTGACGAAACCTGCCTGATAGATCTGAGAACCATTTAAAGTTACATTGATAGATACGTTATACTGAGTTAAACCAAGGAGCTCTGTGACGTTTGTCTGGTTAAAAACGTTAAGCTTTGTTTGATCGATAATGTTTCTTCGCAATGTAAGTCCAAGTGCTTCTGTGTTTGTAAGGTTAATATCCCAATCTGCAGGATAGCCTCGCGAAAGGATTAATACACTGGCCGCATCCTCTACAATAAAATGAGTTCTCTGAGAATTTGCTTTGAATTCATTAATACTGTTAAATGTTGAAAAAAAGAACAGTACGATTAGGAGTATAGTTGTTGAAATAACAAAAAGCTCAATCAGAAACGCCTGCCCCTTATAAGAACTAGAAGTTCTTATCACCGCTTTATCTACTTCATAAGAATCGAGATTGTTATTATCTCCTAGGCGTTTATCTTGTTGTTTGAAAGTTTCTTTGATGAAACTTTCTTTGTAAGAAAGTTTCCTAGCCATTGATGAACACTCTTCCATTTTGATTTACCACTGTAAGATCTGAGACATTAGTGGCAGATATATTTACAGTTACATTTGAAGTCATTGTAGCAAATGAACCACTATTGTTATTTTGATCAGTTGCAAAAATTCCACGCGGCTGAAAACTAATGTTGTAACCAACAGGTATTGAAATCAATGCAGTTGTACCATTTGCTGCTGCAAAAATAACGTTAACTGCGTGCCCAACAGTAAACGCAACTGCACGGTTTGTTTCTAATGCTGAAGAGATATCAGATATCCTTTTGAATTCATTGGAAAATCCCAAGAAAAAGATAAACGTGGCAATAAGAAATACAAAAACCAGAAAATATTCAATTGACATTTGTCCGAACATTGTAATCTCCCAAAATCAACTATCGAATTGAGCTTATTGAACTGTGAATGATCTGCTGTTTGACACATTACCTACTGTTGCTTTCGCAACATGATTACCAAGAACAGTTGTATAATTGAATTGATAAACTCCGGTTGCACCTATCTCAACTGTTGAATTAGTAACGTTTGTACTATCGATCTGCACAAGCATATTACTTGGTAGTAATCCTATCATCTTCTCCCCAATCTGGTTGAACGGAGTGAAATTCATTGTAATAGTTGTTGACACAGGATAAACAATCTGATCAGGAGTGAACGAGAGTTCTATCCGCTGTGCTATTGAAGAACTACCTGTACCGACAAGAAATGTCTTTTCTCCTAAAACATTCGACGCCAAAACTCTGATTAACCAAGATCCAAAATCTGCATTTTGAGGCAGCAGATAGGATACAGTATAGACTCCAGCAGTGGTTGAAGGCGTAGTCTGCGTCAGATTACTTCCAGTCGTGTTTCTAATTTGAACATCCAAAGAAGTATCAACGGGATTTCCGCTACTGTCGAATGTTTCAATCCTGTAAAAAACAGTACCGCACGCTTCATATTCGGATTGATTGGTTGTAATTGTCCCGTTTTCCGCTGCCGCAGTTATAGTCACATTAGCAGTTGCATTCCTTGCTACGTTAGAATCTGTAAAGTTCAAGAAAACTATATGACGCCCTAGTGCTTGGCCTGTTCCGTTGAAACGAAATGTGACATTAGTCACACTGCCTGCAGTGAAACTGGAAGGACAAGCAGTTATGTTTGAGACCCAGCTAGCATTTGTGGAACATGCAATATTGAGTGTTGCAGTACCTGTATTGTTGAATGTGTAGATCTTATCTGTGAATGTGTTGTTTGCCACTGAAAATGTATCAGTCTGAGGCGTTACTGTGAAATTAAATACAGCTGCGGCTGCCGCAGTCACAGTAACATTAGTTGCATTAGAAACTTTATTGCCACCAGTTGTTGAATTAACAAAACAACGAATCTCATAACTCCCATTTATGTTTGCAAACACTGTCCAATTTGTACTGTTTGACCCACCTGCAGG
>CAYHPR010000002.1:0-99736 GCA_964358895.1 Microcaldota archaeon
ACACAGAAAGCAGGAGGAACGATAACCTCGGATCAACTGAAAAAGATGCGAGAGTATGCATATCGTGGTCTCGTCCCAGTAGTTGTTCCCAATTTCAGGAATATAACCATAGATATCAAAACTTCCGTTTTCGATCCTGTTGAAATTAATGTAACGCCCGGAAGTAGTTTGACACTAAGAAATACAGATAACGTTGCGCACAGAATAAGAGTGAACAAAACAAAACCACTTATAGACTGCGAACTAACTGATCCAACAAAATCAGACACATTTAGTTGCCAATATAATATTTCAACAAGGAACTGTCAATCAAAACTTATTAATAAGGATAAATCCTGTGAATGGCAACCTGGCGTAGGTGCTTGTTACACAAAGAATTCGCAATTTATAGATTGTCAACCTGCATCGGATTCTCAAGGAATCTGTTCTTTTAGAGTTAAAGATACCACAAATCAAGCTCCAACAACATACTGTATCGCGAGTGGCAGTGGAAGCAGTAGTTCCTGTCAACTGGCATCATCAGTTTATTCGCAATTAAACTGTGCCGTTAAAGACCAAGGTCTTGCTACGGCATCAGATGTGTGTGACTCAGATAAAACCACAAAGTGTCAAACAGGTTGTCCTGCCGGAATGTCGCCGTCCTCTAATTTTATCAAAAATCCTACAGAAACGGGAGTAATTGGCACAGCACCTTGTTCGTATGCGACTAACGCTGTAGCAGTACATAGCACTTGTTGCTCAACTAGTAATCCGTTGCACTTTACTTCACTCCCTAACTGTTGTTTTCCAGCAGATTTTCCAAAATATTTCTATAACGGAATTGATATCAGAAGCTTTACCTGTGGAACCACAAGCTACACAAAAGAGTATCCGATTACTTCATCATCGCTCAACTATGCAGATCTTCGTTCTTGTCCGGATGGAGATTATAGAGGAGATTGCGCAGCAAGTGGAGGAGATTACAGCGCGTATGGTGCTAAATTTTATTCGGATATTTATTTAACACCTCAGGGAGTGGGGATTTCTAAAAGTATAGCCTGTGATTACAAACAAATTGATTCCAAATTTGGTACAACTAATTTATGGGTTAAGTCGTCTGGAGAGCTTTATTGTCCAAATGGAGGAAATTGTTTAAGCTATTTTGCTGGGAGTTCGACTACCTGTAAACTTAATGGGCCTACTTCGTACACAAAAGACACTAACAACGCGTTATGCGATAAACAAGTAACTCCTGCGCAGTGTTACCTTAAATCTGAATTTAACAGATATCAACTTGGAGGCGCTGCAGACTGCAGTTTCGGAGATCCGACGGGTCAACAACGACCATTTTCCGCATCTTCTGATGAATGTAAATTCACAAGCGACTATCTTGACGATCCTGATCAGATAGATTGTCAAAAGAAAACATATTATCAATCTGAAATTGTTGAGATAGAATTGAAACCATTTGGTGATCCAAGTGGTGCTGACAGATATGTAATAACGGAAACTGAGAAGGATACTTCGTATCAGCTTACGGAACTTAAGACAAATCTTACTGGAACTGCTAATGTGATCAATATAGATGCGGATGTTCAAATTGGCTTTACTCCGATAACGCCTACAAAAGCAGAAGTATCCCCTAAATCATCCATCCGATTTAACAATTATGATCCAACAACAGGTTATGCCTTCTCATCCATATTTAATCCAATTGAAGGAACACAAAAAACTGAAACGATTACAGTCCCGAAATTCGGTGAATTTTCTGCGTCTGACCCTGGCACGTACTTATGGTTGCCAGTTGTTGAAGGACAAGCATCGTTTAGTAATTCGCAACTTGGAACTACTTCTATAAATGTTACGGATAGCTCTCAAACATTTGACGTATCTGTGAATAATGTGGGATTTGACACGCAATCGATAACAGCTGACAGAAACAGTAAAGTTTGTTTCAGCAGCACAGATAAAGTAAGAAAAATAAAGATTAGCAGCCAAGGAAAGAAAATAACTGAAGGATATGCACTTGGTCCTGCACCCGGTCTTGATGCGTCTACAGTTTGTTCTCCGATGCAAACGTGTGCTTCGCCAAATGGAGTAACGTGCACTGGCAGAATAAATTCAACTAACAAATATTGCAATTATGCAGTAACTGATTCATCAGTCGGTTGCCATTCCCAAAATGAAGTTACAGGATGTTCATCTTTAAATGAAAATACGTTTACATGTTCATACGACTCGGCTGCGAATACATGTAAATTCAAAGCAGTCGCAGGAGCTGTTGATTCCTTGTGTAATGGTGGGTGTGTTGGAAGAGAATCTGGCGATAGCGACGTTAATCGAAAAATAAGCTGCACACAAATTGGCAACCAATGTGCATTCAGCTTCAAGAATCCTATAGTGAAATATACAACGGAACATTATACGAACCTTTACAACATATTCCCTGCAGATGTTCCGATATATGGAACGGACAAATCTGATTCGTTTTGTGTGAAAAATGAATATACAGATACAGATAGTGTTAAACGAATTAGCTGTACATCTACGGAAACGTATAAGGATGTAGGGTGCGTTGATAACGAACTTGAAAACAACTACTGCTATTATACCCCTATTCAAACCGATGCAACTGCATCAAATCCGAAATACACACGACAGGATAACGAATTCTGCAGTATTGAAAAATATCCAGCAGGATATGCCGGGCAATACTGTGTTGGCGGTAGCGGTTGTGGCGGAGTCTGTTATTATCCTTCATGCGGAACAATTTTTACAGCTACATCGTATACCCATTACCTAGAAACTACTGAGAATTCAGATGGGTTATACTCGCCGACATTATCTCCGATCTGGTCAAAACAACCTTATTATACCTCAATTCCGCCAGGTGGAAATCTCGTTAGATGTACTTTTCAGTTTGTAGATAAAACAGTTTCTGCGGCGGAATACACGGGAAGTGCAAATGATTGCTTTATTACGAGTGGACAAGCAGGAGGACCAGGATCTGAGATTTACTGGTTTGGTTCAGCTTATGAAGTCGCAGGCTGTCGAACTAAAGACAGCGGCAGCACATTATCGTCCTATCCGAACAGATGTGAATCTGTCTCTGGCGAAGACAAGTGTAAATACTATCAAACACAAAGTCCGCCGTATGCCTGCAGCAGTCCTGCAAATTGTCCATGTTCCTTGTGTAAGATAAATGATCCAACACTTACGAACATTGCTTGTTCACCAGGAGCAGAAGGTACGTGCGGGTTTAGCAAGAATGAATTTACAACGGATACACCTACAGGAACTCACTGCGCAAAACAAACTAAGAATTTCTGCGCACCAGATCCAAAATTTGACGGAGTCCTTTGTTCTGGTCCAAAAGCAGATGGAAGCTGTGACATGGAGAGCAAGATCGTTGAGGATATTACAGGTACTGTTTGTGGAAAAATCATTGACAGCTGTGAATCTAGGCTTGACAATGTCAAATGTGGATTTAGCGGAAGCAGCTGCACAATAGAATCAGTTGATCAAGAATTCTGCTGGACACCAGAAGTTGGCGAATATATAGTTGAGGATACAACTACTGGAAAGACAATGAAACTAAACGGATATGATAAAAGAACTCCGCTTAACATTAATTTACAGAAATCATTTGTCACACCATCACTGATTGACACGTCACCTGGCAGCACTATCTGGTTTATCAGTGGCGATGGGCAGATACACAGTCTAAGCATGCCTTCTTCGATAAATGATGGACAAGATTTAATTGTTGATAACCAATGGACTGGAGTGCAGTTCCCAGACTCATTTGAATCTTATAATGTAAGAATAAAGACGGGAACAACTGTTCCTGGTGCATCAACAGACATATTGTCTAGAACTGCAAATGAAACAATAGATGTTAAATACAAAGTGTTTGATCCAGACTTTGCTATCCTACGACCTGATTCAACATTTACATTTGTAAACAAAGACAACTATACACATAATCTAGCACGCGGATTAGGAATAGAAACTCAGTCTAAAGATTACAATTGGCAAAACGGGGCAGCCTCAGGAAGTATGGCTGGAACAGTTTCTGATGCATCTGCCGATTCCTGTGGTGGTTTTGACTTTGGCACTAGTGCGAAGAATGCGAAAGTTGCTGTATACCTTCCTACAACTACACAACGTGCAAAAATAAGACATCAATTCAATGACAACGGAATTATTACATTTAATGGTGTGCAATTAATAACTGCACAAAACACAAATTGTAAAATCCAAATTGGACAAAACTCATTTTCAGCACCGGACGAAATAGAAGTACCTCAAGGCCTGATATTACCATACGGCAATGAGATAGGGCTAACATTCTGTAGCTGCGGAGGAAGTTCGGACGTTATTGGAGCTAAGATAACGTTGACCTATGACTATCTAAGCGAAACTGGTCTTACTACTGGCGAACAGATAGTTATTCCAGGAGGAGGGGCAAAGACGATAAGCCCGCCAACAAACGGGGAATACACCTACCTTGATAAGGAACTTCTAAAAACTGCAACAGTTGCTGTCAAAGATTGTAGTGGTTCTGACATTGGATATATTGCTAACCGAATTGGGAGCTATGAACGATCAGATTACAGAACTAAATCATGTGATACTGGGAACAAATCGGACTGTAAGAATTACAACCCTTATGGTCCTGCAACAATTGGAATACTGACAACTGAAGAGGGATTAAATTTAAACGATCCCGCTGCGTTAACTTGTGTAAGCAACCAACTTATTCAGTTAAGAAGTAATTGTCCTAACTGTACTGCTGCGCTATGGGCAGGTAAAACGGATCTGCAGACCCTTAAGAATGCATTTTCACAGCTCTCAGATAAAGGTACGATTGATAAAGTAGATATTATTGCTCACTCAGCACTGCTGAATGATTATGATACGTGCAATATTGCAGATGTAATGAATGAAAAGATTAACATGTCAAAATTCACACTTTATGGTTACAATAAAACATCAATCTTGATTGACCTTGGAATCAAACCAGGAAATAACTCTGCAAGGACATGTCAGTGGACTGACGCAGCCATAGTGGATGCGTATACCGATTTCTATGGGTTGTGGATACCTATCCTCGCAGGCAACGGTGTGATTGGTGCATCACAATATTGCTATAAAGATAGTTGTCCGAAATTGGATTATTACGGACTTGTAGATAGATTTGGACGGGACAAGAGGTATACTGATGCTTGGTTCAAAGAAGGATGCGGAAAGTATTATTACAATGCAGAAGGTCTTTCGCTCTTGACGTTTTCACCTTATGAAACAAACTATTCACTCTGCGATCCTTCGAGAATTCTTGCTTTGCTGCAACAAGTTGAATGTGGAATTGGTAAACAAACATTAAAACAGCAGAAACCAGCCTAATAAACACCGACAATTGGTTGATAAGTTGATTTTATGGATATGAAAGAAATTGAAAAATATCTGATTGCTGTACTGATCATCGCAGTAGCTATTGGGCTAGTATATCTAATTTCTCCAACAACAATAACTGGGATATTACAACCGAAGAGCGTAAATTTTACAATAGTATATAACGGCAGTTTAATCGTTGTACCGCTAGACGTAAATGAACTAAAGGGGACTGGAAAGAATATAACAGTAGGAGATATGACTTACTTCATTTTAATAGGCAATACTGAGCTTTCAGATTCGCCTCTGAATAAGTCTCTACTAGACTCATCTGTAAAACTAAGACAGTGCAAGAATTTGCTTTTTGTAGGCGGTGCACAAGATATGTATTCATTCGCTTCAACCCAGAATAATGGAACTACGAGATTTGATAGTGTGTCAAGCATGGATGGAAAAGAGAGTACTACATTAATACAACCAAAAATAACACCTACTGCAACCGTGGTTGCGTCTAATGACTCGCCTTCAACTTCACAACGACCGATACAATCAATAAACGCGTCTAGTGCTTCAACAGAATATTTAGTTTGGAAGACTGATACAACGGTCATCATCAATGCATCGAATACAATTATCTATGGAAATCTTACACGTAAAACATATCTAAACGAAAAGGATTTGAGTTGTTTTGTGCAGATTGAAGACGGAAACATTGGAAAAAAACGGATTTCTAATGTTATCGAATGCGAAAACAGCCTACCTAGATATAATCCTTACACAGTTTGTGCTGATGATTTAAAATTTGTAAGAAATGAGGATATAACTGTACCTGCAGGAACATTCGATACATCGGTTTATGTAACTGAAGATGGAACGACATATTGGGCTTCGAATCTATCCGTACCGATTAGGATTAAAACAAATACGAGTAATATTGAACTTGTGAAGTATGAAAAAAGATAATTTCACCATATTATCGATATAGTGTAGGTATAAGGTTTACCTTTTCTTCTGTGCTTTGATCAGGATACCTAGTGCCTTTCTGATTGCAAGTTTTACTTCCTTTTCTGTACGGCAGCCTGTGCAAATGATCTTCCCATTTTTAAAGAGTAGTAGGGATGCCTTCGGATCCTTCATCTTTAGAATAGCCCCTGGAAACTGTTCCGGTTCATATTCAATATCTGGAACCTTTCTTCCCAGAGTATAAAGATCAAGTTCTATACCTAGATTAGCAGAAGCAACAATGTTCTCAATTTTGAATGGAACGTCTCTTACCATTTAATCCCCCACAATAAAAAATATCTGAACTATACTATTTATATAAGAGAAAAGTATATAAAGGGTTCCGGAGATTACTTCGTAAGGGAGTAATAGTCTTTTTAAGATTAAACATGATAACAAGTACGTAGTGATAAAATGAGACACACGCTAGGTAGAATGCGAAGAAAGACAAGGCATCTTGGTAGAAAAGTACGTAAGAGAAAGATTACAGTTGGGGATATGGTAAGAAAACTTGCAGTTGGAGACAGAGTTCAGCTCGTTGCATCAAGTCGGTTTGAAGATTTTCCAGCTCCTCGCTACTCTGGACGAGTAGGCAAAGTTGTTGAACTGAGAGGGAATGCGTACGTAGTCGAACTCCAGGACAATAGCGTAACTAAACGATTCGTAACTAGGGGCGTACATCTTAAGAAACTTTGACAGACTTCATACTCATAAATATTGAATACGATAATTGGTGATATAGTGTTAGGACGAAGAATAGTTGATATTAAGGACGTTAATTTAGACGAAGTACGACAGATACTGGAACAAAGCAGTACGGAACTTGGATTTGAACAAGTTAAGACTCTTGAGTATTCGAAGAAATTTGCGAAACTGCCTAAAGAAAAGGCTGCAGAAATGACAGAAGAACTAATGGCAGCTGTTGCAAAAATAAACAGAACAAAAGCAGTTAAGATTGTTGAGATAATGCCAAAGAAAGCTGACGAGATTAGTGCTATTTTTGCTAAAGAGACCTTTACATTGACCGATGAGGAAGTGCAAAAAATAATCGAGACCGTGAACAAGTATGTCAAAGCGTGAGTTATATGATGGAAGAAACTGGTCTAGTGCTAGACTATTTACCAACAGGGAGATCAGACGACATACGTCGGGAACCGGTAGCATATATAATAGGAGAGAAATTTTTCACACTTCTTGAAGCAGTTATTAAAAAGAATATAGAAATTCACGCAGGCAGCAGGGTGTATATTGGAAGAGACCTAGCCATGCGAAAGGAAGTCGAGAGAATAAAGGGAAGGATTACGTCCGCAGAACTTACTACATCTGGTAGAAACGAACTAAAGAATGTCATTCAACAAATAGTGCTAGCGAGAGAACAGGAATTTGTTGACTTTTTCAATAAATGCGGACCTATAACAATAAGGCAACACCAACTTGAGCTTCTGCCAGGAATAGGTAAGAAACATTTAGAAGAGATACTGGACCAAAGAGAAAAGAAGAAGTTTGAGTCATTCAAAGACATATCCGAACGCATATCACACCTGCAAAACCCAGCAGAAATCGTCTCTCAGCGTGTGATTGAAGAATTGGCAGGATCACGCTATTACATGTTCACTAGACCTCCCTCACTGCACCCGCCAGGACACGAAGGATACGGACATGGTAGATATGGCGGGCGTGGCGGACAGGATTATGGCCACCGCTACTAACTGTTCTTTCAGATCTTAGTTGAGCTTATGACAAAACTAAAACGGTTCGGTCAGCACATGCTCGTTAGCGAAAAGATACTAGAATATGAGGCAGCTATGCTGAGACCGGAAGGACTTACAGTTCTTGAGATTGGTGGAGGAACTGGGAACTTAACTGCAAAACTGGCAGAAGTCGCCAAAAAACTCATAGTAATAGAACGAGACACCGTTTTAGCAGAAGAACTTAAGGAAATGTTTGAAGATAAAAAGAATGTTGAGATTATTGAAGCTGATTTCCTAGAAATGCAACCTAAACAGATTGGTAAAATTGAAGTAGTTGCAGGAAATATACCGTATTCTATCTCTTCTCCGATCCTGTTTAAGCTCCTTGATTATGAATTTGAAAGAGCATTGCTCTGTGTTCAGAAAGAATTTGGAAAGAGGATGGTAGGAAAGATTGGAGATGAAGATTACTCACGCCTCAGCGTAATGACACAATATTATTTTGATCCAGTCTATCTAAAAACGGTCACGAAGGGAGCATTCAGACCAATGCCTGCCGTTGATTCCGCAGTAATGTTGCTAAAAAAGAAGAAAGTTGAAAGAAACGAGAAGCTGGAAAAGTTTGTTGAAAAACTTTTCTCACATAAGAAGAATACACTTGGAGCTGCACTTAAATCTAGGGAATTTGAAAATGAAAAACAACTCTTGGAATATGCTAAAGAAAAAGGTTTGGATAAAAAAAGAGTGTACAGTTTAACAATTGAAGAACTTCTTGAATTAAGTAGTCTTATGGTTGCATCTCCTCCACATGATTAAATTTATAAATGTATAACATGTATAACGTTCATGACAAACATAAACATTGTTGTGAGGAATGTACCAAAAGAATTGTATCAGCGCTTCAAGAGTACCGCATGGAAAAGAGGAACTACAGTTGGCAGAGCATTCACCAATGCTATTAAACTGTGGATGCATGTAGAAGAAAAACCGATTAAAGGCAGTTTGTTAGATTTAAAACCAGTCCACTTAGGTAAAGATACACGATATTTAAGCAGAGATATTGATAAAATTCTCTACGGTGGAAAATGATTTTAATTGATACCAATATTTTTGTCTCATATGAAAATATTGATGATATTAATCATGAGAAAGCAGTTAATTTGATTAAAAAAATAGAAAAAGGAGATTATGGACAAATAGCCGTTTTGGACCATGTACTCTCAGAAACTTTGACAGTTTTATACCTTAAACAAAAAAAGTTTAATGTCGCTGTGGGAATTGGTAAAAAGATATTGGCGATCTATCCGATTTTATTTTTAGATAAACATGATATGGAAAATGCCTTTGATATATTTAGCGCACAAAAGTCAACAAAATACAGTTTTCCTGACTGCGCACAGATTGCATTAGCAAAAAACCACGGTATTGAATACATAGCTACATTTGATGAAGAATTTAAAAAGTCTGGAATAAAAATTGTAAACAAATAGATTAGATAACACCTAAACCTCTCGATTTACGATAAAGTCTATGATATTTGAGAAAAAGTCTTTATGTGTAGATTCTTTCATCAAGGGAGCTAATTCCTTATTGAATATTACTTTTGATTTTTGAGCCATCTTATCTGAAACATCTTTGGCGTAGTCTATTGATTTGTATTTTTTAATCATTGACAAAACAATCTGGATCTCTTTCTCAGTCTTTTCTTTTCTTGGTTTAGACATGATCCTAAGAAATTCTTTCTTTTCAGAAGCATTACAATGTTTAAGCAAATGAATAAGCATTAGCGTACGTTTTCCTTCCCAAATATCTCCCGCTATCTCCTTTCCATATTTACCCTCCTCTCCAACAAGGTTAAGTATGTCGTCTTGAATTTGGAATACGACGCCTATCTCAAAACCTAGGTGGTCTATTGCAGGGTAAACTTTCTTATTAGCTCCAGCAATAATGGCTCCAAGCCGAGTTGGGGTTATGAAGGTGTATCCTGCTGTTTTCAAACTTGACATTTTGAGATAATCGTTATAGCTCATATCCCACTCATTTCTCTGAACCCATCCGACGTCCATTGTTTGCCCCTGTGTGCAGCGATTCGCCATAGTAACAAATTCCTGATAAACGGAGAATGCTTTATCCTCCCCTAACTCTTTTCTTCTGGCAAGTAAAAATTCCCACATCCGTACATGCAAAGCATCACCTGCATTAACTGATAGTGCTGCCCCATAAATCCTATTTATTGACGGTTTACCTCTCCTTTCATCTGAATCATCTTCAACGTCATCATGCATAAGAATCCATTGTTGAAATATCTCAAGAGCTGAAGCTGTGTGATAAGCTTTCTTAGGATCTCCGCCAAATGCACCACATGCTTCTATACACAACGTTGGTCTGAGTGCCTTTCCCTTGCGTGTTGCGTATTCCGTGATCATTTTATGATGAAGTGTAGTTTCATCCTTTCTCGACTCAAGAAAATCGATTATTATTTTGTCAGTGATCTTTCCATCTCTGACAAGTGTATCAAGAACGTTTTGAGGTATACTTCCCATATTCCCACGTATTACATATGCAATTATTTTATAAAGCCTTTACGAAGTATGTATATGCTTTTTATAATCAAACTTGGCGGTTCAGTTATCACACACAAGAACCGATACATGAAAGCTAATGAAGGGAATATAAAAAGGTTAGCGGTGGCTATCGCCAAAGCAAGAAAGCTGAAAAAATTTGATTTGATAATTGTCCACGGAGCTGGATCTTTTGGGCACATGCCAGCCAAAAAATATGGGATAAAAGACGGAATAAAAACACTTGCCCATCATTTTGGTTTTGCATTTACTCACCATTCCTGTGATACTCTTTCAACAATAGTAAGTAAGCACCTGCTGGCAGCAGATTTACCAATTATAACAATTAAACCGATATCTGTGATTCTGCACAATAACAAAAAAATAAAAAAGTTTAATCTTGGCCCAATAAAAACTGCACTAAGTAAAGGGTTTATTCCGATGCTCAGAGGCGATGTAGTTTTTGATGAAATACTTGGCGGATCGATTTCCTCTGGAGATGAACAAGTTCCTTATCTAGCTAAACTTCTGAAAGCTGACGCAATTATTTACTGTACAGACGTCGATGGAATTTATGATTCTGACCCAAAGACAAACAAACATGCAAAACTGATAAAAAATCTTAATAAACAAACAATGAAACAACTTGAACTAGAACATGCAAAAACCCATGATGTTACAGGTGGCATGAAAGGAAAGATGGAAGAATTAATCAATCTTGGAAAAACTGCAGATAAAGTGTTTGTGATAAATGGCAGTAAACCAGAAAGACTCACGCGAATTTTAACTGATCAAAAGATAGATATTGGAACTACAATTCAGATTTAGACTTTTTGAAAAATTCGAGTGACTTTATTTTTAGTCCAGATAAAAATGTAACCAAGTTAGAACCTTTTTGGTCCAACTTTTCACATACATTATAAGCACCATTATAAGCGATAGCTAAAGTTTGAGCTGTCGGAGATGCATATTCCGAATATGCTTGTTTAAACCAAGGCGTTGCTAACTGAAGTTCTTTCGTAACAGGATGAATAAGGGCACCCCTAATAAGATCGAAAACTTCTTGTCTTGTAAACCATCTAACTTCTGAAACTTCATCTTCTTTCAAATTATATTCTTCGTTTTTATTAAGGAAGGTTATGAAAACATCATATACTAATGGCTCTTCAGGAAGATGTAAAGACGTAAACATCCACACTATACGTTTATTTTCTACACCAAGTTCTTCTTCTAGTTCGTTTTTTGCAGCATCAAAAGTACTCTCTTTTACAGATACATGACCTTCGGCAGTTGAACTCCAATAATTAGGAAATGCCTTCTTTTTTGCTGCTCTTCTAGCTAAAAGTATTCTCTCTTCTCCTATTGAATCTTTATCAAAACCAAAAACGAAAGCGCCTCTATGAATCAACAATTGTTCGTGTACTTCCTTGCGCAGCATTGTGCCCTTTATTCTCCCCCATATATCAAAGTACTCTATCACTTCATTCTTTTCATCCCGTTCTATATAGGAAAGATTTGGCTTTATCTTAAGAAACCTGGTCGGAGCAAGCTCTCGAACATTTCTTAGGCCGTTTGTAATGAACTCCTTAGTGCTGGTACTAATATTCAATCTCAAAGTTTCCCTCAGATCTAATACGTGCTTTAAGTTTATATGTTTATCTTGGGAAAGATTATACGTCTTATGCCGAAGTTGATTCTATGGAATTATGTACTAGATGCGCTAAAAGAAATGGACAGAAAAAAACGACATCAGAAGAAAAAACCTGTGAATTGTGCAAAGGAATATTCCTTGATGTTCCAACGTTTGGGCAACAAATAATCGGTAAAATGAAAGCTGTAGGTGGAGAGAATAGGACGTTTGCTATCGGAACAAGACTTCCAAGAGTTATAGAGGCTCAGGAAGAAAAGCTCTGGGAAGTGATTGATATATCGAAAGCTTCAGCCCTCAAGGCTGAACTGAACAGAGAACTAGGAAAATTCGTTGAGCGGAATTCTAGCTTTGCTTTTGATCCGAAAGAACCATCGGTAAGGATTACTGTAGACATCAAAGAAAAACTCGTACATACAGATGTACGTCCATTGTTTGTCTTTGGCAAATATAAGAAAAAGATTGAGATGAGACAGACGAAGAAAATTGGTGATCCACAGCAATCCGTAGAAGCATTGATAGAAAAACCGTTGCTAGATGCCACAAATGGTAAAAAAGTAACACTTCATGGTGCAGGCAGGGAGGACATAGATGCTTTGATGCTAGGCTCTGGAAGACCATTTGTTGCAGAAATTATCTGGCCATTAGTAAGAAAACTGAATCTAAAAGAAATTGAGGATAAGATTAACAATTCGGATACAGGCATAGAAGTTATAGGTCTTAAACAAACGATCCCAGGAATGGTGGAGATCATAAAACAGGCAAGATTTGACAAGACTTATGAAGCAATCGCAGAACTGGATAATCCGATCAAAGAAAACAACCTGAAAAAGATAAAACCAGTAACACTTTTTCAAAGAACCCCAATAAGGGTATCAAAAAGACGTGCAGACCTGGTAAGAAAAAGAAGGATAAAAGAGATAAGCAGTGAACAAATTGATCCTACACACATTGGACTGTCAATGACTACAGAAGCCGGAACATATGTTAAAGAATTTATCTCAGGAGATGAGGATAGAACTAAACCGTCTATCGCATCAATACTTGGCAAGAAAGCAAAATGTGTTAAATTAACTGTTACAAAGATACATAGCGAATGGCTAGAAGATTTTTGGTAAGAAACGAAGAGTGGATAGAATAAATTGGTGAATTTTATGAATGAATTAGATATTATAAGGATTCTTGTAGCACTTGGAGGGACAGCTATTGGAACATATTATGATATATTCAATAAAAAGAATGTACCGGACAGATTTCTTTATGCTTTCCTTGCTGTCGCACTTTTGATAAATATTTTTGATTATACGCAATTTGTTGCAAGACTGCCAATGGCAATACTCATAGTTAGTTTTCTTTACATAATGTATAGAATTGGGCAGCTCGGAGGAGCAGATGTATTTATCCTGGCAGCTATTTACTCAGCATTACCAACTATTGCTTCACCTTTGCTAGCTCAGCCACAGATACCAGATTACTTCGGACTTCCATCGATATTCCCAATTCTTTCTATATCTGTCTTTATTTTTTCCATAGCAATAATCTCAAAGAATCTTCCTTCTGCAATTGAAAAGACATTGAAAGGAAAAGTTAAGTTTACACTACCTCAGATTGCACAATCAATTCTACTCCTAGCTGCTTATTCATTCACAATATATCTGTTCCTGCAAGGACCAATCAAAATCTCTCTACTTAATACAATATTTGTAACTTTTGTTATGTTTCTAGTTATTTTCTTTGTATTGTACAAGGATTTTGTAACACAACAAATGATAAAATGGAAAGCTGCAAGAGCGGTTGAAACAGAAGATGTAATTGCATTAGAAGCTCTAGACTCTAAATTTGTAGCAAAATACAAACTGAACCGGTTGGTTACAGAAAAACAGCTCAAAATTATGTTAAGATTAGGAAGGAAATGGCCCGTATTAGACCTACCGATGTTTCTACCTTATGTCTTTATGGCCCTAGTTGTTTATCTGCTTATCGGCGATCCGCTTCTTTATTACTTCTAACAACTAGCGAGGAAAATCATGCCAGTAGTCGCTTACTCAGAACTTGATCCAGCTGGATCGAATATCGCAAAACAACTTGAAGGAATGCGCGGCAATCATAAACTGGAATTGATAAGTATCTCTTCAAGCCTTCTAGATTGTGAAAAAGAAGTCTCGAAGATTAAAACAGATCTGATTATATTTTTAAGTAAACATAGAAGTGAAAAGGGTGTGCCTACCTTCACGGCCCATATGCCAGGGAATTGGACTATTGCTGAAATGGGTGGAAAAGCAGGTGAATTATGTATAACGGATCCATTTGCATTTAAGGCAATCTCTATCGAATTAAATGAGACTGCAAAACTAAGAAAGATTCCGTTTGGATTTACATTAGAAACTGACCACCACGGCCCATTGATAGACGTTCCTTGTTTATTTGTAGAATTGGGAAGCAGTGAAAAGGAATGGAATAACGAAAAAGCTGCAGCAGTTGTGGCGGAATCAGTATTAAATGGCATAGATAAAATGAAAAAAATAAAACCAGACAGAATAGCATTAGGAGTTGGCGGAGGTCACTATTGTCCTGCATTTACAAAACTGCAGCTTGAGAATAATGTTGCTTTCACTCATCTGTTGCCGAAGTATGATGTAACTTACTTGACCTTTGAGACATTTGAACAAGGAATAAAAAGAAGCACTAAGAAAGCAGATGTAGTTTTCATTGATTGGAAAGGATTGAAAAAGGAACAGAGGGAGAAAATAATTGAGTTTTGTAAAAGAGCAGAAGTGGAATGGGAAAAAATTTAAGAGTTAGGAGAAGACAATATTTATGGCAGATTTTATTACGGATTATTTCATCGATCCAATAGTAGAAAAAAGCGGATACAACCTAGTTAACACACTGGTCTATGCAGTTATTGCAATAGTTGCAGCTTTTTTTATTTATAAATTTTTAAAAAAGAAATTTGATAAAAAGTTCATTGTTTATCTGGTTCCATTCATACTATTGGGGTCAACTGTAAGAGTAGTTACTGATTCAATTGATACAGGTGTTGCACAACAGCACAGAACTGCATTATTTGGACTCATTGGAACTGTTATAGATAGCGGAGTCTACAATTATGGATATCTAACTGTAACGCCAGGTATCTATATTATTACAGCAATCATAACAATGGTTGCATTATTTATTTCGGAGAAACTGAAAAGACCGAAAGTATTTCCATTAATAGGAATCTTGCTGTGGCTGCCACATCTGATAATCCTTTTACCTATGGTTGCACATTTTGATTATGCTGCATTGATAATAGGGATAGTGGTTTTGGCATATGTGGCTGCAGTGTTCATCCTCAAAAAAATGGGACTTGACTCTTTACAGAGTAAGGTTGCTGTTTTTGCACACGCTATCGATGGCAGTGCATCCTTTGTAGCTATTGAAATCTTCAATCGATTTTCTAGTGAATGTCTCGTTTCTGGAAGATGCTATGTTGGTCAGCACGTAGTTGAGAGATTTTTTGGAGATATTATAATTTTTGGGACTGCGTTATATTTTGCAGTGAAGATAGGCTTCATAATTTTTGCATCTAGGATCGTTGAAAAAGAAAGCGAAGATGAAAACGAGATGAACTTTATCTACACTCTTCTGATAATATTCGGTTTGGCACCAGGGATAAGGAATCTATTAAGGATAGTAATTGGCGCTTAAACATGAAACAAGACGGATAGGGAGATTATTTAAAAAGACTGTGAAAGTATTCTATGGCACTAAAGATATTGAAGACGCTAAACTTCAGCAAAAGAATCACAGTACTTAGATCTGCATTGAATGTCTTAAAAAAAGAAATGCGAAGCTCGGACTTTTTACACTTAAGTCGTCTACTTAAAGACGGCACTGAACGAGATCTCATTTTCATAAAAGGTTTGGGCATGGGAGTGGAACTTACTGCACTAACTAAAGAGGACATTAAAGAGCTCATGAAGATATTACAGAAAGGTATCGCAAGAGAAAAGATAGGGTCTAAAGATGGTCTTTTCCAAAAGAGTGAACTTAAAAAAATAGATGAAATCCTCCAACCTGAATTCCCTTTTAAATCAAGAAAAAAACTGATCGCCATCCTTTCGAGAGCAGATGGAATGCTTCTTGATGGTCTAATTGAAGTGTTACAAAAAACATAAGCAAAAAAAAAGAGTAAGAACACGTGAGCTGATGGAGAGAATAACTATCAGAACTACAAAACCTATGGAAGTAATAGATATAACAGATAGGGTTGAACAGATAGTTGCAAAGACAGGAATAAACGAAGGGATCTGTTTGGTTTATGTACCTCATGCAACTTCAGCAGTCATAATTAATGAAAATGAATCGAACCTAAGAAAAGATTTCCTCAAGTTTTTTGAACAACTTGTACCCAAAGGGAACTGGGCACACAACACCATTGATGATAATGCTGAAGCACATCTAAAATCTGCTTTTTTCGGACAAGGAAGAGTATTGCCAATAAGTAATGGAAAGCTTGCAAGAGGAACGTGGCAGCAAATAATGCTATGCGAATTTGATGGGCCAAGAGAAAGAGAAGTGATTGTACTTTGTAAATAATTGAATAATAGCCAAAACTGCTATGCAGCGATTGCTGCTCTTTTAGCATGAATCACTTGTTATAACCTGTGGGAGTACTGAGTCAGTTTCTTGCTTTTATCTGTTCAAACTCTAACCCGCAGGACACGCACATATACTTATGCAATGTGGTGTTTTCTATGTGATCTAATACTGCTGTCCTGAGAACATGTAGATTGTGTCCACTACAGTTCTGACACTTTGTGCCTATTGCCATACATCTGCCTAGAATGAAATGAGAATAGGTTGTTTAAAAAGTTTTCTCTGACGAGTGACGAAGAAATAGATAGGTTAATTTCCAGAGCCGTTCTTTTTTAACAGACCGGTAATAGAACCTAATGATACAAACACGTACTTTACCACAGAAAATGAAGACTTAACAACGAAATAAGCTGCGGTGCCAACCAAACCAACAATACTCGCCCCTCCGAGAGAAAGAATTGCTTTTACATGCTCTTTTGTAGAAATTTTTGATCTGTCAGTTGTGCTCCCGGATCTGTTTTCTTTTTGATAGTCTTCCTTAATAATAGCTGTCTTGGAATTTTGAATCGCAACTCCACCAAATCCTAAAGAACCGATTTCTTCGAGAGGGCTAAAAAATCTGATGCTTTTGAGATACTTGCGTTCTAGACCGCATCCGTGTACTATTTTGTTTCTCATACTCCCACTATGCTATATCTTCTGAACAATATAAACCTTACCTGAACCGATCTAAGTTAATGAATCTTTGAAAAATCGATCATCCTATTGTCAGCTGCTTCCTGATCCTTACAGAGAAGAACAATCCTGGATGGTTCGTGCTCTGCGGCGTATAAATAACCCGTATGAGCGGCCAACTGTCTTGCGAATTCCTTTATCTCCTCATGTTGTGGCATGTGATCCAGCCCCACACGTGCCCTTGAATAGCCGACTGCTGCATATGCCTTTACTTCTATGTATTCAACCCCCGTCTTCAGAATTAGTTCTGCCCATTTCGCTGGATGTATCATGTTAAGATTTTTCATTAACGTTGTTCTAACAACGCGCCTTGTCTTCATCTGAGAAGTCAATTCTATGGAACGGTTGTATCGCTTCCATCCATCCGGAAACTTGGCTCTCATGAACTGATTATAACTATCTTCGTCATAACCGCCCATCGAGAGATAGAATTGGGTAGGCAGAATCTCTCCCTTAATCATATTCTCTATGGCTACCGGTACTGTGCCTGCGGTGACAAGGAATGTACTAATCCCGCGCGTGTGAAATTCTCTGAGCAACTCTGACAGCTTAGGGTACGTAACTGGTTCTCCGAGTACACTAAGAGCGACATGCTTCGGATTTTTTGATTCTTCCCACATTTTCCTGTCAACTCGCGGATGCCCACCCATACCTGTCAAAAGCTTCCTGTGAGCAGCTATGAAACCGTCAACTAGCGTAACTGGATCGTCCCACTGTCCAATCTGCAGCTTCTTTGTATCTGGAGCACCTACCTCCTCTGGATAAGCTCTCCAACAGAACGTGCACGAGTTCATACATATGACATTAGCAGTACTCTGTATGCATTGATGACTTTGAATACCGTAGAAAGCGTGTTTGTAGCATGCGTGTCCGCCTGCCATGCTGCTCTTTGTATATTGACAAGTCTTAACTGCAGCATGCTTATGTTTTCCAACAAACAGATACTGCTGGCTCTCTAAGTTCTTTATCATCGCATCAGGCAACATGCCTTTTAAATCGTGCGAGAGAAATATAAATCGTATGCCGTTGGCATTGCGATTGGAAGGTAAGACCTTAAAGGCTATCACAGCCGAGGACTTCGAAGTCCTGAGAAAGTCATTTTACGGTAGTCCTCAGAAGGGACAAATAACGCTTGATCCTGAAGAAGTACTTTACTTGATGGATGTCAGAAATGCGACAGTTACTGATGAAACTGGCAAAACATACGGATACAATGACATTGCTGAAATGTTCATGAAAGAAAAACTGTTCGCAGAGTACAGCACATACAAGGATTGGCGTGAACGCGGACTGATGATCAGAAAGATCAACGATGCGAAAGGACCGTATAAAAAGAACCCGATTGTTAAATATCCGACTGGAAGCCTGAAGCTAGAAAAACTTGATGTGGAAGGATTATTCTTTGAAGACGATAGAATAACAGTAATTGAAAATGTAACCGTTGGAAAGAAATTGTATGAAGATCACTGGCTGGGCCAGTTTGGTTCTTACAAAGCTGAGGAAAGAGGAAGACTTCTGAAATTGGATCAGTTTGAAACACTTTTCCTTATGGAGAATGCTGGACTAAAACTAAGAAATGAAGAAAAAGAAAAACTGAAATCTTTGCTCAGTGAGGATCCTGACTTTGATGCAATGTATGATGTATACGAAGACTGGAGACTTCGTGGTTTTGTCCTGAAGACAGGATTTAAATTTGGAACACATTTCCGCATATATTTCCCGGGTGCTTCACCAACAAAGAAAGGAGAGTGGGTGCACAGCAAACACGTTATTCACGTATTTCCTCGCACAAAGAAATTAATCATCGCCGAATGGGCACGTGCAATCAGAGTGGCACACAGCGTAAGAAAGACGTTCATCCTTGCAATTCCAGGTAAGAAAAGGAAACCTGCTAAGACGAATTTAAATTTCCTCCTTTACCATCGAGTAGGTGGAGGGATAGAAACACCCGATAAACACGACCCTTCATTCGCAATGCTTTCACTTAGTGAAGATGAACTGATAGGCGGGGCTGAACTCGCAGATGCGATTGAAGAAGCTAAACAAATTGGTCTTGATCTGATGCTGGCAATTGCTGATCGTGAAACCGCGGTCACGTATTATCGAGTTAAACGCATTGAGCTTCCGGGCAGTAAGTATGAATATTACGAGATTGAGTGGGCACAACCATAACCACAAGTAGCTACATTTTTATACTAAAAAAATGGATAATTTTATGGTAGAGTATAAATCAGTTAGGATAACGGCTGCTACGGCAACTGAAAAAATCATAAGAAATGAGATGTCTAACCGAGGTTTTTCTTCAGCACACTCTCAAAATGAATTGATCTTTAAAGCAATAAGATATTGGACCATAAATATTCCTTCATTAAACCGGACTGAAAAAGCACTTAAAGAAAGGAAAAACTATGAAATATTGGTAAACTCCATCAAACGATTTATCTCATTGTTTGAAACTCACCAAGTAAATATCATAGAGTTATCTAAGATTAAAGATGAAAAAAAGATAACTGAAATCTATTTACAATGTGCCACTATAACCGAACTTATCGAAAGAGAGATAAAACAGATTCAAGGTAACGAACTATTTGAAAATTGTGGACTAAATTAATATTATAATATTCGATAGAATGTGAGTTTATGGATCTTGGAGAAGGGATCAGAAAAGCAATAGCTAGAATAACTGGCAAAGCAGTAATTGATGAAAGCGCCGTTAAATCCTTAGTCAAAGACCTCCAACGCTCTCTGCTTCTTTCAGATGTAAATGTTGAACTGGTCTATGCATTATCGAAGAGAATAGAGGATAGATCACTAAAGGAAAGACCGCAGGCAGGTATGAGCAATTCCGAACATGTGACTAAGATTGTTTATGAAGAACTCGTAAAATTGATGGGTGAAGGAAGAAAATTTGAACTGAAAAAACAACGGATAATGGTTCTTGGACTTTTCGGATCCGGAAAAACTACACAAGTTGGAAAGATTGCTAGATACATGAAACAAAAAGGTCTGAGTGTTGGCGTCATTTGTGCAGACGTATCAAGGCCTGCCGCATATGAACAGCTTGAACAACTCGCAAAACAAGTTGGTTGCTCATTTTATGGAAAAAAGAAGGAAAGTGCAGACAAAGTTGTCAGGGAAGGCTTAGCAAAATTAAAGGAAGATATAATCATTTTGGATACATCTGGAAGAGACGCATTGGATCCTGAACTTATTGATGAACTGAAAAAGGTAAACTCGGAATTCCAACCTGATGAAAAGATTCTTGTAATGTCTGCAGACATTGGGCAGGTCGCTAAAAAACAAGCAGAAGAATTTAACAAAGCAATTCAGATTAATGGAGTAATTATCACAAAAATGGACGGAAGCGGTAAGGGCGGTGGGGCACTAAGTGCATCTGCAGCTTCTGGATCAAAGATAATATTCTTAGGAATTGGAGAAAAAATGGAAGATATAGAAGAATTTAACCCTGAAAAATTCGTTGGCAGGCTTCTCGGTGTTCCTGACTTTGAGGCACTAATAGAAAAAGTAAGATCGATAGCGCCAGAAATGACAGAAAAAAAGATTGAGAAATTTGATATTCAAACATTTTATGATCAAATGAAAGCTGCCAAGAAACTTGGACCTCTAAAAGGAGTTTTTCAGATGATGGGAATGGTCAATGTTCCAAAGGAAGTTCTTGAAGAAGGAGAGAAGAAGATGGGACAATACGAAGCTATGATTGCTTCCATGACAAAACAAGAAAAAGAGGATCCTGACCTAATCAGAAAAAGTACAACAAGAACTAACCGAATTGCAAATGGCTCTGGAACCAAGCCGGAAACAGTAAGAGAATTTGTAAATCAATTTTTTAAAATGAAGAAGATGTATGACCAACTGCAAAGCAATAAAGGAATGCAAAAGCAGCTTGAAAGGATGATGAAAGGTGGCAAGTTTGGAGCCTAAAGCCTAAAGGAAACGTATTTTAAAATCGTACATACACAATTCAGTCTAATGAAAAGTGCAATCGGAGATCAATTAGACGAACTAGAAAAAAGGCAGAAAAATAATCTTGAACAGATAAGAACTATTAGTGAAAATATTAGAAAAAAGTCTGACGAGATATTAGAATTGAAGAAAAAGGCTGACTTGAATAATCATGATTATACAAAAGTATTGAAAAAAAGAATAGAAAGAATTGACCTTAAGATTTCTTCGGAAAGTCTACCACTTGCTGTTGAAAGAGATCTGGCTAAAAAAATAGCGTACTTAGAAAGTAAATTAAAAAAGGCGGCAGAGATTGAACATGAAAAAAGTAAGAGTGGTAAACCAACTGATGAAATAGAGAAGTCGATAAAAGAACTCAAACTACAAAGAGATAAGCTGAAGGAAGAAGTAGATAGGGCTAATAAAGACATCAATGAACTTAGAAGAATGTTAGGAAATGGCAAGCGGGCAGATTCAGGTACACTTATTTTAGGTGAGATTGCAATAATGAAAAAAAGCCAGAGAGTTTAAGGGAAAGTAGCTTGATTAACTGAAAAAGATTTAAAGAGCATCTTCGAATAGATATTATATCAGTTATTTTAGCTGTGGGAGAATGAAGAAAAACGCTTTACTAATAGACGTAGATTACGGAACCTACAAAGAAACAGGAATGGTCAGAATAACTGTCAAAGAAAAAAATTTCTACAGAGTGTATGATCCTTCTTTCCTTCCATATTTTTACGTTGACACTACTAAGAATATTGACAAAGGAACCTATGGAAATATCGAAATAGTAAATGTGGAAACAGTACAACGTATTGTTGGAAGTAAAGAAAAGATCTTAACAAAAGTTACATGTAAAAATCCGCAGGATGTACCTGCGCTTAGTGAGATACTTGCTAGCTATGGGCCGATATACGAAAATAGAATTAATTTTGGCCGCAGATATCTTATCGACAAAGGATTACGGCCAATGGATATGGTTGAAATAGAACTTGATGAAAAAGATGAAAAAATAATCAAAAGTATAAAGGATATAGGCGAAGGGGAAGACAAACTAAATACGATGGCATTTGATATAGAAGTACATGCACCATACATCGCACCTAGAGAAAATATCGATCCAGTCACTATAATTAGTTATGACGATGGCAGCGGTCCGCATGCAATAACTTGGAAAAGCAACAAAGTAGAAAATGTTGAAACCGTTAAAAATGAAAAGGAACTTATTGATAGGTTCTGTCAGATCGTCAAAGAAAAAGATATCGAAGTTCTAGTTGGATACAATTCTGGTTTATTTGATATCCCGTACTTGCAGAATAGAGCAAAGATTCTTGGAACAAAGTTAGCACTTGGCAGAGGCGGACAGGAACCAAACGTTAGAAAGATGGGAATGACCTCGCGGGTAGATATCGAAGGTCGAATCCATTTTGATGAATTTTATACAATCAGATTACTCGCAGCAGCGCAAGCAATCAAACTGCAGAGGTATACACTTGAAGAAGTTTACAATGAAATGATTGGACAAAAGCAGTGGAAATTTGATATTGGAACTGAAATGTCTAAATTATGGGAAACTGAAGAAGGAAGAAATCGATTTTTAGAGTATGGAAAGCATGATGCACTTGCAACGATACAGATATTTGATAGAATTATGCCACTGCAAATAGAACTTGCGAGACTGGCGCAGCTTCCTTTGTCGGACATCAGTGGAGCAACTACGGGTCAACTTGTTGAAGCACTGCTAATGAATGAAGCTTTCAAACGAAACATAACTATTCCATCAAGACCCAGTGAAGATGAGTCAAGGATGCGTGAAGAAGCACCGATTGAAGGTGCGTATGTTAAATTACCAAACCCGGGAGTCTATGATCGAATCGCTGTTCTCGATTTCCGCTCTCTTTATCCTTCTGTGATAGTAAGTCGTAACATTGATCCAGAAACGATAAACTGTGGACACAGTGAATGTAAGCAAACGAACTCGTCACCGATAGGCCATTATTTTTGCACAAAGAAAATTGGTCTTGTTTCAAACACAATTAGAGATTTGCTGGAAAGAAGAAAACATCTGAAACGAGCTCTGAAAACAGTCACAGGCAGAGATGCAGTTATTCTTAATGCTCGAGTTGCAGCTCTCAAAATTGTGCTGAACACATTTTATGGAATGCTAGGATATGCAAGAGCAAGATGGTACACTCGCGAAGGTGCTGAGGCAGTTACAGCTTGGGGACGTTATTATGTACAAGATGTAGCGAAAAAAGCAGAAGATGCAGGATTCGGCGTTCTTTATGCAGATACCGATTCAATTTTCATGTTACTAAACCAAAAAACCGAAAACGATGTCAAAACATTTATGGAATCAATCAATAAGGATCTGCCAGAAATGATGGAACTAGAACTCGAAGACATCTACAATCGGGGAGTATTTGTATCGAAGAAACAGGGGGCAAAAGGAGCGAAGAAGAAATATGCACTGATAAATAAAGCAGGAAAAATTAAAATAAAAGGGTTTGAACTCGTAAGAAGAGATTGGTCGAAGATTGCAAAAGATACACAGTATAAAGTTCTTGAAACAATACTAAAAGAAGGAAGTAAAGAAAAGGCAATGGAAATTGTGAAAGAAACAGTAAGACGTCTTAAAGAAGGAAAAGTTTCGAAAGAAGACTTGACTGTTTATACGCAAATCAGAAAAAAAAGTTATGACATCATGACTCCTGAAGCAGCTGCAGCTGAAAAGGCAAGAAAGAGAGGAATGACGATAGGCGTCGGTGCGATAATTGGATTTATAATAACTAAAAAAGGAAGAAATATATCTGAAAAAGCTGAACTAGCTGAATACGCAGAAGACTATGACGCAGATTATTATATAAATAATCAAATAATTCCATCTACTCTTAGGATTCTAGGAGAACTTGGATATAGTGAAGAAGATATAAAGTTTGAAGGCAAACAAACCTCATTAGATAATTGGATGTAATGATAATTGAGTGTAATAGACGTGAATGAAGCTAGGTGAATTAATGGAAGAAGAAACTCTAAACAAACTTATCAAAGCTGGAAAGATTGCTAATGAAGTTAGAAATAGCATCAACCTTAAACCAGGTGACAAAATAGAAGACATTGCCAATCGTGGCGAAGCAAAAATTAAGGAACTTGGAGGCGAGCCGGCATTTCCAAACAACATCTCTCAGAATGAGATAGCTGCACATGATACTGCTATGGTTAAAGACGACCGTACAATCGGTGAAAGAGATGTCGTCAAATTTGACATGGGTGTCCACATTGACGGCCTTATTGTAGATGGCGGAATCACTTATGACTTCTCAGGAGAACATGGAAAACTTCTAGAAGCGTCGAAGATGGCATTAGAAAATGCAATATCGAAAGTTAAGGCAGGAATCACTACAGATATTCTTGGTAAAGAAATTGAAGACACGATCAAAAAATATGGCTTTAAGCCTATAGAAAACCTAAGCGGACATCTGATTATGCCCTACGTAGTACATGCAGGCAAATCAATACCGAATTATCATACGCGTGGAGGAGATCTACTGGAAGAAGATGACCTCATTGCGATAGAACCATTTGCAACCAACGGGACTGGACACGTAGTAGAAATGGCACGTAGTGAAATATTTATGATTGCTGGAGAGGTTCCTACTAGAAATACGCGAGCTCGTCAGCTATTCCAGAGAGTATTTGAAGAAAGAAAAACTATGCCGTTCTCAGAGAGATGGTATGTTAAGAACGCGGATGATAAAATTGCATTCAGAGAACTGATAAAGAATGGCTCATTTTACAGCTACCCTGTCTTAAAAGAAAAAGGTAATGGAATCGTTGCGCAGTTCGAACACACAATGCTTGTAGAAAAGACAGGAGTGAAGATCTTGTTCTAGTTTTATCTGAGAACACACAAGTATTAAAAAAGAAAGAGAAAATAATGCATGGCTAAGATTATTGAAACAAATCCGATCAGTCTAAAGAAGCCGATATTAATTGAAGGCTTTCCTGGCGTAGGGATGATTGGAACTATTTCGACCCTTTATCTTGTCAAAGAACTGAACATGGAGCTTGTTGGTTATCTAGCCTCTGATAAGTTTCCTCCATTCTGCGTGATCCATGGTGGCACACCTTTACCTCCTGCTCGTATCTATCAATCGAAGAAACATAATCTACTAGTTCTTTTGTCAGAATTCGTCATTCCTTTATCAGAAGTTTATAGCGTTACTAATGAAGTTATACGCTGGGCTAAAGAAAAGAAGATAGAATCTGTGATATCTTTGGGCGGAATAGGTGTTGGCGGTTCTGAACATAAGTTGTTTGGTATTGCAACAACTCCCGAACTCAAAAAGGAACTGGAAAAACATGATGTTGCCATAATCAATGAAGGTGCAACTACAGGAGTAACTGGAGTGCTTCTTGCACAAGCACAAGTAAATAGATATTCTGCTGCCGCTATCCTTACATCTGGCCACGGTATAGAAATTGATCTTTTAGGTGCAGCTATTGTCCTAGACAAACTAAGTAAAGTAATCAAAGTACCAATTAAAACTGAAAAACTTGTTAAAGAAGGGATAGAGATTGAGAATAGAATAAAGGAAATTCTCAAGAGCGCAAAAACAGTAAGAAAGAAATACGAACAAATCGAAGAATCCCCGATGTACCGCTAGAACCTATGGCTCTAGGACTCCTAACGATTTAATTAGTTTTTAATCAATTCTAGATCTGCAGTGATAGAATTTTAATCTTCTTTTACCAAAACATACTACGCAGGGGTGCCGGAGCGGTCAAACGGGCCAGGCTTAGGACCTGGTAGCTTAGTGCTTACGTGAGTTCGAACCTCACCCCCTGCACTGAAACTTTTAGAAAAAGTTTCATCAAAATTAAGCCTGAACCTCCCTATTTTCTTTTCTTCATCGCTTCTCTGACACGCTTCATTGCAATTTCCATTGCTGCATCACGAGGTTTAACCTTGTCTTTCTTTGCTTTTTCCAAAACAAGTAATGTGTTTTTCTTTATCTTTTTCTCAACTAGACTTAGCATATCTTTTGGATTATATCCTTTGTATTCTGCATATGAGGAGATGACACCGCCGGCATTAGCAACAAAGTCAGGAACCACCAGTACTCCTCTTTTGTAGAGTAGTTCCTCTATTTCTGGAGTAGTAGGAATATTGGCTGCTTCAACAACAATCCTTGCCTTTATCTTATTGACATTTGACTCGTTTATCACATCAGGAAGCGCTGCAGGTATAACGACAGTAACTGGTAGCTCGAAGAGCTTTTTGTTTTCGATGACCTTGCCAGGTTTATAATTAATAACAGAACCGGTTTCACTTTTTACTTTCTTCAACTTTGCAATGTCGATTCCATCTGGATTGTAGATACATCCTTTACTGTCACTGATTGCAACTATCTTCACTCCTGCTTCTGACAGATAGCTAGAAGTGAATGAACCAACATTACCAAATCCTTCAATAGCAACAGTCGCTTGTTTAAGTGGAATTTTCAGATGTTTCAATGCAGCAATAGTTGCATGATAAACTCCGAATCCTGTTGAACCATACTCGTGAGGTATCCCACATATCTCTCCCGGTTTACCCATCATTTTCATACACATATTTGCGGGCTTACCGGTTGCCGCCTTCCAATCACCATTTGCTTCAACAAACCACCTGATCTCTTCCTCACCTGTATTCACGTCTGGAGCAGCAACATATAGAGAAGGACATACAGATTTGATAGATCTGGAAAAAGCCTGAATATAGGCCTGCTTTTTCTTTTTATTCTTAATAACTTCAAGCGGGGCAGTTATTCCTGATTTAGCACCACCGAAGGGAAGATCTGCTAAGGCAGTTTTCCATGTCATAGTTCGTGCGAGTCTGAAGACCTCTTCAATATTGACAGTTGGAGTAATTCTAAGTCCTCCTTTTCCAACACCACGCGCAGTTGAATCGATAACAAGTGATCCACGCATGCCAGTTTTTGGATCGTAAACATCAATTATCTTTTCAGGTCCAAACTCGTCATATTTTATGGCCATAAGATCTCACTTTTTGCTTGCTGTTTGATAGTTTATGATTGCTGAGAAAGTTATTTGATTTGTTGTTGCTTTTCTGGTGAATTTGTTGTTTATTATGTTGTTGGGTTTGTTGCTGAACTTGTTGCTGAGTTTGTGGCTGAACTTTTCTAGCAAACGTTAGAAACGCAGTATGCATAAGACCTTTTGTTTGCGGCCGGGTAAATTCTCTGAACATTAGTTCTCGTACAATTGCCTCAATTGTGAATGTTTCAAATTTCTTTTTCCTAGCTGCATCTACGAATTTCTTTACCTGTTCGAAATTTGGAAGGTATGAAACAATGTAGCCGCCATCTGCCAGACTATATTTTGATCTAAATATTTTTTCGGCGTTTGGCACATCCAGCATAATCAAGTCTGCTTTCTCACGAAAGCCTTTGAACACATCTTTTTGTCTTAGAACTACGTTGTCTAATTCTGATCTCGTTATGTTCTTCTTTGCAAATTCTGCAAAATCTGGCCGGATCTCGTAAGTATAAACTTTCTTAGCGATATTACCCAGGAAGACCGCTGCAAAACTGCTGCCAGTTCCTGCATCGACAACTATGCTATTCTTCCCTATCCCTGTGTATCCAACAATAAGCCCTAGATCTTTAGGAAGGATTATCTGTGGTCCCCGTTTTAGCTTCTTTAAGATTGGTGGAAAACGAAAATCGATATTATATCCCCTATTGAATTTGCTTTTTCCCATGAATGCTTATTCAATGGAAAGGATATTAACTTATTCTCAGTATTTATTTTGGGCCCCGATAGCTCAGCGGTAGGGAATCAGTTTTCTTAGCTGCTCCCTCGCTTTAGAGCGCGTCCTTGGTAAGAACCTTTCTATCCAAGAAAGTTTCATCAAAGAACCCAAAGAGGACGAGGCCGCGAGTTCAAATCTCGCTCGGGGCTCTTACATTATTTTTAGGTTTTCTCTTGCAAAATGAAAAAGGCTGAAGGCCAAAAAGCTAAATAATAAGGCATAAACTATAAACTTCGACTGCCTACCTTCCTGATATGCAACAAAAATACAAGCCAGAAGAACGTATAATGCTACATAAACTTGTGAAGCTTGTTCGATATTTTGAATCATTATTGATTTTTGCTCAGAATTAATTTTAGTGAAATTTTGAACATATGAAAAATCCAAGCCTGAAACAATATTTATTGTAATGGCGATGATAACTGGAACTATCAAACATCCCCCATAAAGAACCGTATATTTCTGCATTGCAATAATTGCTTGCCTCTCCTTCATTACTGAATTCAGCTCAAAAATATCGCTCGCAGTTTCATGTAATATTCGCTGAACGTTGCTCCCCAGCTTATAACATAAGTTAAAAAGTCCTATAACTCTGCCAAAAATATCAGAGCTTACTCTCTTTTTCATGTTTTCCAAAGCATCTGGGACAGAACGACCAAGTTCTATTTGTTTAGAGGTTATCGAAAACTCTTGAGATAAAATACCAAAATCAGACCTTGAGATATTTTTGATAATCTTGTCCATTGGAATACTTCCTTCAGAGATAGAAGCTTGGAACAGTGCATCTGGAATATTCTTTTCTATTTCTTGATTTCTATAATCATTTAGATAAACGAAGAAAAAATAGGTAAAAGGAGGTAAAAGTAGAATAAGCAATCCGAAAACACCAAAGAAATATGCTGCCAATATGGAAGATAGAATCGAAAACAGAAATACAACTTTCATAAGAGTGGCAAAATTTATCGGAATACGTTTTTCATGTAATAACTGATCAAAAATTTGTCCCTCTTTACTTGATAAAGGAACAATTGTTGAACCGCTAAATGTTTTTGGTGTCTTAAAGTATAGAAATCCAATAATAAGCAGATTAACTAAAGGAAAAAAGAATGCAAGAAAAACCCAGATATTGAGGATATTTATCTTTGCATCGAAATATAACATTGAGATCATTGAATACGAGATGAACAGAATTGGGACTATACATGCAAGAGCAATAAAAAGCAGGCCGAAAAAAGAAAGCTTTGCAGAAAATTCTTTTGACCTAAATCTTTGGATAGAACTAAGCTCATCTGCTAACTGCTTCAGGTCAGATGTTCTTCCGTTTTCGTAAGACAATATAAGTTGAGATATTATTTTTTTCACTACTGTTGATTCTACCCGTTCTGACATTTTACTAAATGCCTGCTGAATCGTTGATCCGTTATTTATCTCTTTTACAACTTTACCAAATTCAGCGGAACAGGAATAACCTGAGTCTGCAATATTTCTAATGCACTGCTCAAATGGAAGTTTAAGACTGAGCTGTATTGCGATTGATCGAATCGCTATAGGTAAATCTGCCTCGATTCTTTCTGCTCTCTGAAATGCGAAAAAATAGGGAAGTCTATTAAAAAATAAAAGTAAAAAACCAAATGAAAGGAGAAAAACTGGTAGAACTGGATATGGAACATCAGAATAATTAACAAAATATGAAATTAAAGTTGCGATGGCAATTGAGATAAATAAAATACCTTTTAGATACGAAGATTGTGCTATGTCCCATCCGGCAGCAGCAATTGCTTTCCTCAATTTTTCATTGTCTTTTTTGAACATTTTTACCCTCCATAATCCGAGGTTGTTCCTTAGTTGGGGAAAAAAGAAATGTCTGAAGTTCACTAATTGTTTCTTCAAAAGTCAGCTGCCTTTTTGATAGATTAATAATAAATTGCTCTCTCTGCGAAAGTTCATCGAACAACTCTGAGTTACTGATGGATAATTTATCAGCAATTTCCTCAAGCTTTGTTGACCGACTAATAGACCCGATTATTTTTGAATTAGATTCAGAGAAAGTAAATATCTTATTTATAGTTGGCTCGTTTCCAACAACTTCGGCTATCTCAGTACACCGTCTCTCCTCCCAACTGCGCCTAGTCAACCTGTCATATCTCAAAATACGCCGCTGTACTATGATATAATCTAACGAACCCACATCAATCGAAAGAACGCCTTGAGAAATGAATCGTTTAACAACTTCTTCGGAAGATCTAGCATGGAAAGTTGCATAACTTCCCCTTGCTTGTCCGCTAAGAATCGTACTGATTAATGCGTCGATTTCCTCTTTTGTTCTAACCTCTCCAATTACTATTCTGTCCGGACGCATTCTTAGACTATCTTCAACTAGATGTTGCATACTAATGGAAAGATTTGCATTTGACAATAGTTTTACCTTGTGTGCATGCGGGATATTTATCTCCGGCGTTTCTTCTATTATTACTATCCTGTCGTTTAAAGGTACGAAAGAAAAAAGCGAATTGAGCGTACTGCTTTTACCGCTAGCAGTATTTCCAGCGATTATAGTGTTGTAATCTAACTGAAAGACTATCGATAAGAAAGCAAGCTGTTCAGCTGAATAAACTGAACTGTTGAGAAGGTTGGAAATCGTTAGCGGGTTCTTTCTGAACTTACGAACAGTGAGCTCAACATTGGAAATCGGTGGAATCGATGCGTGCAGTCGTGAGCCGTCGGGCAAAACAGCATTTAATTTTGGCTCTTGATAAGTTATTCTTCTACCAAGGGATCTAGCAATTTTATTGATAATATTGGTTGCTCCTTCTTCATTTCTAAAATATAGATTTGTTCTAAGCCAACCATATTTAGTATGATAAACATAAACCGGTTTGTCGATGCCTATGAGTGCAATTTCTTCAAGCTCGTCATTTTCAAAAAGCTCGTCCAACCCACAGAATCCTGCAACATTTGAATCAATGTATCTGACAAGATAATTTGATTGTGATGGATCTAGATCAATCTGATTTATTTTGCAGTATCCTTCAAGAAGCGTTCTTATTGTTTTATTTCTATTTGCATTACTCTGCTCTTTATTAGTTGACTCGACAAATAATTTAGAAATGGCTGATATAACTGTCTCTTCGGCTTTGCTCAACGGGGGAAACAATAACGGATAATCACAAGCATTTCTAGTGACAGACCAACTTAACATAATAGAGGAGCCTTCTGTAAATTAAAGAATGAAAGTGGTTGTCCCCCACATCACTAAGGAGCCTTTACTCATACTTATTTTCCAAATCGTCTATGTCTTTGTCTAAACTCGGAGATTGCTTTTTCAAAATCCTCTTTAGTTACGTCAGGCCAGAGCTTAGGGCAGAAATAAAATTCACTGTACACCGATTGCCAGGGCAATAAGCCAGAAAGTCTTTGCTCACCTGCCGATCTAAATATCAAGTCTGGATCCGAAATGTCTGGAGCATAAAGGTATGAATTGAATGTTTTTTCATCTATCTGTTTTATCTTTCCTGATTTAACATCGACTGCCATACTGTTTGCAGCATCTATCAATTCCTGCCTCCCACCGTAACCTGCCAGAAAGACTACTGTATATTTTTTGTTTTTTCCAGTTAATTTTTCTATCTTATTTATTCGTTCAACTATGTCTTTTGGAAAAAGAGAAAGCTTACCGACCCATCTAATACTCACTTCTTTTCTTATTTTTTCAAACTCTTTGCTTTTTTCTATCCTATCCAAAAGGTTCCTGAATAATTTGAACAGTGCTTCGATTTCTACTTTTGATCTGCTAGCATTTTCTGTTGAAAAGATCCAGATGCTAAGTGTCTTGACACCTAAATCCTTACACCATTTAACAACGTCCTTAAACTTCTCAGTACCTGCGATATGTCCCTCTGGGATTGACTTTCCGTGTTCCTTGGCCCATCTCCGGTTTATGGTCTAAAAATTCCATCCGGGATTATGCAAACATGTAGTTCTTTTGATTTTCCGATTTAAACACCTTTATTTTAAGAACGTTCAGCTGCTAAAATTGCATTAAAATGTTTCTCAAGTAACGTTTCAGCATTTTTCCAATGCTTTTTTGATTCCTTAATCTTTCCAGAATCTTCAAGTTCTTCGGCTATGTCATGTTCTCTCGTAGCCTTAAAAAAATAATCTATTGCTTTTCTAGCTTCGTTTACAGAGATATTGTGAAGCAGTCTATATTTTTCAATTAAATTAGAGTATAATCTCTTTTTATCCCTACGATGGTGGGCTTTCCACCATTCGATCTCATATCTTGCTAAATTTTTAGAGATAACCTTCGTTTTCATAGAATCAGTGAAGATACTGCTCTAAAAAGGAATATATGCCTTTCTTAATAAGCTCTCAAGTAATTGCTTAATCTGCGGAATAATTAAATATGTGAACTGGCTAGATAGGAGATGGGAAACATAGGATTTATTCCGACAAAAAAAGAAGCCAGGGCGATATTTACTAAAGCAAACGAACTCCATACTAGGCATATGCGAATTGTTGGAAAAGGGTTCAAAAGAGCTGGAAAATTGAATAGAACTGAACATAAAAAGATAGATTCGATAAGGTACGCCAGACGAATGCTTTTTAGTGGACATCACGAAAAGCTTGGACTTCTTGGTCGTATTTTATATGCTAAAGAATTAGAGTCGTATTAGAAAATAACCTATCAAAGCTGAAGAGATAGTGCAGATCATATTTGACGTTGACTTATTACCTATCCCCATTTCTTCAAAGATTCCTGCAATTGTATCGAATACACTTCCTAAGAAGCCAGCTATTGCAATATAAAAAATAAATGACGGATCGAAGTTATACAAAAAATAAGCAATCACTCCGATTATAAGTGCTCCGATAAAAGAAAGAAATGTTCCAAGTGCAGATATTGCTCCAGATGTACCTGCTCTGACACTTTTTAAATTTTTCAGAGAAATTGGCTTTCCTGAAAGCACGCCGAGTTCTGATCCAAATTTATCAGAAAGAGCTCCAGCAACTGAAGTTACATATGCGGCAATCCAAACTGGCGAATTCGTCAAATAAAATGCAGCACAACATAAAGTTGGGATTGAACCATTAGAAATGACATTATGCCACCCTCTCTCGTGCTCATAAACGCCTTTCTCTTTCTTTTCCTCATGTCTATACTTCGTTGCGATGACACTGATAAATAAAAATAAGAGAAGAAGTAGGATATTAGCTAACGCGTAACTTTTAGAAGTGAAAATGACGACTAAACCAATAATTAGGGAAGCAACGAAACCAGGAGTATCTAATAGAAGCGCTCTAACCAAATTATCACTTATCTGTTGTTTGTTCACCTATTCCTCTAACTGACAACTTACTGTCTTTTACATCGAATGAAATATTTGTAAACTTTGGTATAAGCCACATACAGGTTTTAGCATGTTGAGTAAGTTCTGGAACTGAAATTGATGACTCTCCATTTGCTAGCGCCATAAAAATAAGAAGCTGGTCTGACATCCATCTATCGACAGTCGCTTGATTTGATATTTCCTTCTTCAGATCGAGCGCAACAGATCTACCAAGATCCTCTGATTTCAGACCAATTTTACCGAGACTAGAAACACCAACTACTGTATTCTGAAATTCGGCCCAAAGAGTCAGTCCGGTGCCTGGAGATTGGGAGGACATAACAATTTTCTGTATCGAAGCGTCTGGAAGAACACTTTTTACTGCACTTATTTGTCGGTCGGCTACGTCTTCTTTAAGATTCGATAAAGCACAAACTCCCTTTATTCCATACAATAATCCTTTGTCATTAATCTCTATACCTGCCAGTTTTGAAGGATGTACTTCTATAGTCGTTGACCCTCCGCCGCGCGGATACCAGCCAAGCGAATCAACAAAAGAAACGATCTTTGCTCCGAACCTTGCCGTAAGAGGTATGAACACGTTTCTGTAGAAATCAGTTGTTGGAGACCAGGCCACATGCGTTCCTCCAGTTAGTTTCAGCACGGATTTTTCTTTTCCGAATAGCAATACCGGAACCAATGACTGCGCTAAAAGAGTTACAGAGCCTGCCGTACCGATATCGAACGAATACTCGCCTTGTTTGATCGCTTTTGGCGAAAAGCCCAGTTCCTGGGAACCTATTGATGCGCCCGTAACTACTGCATCGGTTATTTTAGCCATCGCCTGCACGCAAGTAAGGTGCTGCGGCTGAAGACCTGGTTTCGTACGGCCTGCTCGGATGTTCTTGATAACGAACGGTTTGCCTAGAATTGCAGATAAAGATAGAGCAACCCTTAAGATCTGGCCCCCTCCCTCTTCATAACTGCCGTCAATTTCAATAATATCTGTCATAGACTCACAATAGAAAAATAAATAGAAAAAGGCCAGCGCATTTCGCGCTGGCGAGGCGACCAGTTTTTGAGGCAGATGTGCAAAATTCGAGTATACCTCTATTCTGTCTTTTGAAAAAGCTCATTTAAAAGGTTTTCTGTGGAAGTTTAACTTATATATAAACATTTAGTAGAATAACCCCTCTTTCGTATTCTTCCACTAATAACATAAAGCATGAGTGAGTTTGTATAATTATGGACCTTAAAAAACTGTATTATAAATCAAAAATTTCCGGCGTTGGCGGAAGGATAAAAGAGATACCCGAATCCTTCATTGTTCAAGAGATAGGGCCCACAGGAAATACGTATTATACTGATGCAGTATTAGAAAAGAGCAAAACAGTAGAAAATTTCCTGCACATCGTTTTACAAAAGAAAAATTGGTCAACTGAAGATGCAGTCGCACGTGTTGCAGAGGCGTTAGGTATAAATCATAAAAGATTCTCTTGGTCTGGAACAAAAGATAGACGTGCAATAACTACTCAACTTGTTTCAGTATTTGGATTGAATGAAAAACAAATAGAAACCATGGATAAATTGGAACTAAAGGATATTGCTGTCCTAGGCTATTGGGGAGCAAAAGAAAAAGTTAAATTCGGACAGCACATTGGAAACAGATTCAAAATAATCCTGACAGATTCTGATCCGGATTCAGATCAACTGATTAGGGAGATCTATACAGATTTGGGGGGCAAGTTTCCAAACTATTTTGGACCGCAGAGATTTGGGAAAAAAAATAATAATCATATTATTGGAAAAAGAATTATTCAAGGTAACTTCTACGAAGCAGTAATGCTTTTCCTTACTGAAACCGAAGAAAATGAAAAAGAAGAAATTGCTAGTGTAAAAAAAGAACTAAAAGATACGAAAGACTTCAAAAAAGCTATTGAAAGCTTTCCGAGAAATATGCGCCATGAAATCAGAATGTTGGAGCACCTGAATAAAAAACCTGGAGATTTTGTTGGAGCACTTCGTGCGATACATCGAAGTGTTTCACTTAGATTTATACATGCTTACCAATCATACTTGTTTAACAGAGTGTTAAGTGATAATCTAGAAAAAATAGAAGAACGTAAGCAGAGAGGAGGAGAAAGGGTAGAAGATAGTAAGAGTCTGAATAGCATAGGAGATGATAAGAACTTTGATTCTTACTGTGGGACAAATTCTTATGGATTTCCTGATATCGAACAGGCGGGGACAGCTTGGCAGACTAGTAATATTATAGGTTACGATACAAAGATAACTGAAGAAGAAGCTGAATTATTGGAAGATGAAAATATTTCTAAGGATGATTTCAAAATAAGATCCGTACCTGAGTTATCATCCAAAGGATCTGTAAGAACGATGCTTGTTCCGATTAAAAATTTTACATATTCAAATGCAGCATTCACATTTGAATTACCTAAAGGCGCTTATGCTACTTCAATGTTAAGAGAATTTATGGATAAAAAATAAGAATTAAAAAGAGAATATAAATGCAAAAGAGATAGTTCCATATGGTTGACATACTTAGACTGGCTGAATATTTGATGATGTTTGCAGTTCTTTACTTCACGATAGTTTTACTGTTAATATATTTGCAGAATAGGAATAAGATGTGGTCGAATAAAAGGAACAAGTATGAACCGACCGTATCGTTCATCATTCCAGCCTATAATGAACAAGAAGATATAGAAAAATCAGTAAGATCTGTACTTGCAGTAGATTATCCAACGGATAAACTCGAAATTGTTGTAGTTAATGATGGGTCGACTGACAACACCGCCAACTTAGTGAGATCAATTGCTGAAAAAGAGCTCCGAGTTAGATTATTAGATAAAAAAAATGAAGGAAAAGCTCTAGCACTAAATTATGGAATAAAAAATGCTACCGGAGAGATTGTAATAACACTAGATGCTGACTCATATGTAACTAAAAACTGTGTGAAAATTTTAATGTCTCATTTTGATAAGGATGTTGCTGCAGTTACATCTGCGGTTAAGATTAAGGATAGAAAAGACATGACATTTCTTGAATCATTGCAAAAAGTTGAATATCTATTCACAATATTTAACCGACGTCTATTTTCATTTATTAATTCAGTTTATGTAACTCCAGGTCCACTCAGTGCTTTTAGAAAAGAGGTATTTGAAGAGGTCGGTGGATTTGATCCAAATAATATCATGGAGGATCAAGAAATGGCTTTAAGAATTCAATCAGCAAATTATCGAATAATAAGTTGCATGGACGCAGTAGTGTATACTGAGGCTCCGAAAGATTTTGATTCGTTAATGAAACAGAGAATACGGTGGCACAGAGGAGGGTTCAGAAACATTATGAAATACTCATATATGGTTAATCCGAAATATGGAGATTTCGGTGCATTTGTTATGCCTTACTCTTTCGTATCAATCTTCCTGTTATTCTTGGTATTCTGGATTGTTGCCGTAGCTGTTTCGAAGGTGTCTGGATTATATTTCCTTGAACCGCTCCTCTCTGTTGAACCAATTCATGTTATTTCAGCGATTGTATTGATCATAACTTTAATCTGGACGTTTATTGCATTGTCGCAGATAGAGGAAAAACCAAGCATAAAAAACATGATACTTTATATTATAACCTATTGTTATCTGATAACATTTTTTATGGCTATAGCGATTGTAAAGGAATTGAAAGGGGATCCCGCTTCGTGGTAATTTAGTAGTAAAGTAGTGAATAATATGATACAAAAAACTGAAAGAACAATTAATTGGTCGATCTATTTTATTGGGTTTGTTATATCTGCTTTAATCTTTGGAATTGGATTTTGGTTTGGTTCTCAAATTGAGACAGGAGTGGCTGAACAACTGAAGAGAACTATAGACATTACACGAGGAGGGGTTGTCTCGGTAGAAACAATGCTTATCTTAGAAAATGATTCTTCGTTCTGTGAATTCTTTATGGACGAAATGGCTAAATCTGACAGTGAAACTTATGAACTTGGTAAAAAGATAGGATACATGGAAGAAAGGAAAGGAGTAGACCCACAATTAAAAGCAGATTATATGACTTTGGAATTTCGTGACTACCTGCTGTCAAAACGGATAGACGCTAAGTGCAATGGCAATTCAACACTTGTACTCTATTTCTTGTCTAGCTCTTCTTGTCCGGACTGCAAATCACAAGGATTGGAATTAACAAAAGTAAGAGATCAGATCCCGTTAAGAGTTTACTCTTTTGATATGGACATTAACAACTCACTTGTAAATTCATTATCAAAATCTTATGAAATTGAGAGATATCCAACATTAATAATCAACGACAAAAAATATGTTGGTTATTTAAGTTCTCAGGATATTCTTAAAGCAATAAATCAATAAGCAAACAGATGCAGCTAAAAGTGGTTTAATGCTTTCGATTAATCTGAAAAAGAGTAAAAAGGGAACTATACTCGCAATTTGCGACAGTGAATTGCTTGGTAAAACTCTGAAAGAGGGTAAATTAGTTATAGACCTGAATAAATATAGGTCATTTTATGAAGGCAAATTAATCAGTGAAACTGACCCAAGCCTTGAACAGATAATAAAAAATGCGGACTCAATTAATATCGTAGGTAAGAAGGCAATTGAAACATTGAAAAAATTTGGCTTAGATGTGTCAGGTGTAAAAACAATCGAAAGTATACCTCATCTGCAGATATATCGACTCTAAATCTAGTTGTAGAGATTAGTCCCTTGCTAAATTTTTCACTTATTTTGCTGCTGATACTATTTTTATTACATCTCCATCTTTCAAAACATAATCCTTAGCTATCCTTATCTTTTTCTTTGCATCAATTGCATATAGAAAAGATTTAGCCAGATCTGTATGTATTTTTGCTGCAAATGCAAGAGCAGTAGTTCCTCTCCTAACAAGAATCGCATCTGGAAGAATATTGCCGAAATTATCGGCAAATTTATTTTCATCACTTACGGGGAATACAGTAATCAATTCTAATTGCCTAAATGCTGCTGCATTTAATGTCTCTTGCACGCCAGAACCCTTATTTTCCTTCAAAATCTTAGCAATTTTATTTAGCGCAGAACGCTGGCCCTCGCTGACATTCGCAAGCATCTCAAAATCTAAAGCACCGGAATTGTATTTTACCAATCCTTTTTCGTTGGCCTTTCTTAGAGCAAGCTCTCCGTCTGCATAAACGGATAGTATAGTTCTGTTAGGAAATTCCTTAACAAGTTTATCGAATTTCTCTCTAGCATTTGGAAGATCAATCTTATTCGCAGCAATAAGTATGAGTAGTGACCTTTCCCTTATTTTATAGGCGAACTTTCTCACCTCGTCTTCAGACCACGTAATCCTAGTTTTAGGTAGAGATAATTCGTCTGCCAAATGGTCTACAACCTCTGGTGAGATGTTCAGACCCGTAAGGATAGAATGAACTGAGTCTATATTTTTTCCTTTAATTTTGGTCCAATTCTTCAAGAGTATATCCGTGAACCATTCATTAATTTCTTTTTCCAAAAATCTTATTTCTTCTGCTGGATCTGCATTTTCAATTGGGTTCCCTTCTAAGTCAGTAGTACCGCTGACATCAATGACTTGGATCAATACATCTGCAGTTCTAACACTATCAAGAAATTTGTTACCTAATCCTTTACCTTCATGTGCACCTGGAACAAGACCTGCTAAATCAACTACGTTAATTGGAACATAGCGAATGCCATTTACACATTTAGAATTTTTTGGATTACATTTAGCAGCTATAACTGATTCAGGACAGTTCGTAGTTATGAAAGTGACTCCTTTGTTTGGCTCTATGGTTGTAAAGGGTCTGGAAGAGATTGGAACATCTATCTTTGTTATAGCTGAAAAGAACGTTGACTTTCCTTTGCTCGGTGCACCGGTTATGCCTATTAACATAAGGATATATGCACAAAATACTCTTAAAATCAACACTTCCTGTACTTCCAGTGGTCTTGTGAACTACCGCCGATTAAAATCGGTGGCTTCCTCTTTCATTAAAGGAATTTGCTGACGAAACTTTTTATCAGTTTTGTCAGTATCGGTTTCTTCTCTGAGAGGCTTGACTTCGGACAGTTCCTGCCCTATTTTGCTCAACGCTCGATTGAGTATGTTTATGGCTGCATTGTGATCTCTGTCCAATGTAAGTCCACAATAACTGCATTTGTGAATCCTGTTCCACAACTTCTTTGGACTTTCTCCCACTTTTCCGCAGCCACTGCATGTCTGAGTTGTTCCTCTTGGCTCAACCCTTACCAACTGGATACCGGCACTCGCAGCCTTGTAATCCAGCATCTGTAAGAATCTTGACCAGGATGCATCGTTTATGTTTCTTGCATTGTATGATATTTTGATTATTCCTGATCTCAAGAGCTTCCACAGCAATAATATCATGACTGTTAACATAATGTCTCGAAAGTTTATGGAGAAAATCATTTCTCTGATTGTAGATCTTTTCGAATTGTCTTGCAACTTTAATACGTTGTTTCTGCCTGTTGGCGGATCCTTTCTTCTTTCTAGATAATATTTGTTGTAATACCTTAAACCCCTCAAATCCAACAGTCATGAATTTTGGATTATTTACGTGGTTGCCAACACTGTCAGAGGCAAAGTGCATAATCCCAAGATCTATGCCTACTGCTTTTGTTGCTTTTTCTGCGTGTAATCTTGAATTGTCTTTTTCACATTCAACAGAAATTGAAACATACCATTTGCCTGATGGATATTTTTTGACAGTAACTTGTTTCATCTTTCCATCGACCTCCCTGTGCACCCTCATGGGAATTTCTCCAATCTTTGATAGGTACAGCTTCTGATATCTTTTCCCTGTTGAAATCAGATGGAAGCCTGACTGATTGTATACGAACGTCTTAAACCATTCCTTCCCTTTGAACCTCAGTCTGCCTACTTTCTTTCCGTTTTTCTTCAGCTTGGTCAATGCCCTTAAATTTGAAAAAAGCCTATAGCATTCATATTGAAGAACTTTAGAATAAACCTGACTCAAATCCGGATTCTCTGTTTTGATTTTTGGAATTGAATTCTGCAGTGCTGAGCTATCTGGCTTCTCTTGCTTCCGAAGACCTTCAAGCATCTTATTGTAAACAAATCTACAGCTATCGAGGACTGATTGCATTCGTTGCTCCTGAACCTTTGATGGATAAAGACGGAATTTGAATGCTTTTAGCACGTATTAACGTCGAAAAATCTATTTATATAGCTTGACAGACCCTTCACAGCCGGTGATCCGGTGATTCTTGTCACTGCTACCTGAATGCTCATAATTTAATAGTAAAAGCGAAAGTCTTTACCACCGTTTGAAAACGATGGAATTCATAAGCTTTTAAAGATTTATGAAAAATAGTATTATGGTCGACTTAGTGACGTCTATTGTTGTATTGCTTATCCAGCTTTTCTTAGGTTTGCTTTTTTCTATATTATCAATTTACTTCTCACTTAGAATGTTTGACAAAATGACTGAGCATATCGATGAAATTGCTGAACTGAGAAAAGGAAATATTGCAGTCGCAATCGTATTACTTTCATTGTTCGTTTCTATTACGACAATTGTTAACCAGGGGATACAACAATTTGATAACATATTTACTTCTAGCTTGTCTGTCCCATTATTCATTATTGCATTCATGATGGCGATTGTACAACTAGTTGTTGTATTGCTTATTTCTATCTTTACCATCTATACTGCTATCAGAGTACTAGACACGTTAACTGTAGGTATAGATGAGATGAAAGAACTGAAGCGAGGAAATATCGCTGTTGCACTTCTTATTGCAGGAGTCATATATGCTGTTGCATCAATAGTATCTAATTCGATAAGTGGGATAGAAAACTTGGCAATCTTCAAATCTGAAACCTTGGCTGCACTGCTCGGAATCAGATAACTGCTAGCCTAATCAGCTGAAAGAGATCCAAATATTGTTCCGTTTCTATTCTCCATTGAAAATGAGTTCATACTTGAAGGCAGTAAAGTAACAGACTCTATGTTTATTTTACATTTTATCAATTCAACCTGTTTCTGCCCAGATCGTTCAAAAATAAGCTCACTGCCTACTGCTGAAATGTTGACGTCCTTAAGTGGCTTAAGATAAAAAATACGTTTATTGCCAGGGCCCAGGATACAAATTATATCGGCAGTATCTGAAAGATCAGATAGCATATTTTGCTCCATCAGATAAGTCATCTCATTTTCTATTGTTAGTTTGCTGTTTGTAATTAACGGTAAAATAAAAATGAAGGCGGAAATATTGATGCCGAACAACAATAGAAACTCAAGTGATAGCTGGCCTTTCAGCCGTTTAGTTGCAAATGCCATCATAACAGTCACCAGAACGGCACTGCCTAGAAGAGATACATACCTCTCCAGTAGCTCGCTTGGAAAAGCCGGATGTTTCATTCATCAATATCTGAACGTCTAAAGTCTGGTTTTGTATCTGTGCAGCTGTGCTACGTGATGTTTTCTGCAACTGATCCCCAAGAGTCATGACGAGACCCATCAATATTGCAATAATAATTATCATCTCAGCTGAGATTTGTCCACGCATAAAATTGATAAGGAATGGATGGAGATAAACGTTTGCGGAGGACTAACACCACACAAACTTTCTTTTTAAGAAAGTTTAATCAAAGAATTGAAGAATGAACGATGTACGAATTGTTTAGAATTTGATTCCTTCTTTTTCTTCTCTTTCTCTCCTCAGCAATGTCGCAAGGAGGGAACCGAAGCCTAAAGAAACAGACACGAAAATAATTTCAATTGCAACTATTGCTGCACCCGCAATAATTCTTGGGATATCGACCTGAAGCCCTCCTTTATCGATATCGAATGAGGATAACTTTATTGCATTTAAAAGAAATAGTATGATCCCGACTGCCAATCCTAGGCCAATGCCTAGTCCGAAAATTTTATACACATCAAATCTGATTACAAACTCTTCTGTCAGTTTATATCCAATTGCAAATGAAATAAGAATGACAGATAGATCAAAATATCCTCGTGTATTTTCCAAATCTACGAAACCAAATACAACAAGAGTAAGGTACACTGCTGAAAGCACAAGAAATCCGTAGGGAAGTTTGTCAATGAACTGCATGGCCAAACATTGAATCTGCAGCTATTTAATAGCTATTTCAATCTGATTGTATCGAGATTCATTGGAGCTCTTGATTCAACATGCATTAACCTTGAAAGACTGAATGCTAAATCATCACACTTTCTTTCTTCGCCGTGATCACAAAGAATTCTGGTTGGTTTTGGTCGCATGTTTTTAACGAACGCCATAAGCTGGCGCCTATCGCTGTGACCACTGAAACCTTCGGCTGTTTCGATGCGCATGTTGATCTTAATAGTATCAAGACGACCGTCTTCACCGACGATTGCAACTTCTTTATCCCCTCGCTGTATCTTTCTACCTAGCGAATAATTGGTATTGAAACCTACGAAGATAAGTGTGTTCTTTGGATCGTGTGCCAATGCCTTGAAATATTCTACAGATGGCCCTCCAGTCATCATACCGGATGGTGCAAGGATAACGCAAGGGGGACCGTCAATTATCTCTTCCCGCTTATGCTTAGCAACTTCAAATATAGGAGATTCGAATGGACTCTTGTTGCTGAGGATTGAACGCTGAAGGCTGTCGCGTAAGTATTCTGGATAAACTGTGTGTATGGCTGTAGCTTCCAGAACCATTCCATCAATGTAAACTTTATATGGAAAGTCTGGGACTCTTCTTGCATATTCTTCGAGTGCAAGCATCATATCTTGTGAACGGCCAATCGAAAAAACGGGAATCAATACTTTCCCACCATTTTTGAGTGTCTCGTCAACAACACGTAACAGTTTTGCTTCTGCGTCTTGGCGTGAAGCATGGAAGTCGTTCTTACCTCCGTAAGTACTTTCCATAACTAACGTCTCGACACGCGGAAATACGTTGTTCGCTGGATTGAACAGTCGCGTATGGCTGTATTTGAAGTCGCCTGTATAAACAAAATTATGTAATCCATCGCTGATATGAAGATGAACAATGGAACTACCGAGAATATGACCAGCGTTATGAAAAGTAAGCTTTATCTCAGGAGTAATGTCGGTTACCTCGGACCATTCACGCGTTATGCAGTGGACGAGCGCATTCCTGATATCTTTTTCAGTATACAACGGCTCAATGCCTTGTCTTTTCATAACTTTGATGTAATCGAAACACAGCAATGCGAATAGGTCACGTGATGGCGGTGTGCAATAAAGTGGACCATCGTAGCCCATGGCAAAGTAGTATGGTATAAACCCGCAGTGGTCGAGATGGCTGTGTGAGAGTACTAATGCATCAAGCTCATCAAGGGGCATATTCAATTCTCTAATGTACGGATATTCTTTCGATGTATCCGTAGCCTCGAACCTCAGCCCACTGTCTAATATAACTTTGTCGTTTGATGTCTGCATAAAGATGCAGGACCTACCGACTTCTCTGAATGCACCGAGTGCAGTTATTTTGACCCAACTGGTCTTTTCCTGAGGAGTGAAAATACGTTTCCCAACTTTCGTTAAGAATTTCTTTCTTGTTTCTGCTTCTTTGAGCAGCGTACCTCTAATTCCTTTTATGACTTCTGAAGGTAACGTTGGAATTCTAAGAACACGTGGAGCCCAACCACTGCTTTTTATGATTTCTTTTAGTGTTGATCCACCCTTGCCGATAACAAGACCTGGTTTGTAAGCATCAATCCATACTTCATGAAACTCTGGACTGAAACGTATTTCTTCCGCTCTTGCATCAACAGGAATTACTGCCTTAATTTTTTCGATTGCTTCGTCTGGTGGCAGCAATGCGCTTGCGACAGACCTAACAATCACTTTCTTCTTTATGCCAGCCGCTATATCCTTGACTGGATTCTCAGCAGCGTAAAATTTTGCGATATCGTCTATGTATAAAACGATGTCTGGCCCTTCTGCCTCGATCTTTACTGCAGAACAACCTGTGCGTGGTAGAAGTGATTCAATTCTTTTGACTAATTCTGGTTGTATGTTTTGCATAGTTTCAAGATCCTATATTCAAATTTCATTAGAATTTTTATTAGAAATATGAACCAGCTAATGATGAACAGATTATGAAATTGGATTCTTATTGCACAAATATGAACGACAGAAAGTGTGCCCTCACTTTCTTCTCTTTACTTTCTTTTCTTATCTGATTCTGTCAGTTTCGCAAGTTCGTCTTTCTTTAAGCGTCTTATCCCGTCTTTAGTTATTAACGCAATATTTGGATCTCCACCTGATGCCGAATCTCTTTTCTTAGCAGCATTGATTGCTCTTACTGCCAATGGAACCAATTCCTTAACTTCCATTTTTTTATAGGAATCATCCATTATTGCTTCTGCTGACAACCAACCGCTACCTGCGAATGCGGTGTGATCACTCACTGGCGCTATATCCCCTGCCGGATCAACTGCATAAAGTTTTGGTGTTCCGTTAGCATCTACACCGCCTATAATTAAACCTACATAAAATGGAGAGAATTTGTATTCATGAAGCACTACGCCCAACATGCTTACTGTAGCTTCAACACTAATTGGCCTTCCATTTCTTGTCTTGAAAAGCTTCGCCTCGACCTGTAGCATCTTGGAGAGCGCTTGAATATCTCCACCCATACCTGCACCTGCCATTACAATATGGTTATTAATCTCATAAAGCTTGTCAGATTCTTCGGTTGCAATTATAGTTGATACAGTACTTCGGCTTTCAGAAGCTATGAGTACTCCGTCAGTACCGATCATTCCCAATATAGTTGTACCTGTTTTTATTTTTGGTTCGGTCATATTAACCACAAAAAATCGTATGTCTTAATGCCTCACAATATACCAACCGTGAGCTATTTAAATCCATCTCTCAGGACGAATATGCTAAGGATTAAGAAGTGTCAAGACGTATTTCTAGAATTAATTGAACCTAACCAAAAGCTTTTAATCAATTATCTACGTACTGAATTTACTAATTAAATTGTATTATATTAACTAATATTTTGAATTTTAAGTGAGTTTAATGGAAGAATTTGATGTAATCGTTGTTGGAGGGGGACCTGCAGGATCAACCTGCGCGACTTTTTTAGGCAGAGAAGGATACAAAGTACTACTTCTAGACAAGGCTAAGTTTCCAAGAGATAAAACATGTGGTGATGCAATAAGCGGTAAATCCCTATCCGTGCTAAAAGAACTTGGGTTGCCTGCTGAAGTGGAAAAAGTAATGCATGCAAAAGTCTATGGAGTCACATTTTCGTCACCGAACAGCCGTGTTCTTAAAATACCGATGAAAAATCCGGAAACAAGTTATGGATACGTAAGTCCACGTGAAGTATTTGACAATGTTCTTTTTCAGAATGCGAAGAAATATGCTAAAACTATGGAACAATTTCAAGTAACTGATCTGATAAAAGAGGGCGAAAAGATTGTCGGAATCAAGGGTATGGATTTAGTTAAAAAAACACCGTATGAATTCCGATCAAAAGTTGTAGTTGGTGCAGATGGAGCGACATCAGTTGTTGCACAGAAGTTAGGTTTGTTTGAAATGGATGATGCACACCATTGCGTTGCACTTAGAGCTTATTATGAAGGGGTAGACGGGATGGATAACACCATTGAACTTCATTTCACTGAGAATTTAATACCAGGTTATTTCTGGATTTTTCCAGCAGGGCACGACGGATACGCAAATGTTGGTCTTGGAATGCTCACAAAAGATGTTAAAAAAAGAAAAATCAATCTTAAAGAAGTAATGTTCAAAGAAATTGAACAAAATCCACTTTTCAAAGACAGATTCAAAAATGCTAAACTCGTATCTGAAGTTAAGGGATGGAATCTTCCACTTGCATCAAAGATGAGAAAAATGGCAGGCGATGGATGGATCCTGATCGGAGATGCAGCCTCGTTAATCGATCCATTTTCTGGTGAAGGTATTGGCAATGCAATGACAAGTGGAAAAATTGGTTTCAGAACAATCAGTAAAGCACTAAGACTCAGTAACACATCTAGTCAGGTATTAAGTGAATACGAAGCGGAACTAAAGAAAGAAATAAAGGACGAAGTAGCTATGAGCTACAAGTTGCAACAACTCGGACAACACAAATTCCTACTTAATCTAGTTATTGATAAAGCTTCACGAAACAAAGAGCTGCAAGATCAAATTTCCGGAATGCTTGTAAACGAAGAAGCAAAAAAGGGTTTCATGTCACCGTTATTCTATCTGAGGTTATTATTCAGCTAAGCTATGCAAGACCTAAGATTTTTTATTTTTTACCTGTTCGTTTCTTTTCTCAGTTTTTCAAAATCTTTTTCTAATAGTCTTCTTGTTTTAATCGGAGATCTCAGTGCTGCAGCCGGATGATAAGTTGGAAAAAATAAATTGTGATTTATAGAGATAATCGTTCCATGGACGTCCCCTATCTTTAATTTTGAATCTACAAGTGTATTCAGAGCTGTGTTTCCAAGTACAACAATAAATTTTGGCTTAATAATATTTATAATTTCGCTTACAAACCGTAAGCTTTGTTCTATCTCTTTCTTTTTTGGCTTTCTGTTGTTTGGGGGCCTCCAATGCAGGATAGAAGTAATGTAAACTTCTTTTGGATCCAAACCTAATTTTGTCTTGATTAATTCTCTTAACAAGTTTCCGGATCGTCCTACGAACGGCCTGCCTGTTTTTTCTTCATTCGCGCCGGGTGCCTCACCTATGAAAAGAAGTTTAGAATTAGGATTACCTTCTCCAGGAACTGGATTTTTCCCGTATTTAGACCTCACAAATTCTCGTATTTTATCTTCTAAGACTTTCAGTTGATTATCTTTACTCATAAAATCCTGACCAAACCTGACAAATTTTTAATTTTATAATCAGGTTTAAACTTGCTCCGTACCTTATCTTTTATTCGTTCTACATAAATAGTTTTCATACCAAGTTTTTTGGCTGCCGACAGATTCTTGAGATGGTCATCGATAAAAATAGTTTCTGCTGGATCTGAATTCATAACTTTTAATGCAACTAAGTATATTCTTGCGTCGGGCTTTTCAATCCCCAACTGATAACTATAAACAACTTTATCGAAATGTCGTTCTATATTATATTTATGCTCAAATTTCTCCTGCCATCTTTGACTAATGTTTGAAACTAAAGCTACGTTATACTTTTTACGAAAACGGTCTACAATTTTAGGAAAAAAGGGATCTAATCTATAGGAACCTAGAAACTTTTCTTCATCGTCGATTGGATTGTCACTTATTCCTTTCCAAAATTGAATCGTGTTTATTTTACCTATTTTATACAAATGTGCTTTTCTCTTAATAAGTTTGGACGAAACTTTTGGAAACATCTCATGAAGTGCATGGGCAAATGAACCTTTTGCAAAAACCACACCCATCAGATCAAATAAGATAGTCTTGTTAGTAGATGACATAGTGGGGTCGCTGAGATTTGAACTCAGATCACCAGCTCCCAAAGCTGGTAGCATGCCAAGTTAGCCCACGACCCCTTAAGAATAAATACTCTGGTTATGTTTTTAACCTTATAGAAGAGGAGAAAATGTTAAATAAAGAAGTGAAAAAAGCTGCTGAAATAATTAAAAACGGAGGGCTTGTTGCTTTCCCTACTGAAACAGTTTATGGTCTTGGTGCATCTGCACTAAATAGCATAGCAGTTGAAAAAATTTTTAAGATAAAGGGGAGGCCGTCTGATAATCCATTGATTGTACATATAGGAACTGAACAGCAACTTGAGTTGCTTACTTATCCTCTTGATTTAATATCTAGAAAACTGGTCCGAAAATTTTGGCCTGGACCGCTTACATTAGTACTTCGTAAGAAAGAAGCTGTACCTGACAACGTTACTGCAAGACTTGGCACAGTTGCAGTTAGAATGCCTGCACATGAAACTGCACGTCTGCTTGCTAAATTAGCTGGTCCGATCGCAGCACCAAGTGCGAATAAATCTGGGAAACCAAGTCCGACATCTATAAAACATATTTTAGAGGATTACACCAAAAAAGAATTAACAAAAATAGGGGCGATCTTAGATGGAGGAGATACGCAACATGGAATTGAATCGACAGTTTATGACCCTATTAAAAAAAGAATATTGCGGCCCGGCACTATCACTCTGAAGCAGATACAAGAAATAATCCCTGAAGCAGCTTATTCCTCGGCCGTATCCCTGGTCCCGGCTTCGCCAGGTATGAAATACAAACATTATTCGCCTAAAGCTGAACTTATCCTTTTCACAGGAAATTTGAAAGCTATAGATGAAATATTCAAGCTGATTAAAAATGAACAAATTGCAATATTGAAAATTGATAGAACAAAGAATTCGGCAAAGACATTATTTGCGAAACTAAGACTATTTGATGAACGAAGAATCAAAACAATTTTGTGTAAGGGGATTGAAGAAGAAGGGATTGGATATAGCATCATGGACAGATTAAAAAAGGCTTCAACACAGATTATTGAAGTCGGATAAAGAAGTGATTGAATGAAACAAGCAATAATTTTTAGAACTGATCTAAAACTTGGGAAAGGAAAACTTGCTGCACATGCAGCACATGCTGCGTTAGTTGGATATCAAATTGTTATGTCAAAAAATCCAATGCTGGTTGGCCGTTGGATGATTGAAGGACAGAAAAAGATTGTACTTAAGGTTAAAGATGAAAAAGAACTGAAAACATTGTACAAAGAAATTAAGTCTCATGTTCCTGCCGAACTGATAAGTGATGCAGGCCTTACACAAATTAAGCCAGGCACAATTACCTGTCTAGTTATTGGACCATGGGAAGAAAAAGAAATTGACAGATATACGAAGAAATTAAAGTTACTTTAAGTAGTGGAAGTATACGTATCCTTTTTCTTCTTTTTTCACTGAACAAAAACAATATAAATTGACAAGAACACCTTTCTTTGGGAGAAAAATGTTCATCGTATTCGAAGGCTTAGAAGGGGCTGGAAAAGAAGCAGTCTCGAAATGGTGCAAAAGATACCTCAAAAAAGAAGGAAAACGGGTTGAGGAACTTTCGTATCCAGACCGAGAAGGTAGATTTGCTAGAATTATGGATGAAATCTTGACTGGAAAAGCTACAATATCACCAACGTCGCAGTTTCTTGTTTTTCTAGCCGATATAACAAAAGATCAAGAAAAAATAGAGAGATGGATGGATGAAGGTAAGACAGTTGTTGCTGACAGATATTTCTTTTCGACAATTGCTTACCAGCAGATGTCACCAGAAACTGCTGAAAAGATTTTTAATGAATTGAAATTAGTTAAACCGACCGTTGTATTTTATCTAAATATTACTCCCGATATTTCTGTTGGAAGAACTAAAAATGAAAGAAAACATTTTAGCAGATATGCAGCTAATAAAGAAAGATTATTGCATGCAAAATTAAAATATCAAATAATGTTGGAGAAAAACTTGATTTCTAAATGGATAGAGATAGACGCAACTAAACCTTTGGAAGAAACTATCCAAGAAGTAAAGAAACGTCTGGATAAAATGATCTGATTTAACCTGAACTCTGGAGATCGGATGACGCTTATTATTATTGAGGGAGTAGAATTAAGGATAAACAAGTGATACAACGTGAGATTTATGAGAAACTTAAAGAAACACATATTATTTAAAATTTGGAAGTTCTATTCTAATTACGCTTCGGTCGTCTAGTCCGGTTAAGGATCTTGGCCTTTCGTACAACTTTTAGTAAAAGTTTGATCAAACTTGACTAAATTTGTAAAGTTAGCCAATGACCCGGGTTCAAATCCCGGCCGGAGCATTTTGCAAAATCTCATTTATTGATCTTGCAATTTTTTCTCCTTTTTCAGTAAGTTTGATAATGCGTTTTTTACCTTTGATAGAAATAAGGATTATGCCTGCTTTTTCGAATTCTTGGACAGTTTTTGTGGCATAAACGTAGGATTGTACTGTTTCTCTCGCTAGTCCGGAAGTATGCCATTGCTTATCTTGTAGGAGTAAAACAAGGAGTTTTGCTGGTTTAAGATGAAGGATTATATCTACTACTTGTTTTTCTTTCTTCTTTTTCTCCTTTTCTTCCTTTTTGATCTCTGCTTTCTCTGGCTTTTGCTCTTCTTTTTTAATTTCTTCAACCATATTGATCTATTTTAGTTGGGCTATCATAAACCTTTTAAATACATTCGATTCAATAGACAACATTGAGGCGATTAAGTATGTCAATCAGAATGAGTAGACTTTATGGGATGGACATCTTTTCTGACGGCGGAAAGTATCTTGGAAAAGTATTCGATATAATCGTAGATGTTGAAAAAGGCGATGTTGTCAGAGTAACACTCGAAGCAATTCACGCAGCATCACGAGAAGAAGCTCAGCGTATAATAAAAGAAAAAACAATACTTTACAAGAATGTCAAATCTGTCGAAGACGTTATAGTTGTGTCTAAAACCCAAGGAGCAGGTGCAGCAGGTTATACATACGCACCGACAAAGGAAGAGAGCGAACAAACACTTTCTTTCCTGAAGTAGGATATTAAATAGTCCGGATAGCGTGGCAGAGGAGAGATAATAGTAATTGATCTAGCATTAGCTTTGACTACCTCTCGGACGGATAATGAATTAATACCTACTCTAACTGGACTTATTTTGTAGAGTACTCTCGTAATAATACGAAATTTAAAATAAGATAGAAAAAAGAATTACAACATAAAATAATATAAAAAAGAAAAAATAAAAAAAGAAAAAGAAAGATGAAATTTATCTTACGTTTTTCATCTTTGCTTCGTACACATATCCGTCTTTTCCAACGTAATACATGAATCCTTTCTTCTTGGAGATTTTCTCGGCTCCTATTCTCTTCTTGGAACCTTTCTTGTTTGCCTTCATAGGCGCTCTCCAAACATAACCATCCTTACCGATAAAGTAAAGATAGCCGTCTTCTCTCTTAATTTTTTCTGATCCAACTTTCTTTCCCATATTAACGACCTCCCTTTGTATTCGAAGATATTTACTACAACCTTTAAAAACTATTCGGTGAAAGTAGAATATCGAGGTAAAAGAAAGGTTTAAATAGTGAAACACGTCGATATCGACGTAGGTGTACTTATGGGATTGTTGGATATATTCGGAAAAAAGGATGTTGGTAAGATAACTAAGGGTGTTCCTTTCTCTATCAAAACTTCATTTATTCCTGTTAGACTAGCGTCTTACAAAGGAGATAGGACTGATTTAGTAATAAAATTGAAGAACAACGAAGACGAAAATGTACTCGTATCGCTAGTTGTTGAAGTACCTAAAGCACTGGGTGTCGATCAGTCATGTCTTCAAAAAGCTAAGGAGATCAGAATCGGGTATCTGAGTAAACAAGGAAGCCAGGATATAACTGTTCCTCTGTGGTCTAACGTGACTACAAAACCTGGAGACTACAGTATTACGATAACTGCGTTCGTACATTATAGGACATACGCGTACGTTCTCAATTCTGTCAAAAAAACAGCAGAAATAAGGGTTGTTTAAAACCTTTGTGTTCAATATTTGTTAGGTGTTAATATCAAAAAATCGACTTCGTCAGCCATGAAAACAACTGCAAACGTAAAAACCAGTTATGTTGATTTATGGATTTCTTCGCTAACCAAACCTGTAGACACATTTTCGTCCGAGAATGGGAAAGGCAATAAAACAAAAATTGCTGTTAACGTATTTTTTGCATCTGTTATAGTTGTTTTGGGCAGCACGCTTGCTCAACTAAGAACATTTGATTTAATTGCCGCGTTGTTGGCTGTAATCAGCGGCACTTTGATGACTGTCTTTGTTGGAGGTATCTTCTTTGTCCTGGCAAGAATTCTTGGAGGAAAGTCCTCTTTTGAAAACCAACTCTACTTAACCACATTGTTCTCAGTTCCTATAGCTTTACTTAATTCTATAGTTATTCTTATACCGATTGTAGGCAATTGGTTGGGATTGGTACTACTAATTTATCTTGCTTATCTCCTTACCCTCTCGTTAAAAGAAGCGCATGCTCTCAGCACACTCAAAGCAGTTGCAACATGGCTTATATCTGTGGTCATATTAACTGTACTTATGATAGTCATAACCTATTTTTACTACGGATCTCTCACACCATTGAGCGCTTAAATTCAAAACTTAAAATCTAACAACTGGCGTGCAGATAGAACAGGGGGAGGTCACTTCAACTAATACTATATCTATATTAATATATGTAACTATAGTTACAATATGTTAATATACATATATAATATCATTATTAAAGACAAAAAAGTACTTAATAATATAAAAAGAAGGTTTTATTACACATTTAATACTAAAATAAGCAAATTTTCTACTAAATTATCAAATAATACTCTTAAAATAGACGTTTTACACGAAAAAGAACTAGATTCATTTTTCAACGAATTTTCTGGGTTTATTGAAGTGTATAAAATCAGTGTAAATTCAATAGAGCGAATACTGGAAGTCCCCTCCCTCTAGGTCTCAGAAAGGCAGTAAGTATTATTTTTTATGTTCTTCTTTAAGAAAATCTTTGAAATCCTTGACGATTTCTTCAAATGACTTCTCTTCTTCCTCTTCAGAACCTGCGGTCCCTGAGCCTCCCTTACCGTTCTTTTTAGCCTCTTTCTGTTCTTCCTCTTCGTTTTCTTTTTCTTCTTCTGTTTCTTCCTCTTCTCCGATCTCTTTTTCTTTAAGTTTTTTTCTTGCTTTTTTGGCAATTTCTCTTATTTCTTGAAATTTTCTTATCTCTTCTATCTCTTTGTCCTTTCTCTCTTTCATTGTCTCCAATCTTTCAACCAGTCCGGTCTCAGTAAATTTCTTAGCCTTCTCTTTCTTTTCCTTTTCTTTCCTCTCCTCTTCTTCCTTCCTCACTTCTTTTTCTGTCATTGTTTTAGAATTCATAGGGTATTTATAAAGATTCTGAGAATTATTCTATTATTTTATTAGTCGGTCGAGTATCTAATCCAGATGAGTTTATGACTTATGAATTGATTATTGCGGAGAAGCCTTCTGTCGCACAGAAAATCGCATATGCGTTATCTAACGATGTGAAGAAAAGGTTCGGACGGAAGACAGTTTATTACGAAGTAACTAGGGACTCAAAACAGATCGTTATTGTTCCTGCAGTTGGACACTTATTCTCGCTTAGACAAAAAGGCCAGGAAACGCCAGCGTTTGATATCGAGTGGGTTCCTACATATGAACTAAACAAGACTGCGTGGTATATGCGCGGGTATCTAGATACAATAAAGGAAATGGCGAAAAATGCCAGCGTGTTCATTAATGCAGCAGATTACGATATTGAAGGCAGCCTGATTGGTTATAATATAATTAGGTTTGCTGGCGATCTCACGCGCGCCAAGAGGATGCGCTTTTCAACACTCACCCCAAATGAGCTTAGTCAATCGTACGAACATTTAGAACCTCTGGATGTGCCTAATGCAATAGCCGGCGAAACACGGCATATGATCGATTGGTTGTACGGAATCAATCTCAGTAGAGCGATAATGAATGCGCTCCGGGCTGCTGGAAGGTCCCGAACGCTTTCAATCGGTCGCGTACAAGGTCCGATGCTGAAGTTCTTAGCAGAGCGAGAAGAACAAATTAAGAATTTTATTTCAACACCTTACTGGGAGTTGTTTGTATATGCAAAAGAAACAAAATTTCATCACACTACTAGCCGTTTTAATTCTGAACAAGAGGCAATCAAAGTTCAGAACAATACCAAACCCGAAGGAACAATTGACATAAAGAAAACTGCTCGTACAATTTATCCATTTCCAGCCTTCGATTTTACCAGTCTTCAGATTGAAGCCTACCGCCTTTTCGGTTTTTCTCCAATGCAAACACAAGAACTCGCTCAAACCCTTTACGAACACAGTTACATCAGTTATCCCAGAACTGCTTCTCAAAAGCTTCCTGTACAATTAAATCTACCTTCTATTATTCAGAAAATTGCCCAGATAGAACGATTCAGTGAATTAGCTAAAAAGTTAATCGAAGGAAAAAGATTCAGGCCGCGTGAAGGTCAAAAGGAAGATGTGCATCCAGCACTTTATCCAACCGGAATTATTGGTAAGTTATCAACAGACGAGCAAAAACTCTACGATCTAATCACTCATAGGTTTCTTGCTGCCTTTGCTGAACCTGCGGAAGTTGAAGATCAGAAGATTAATTTAGACGCAAAAGAAAAATATGCTGCCGAAGCAATTCATATTGTAAAAGAGGGTTGGATTCAGTTCTATCCATACACACAGCTACGCGAGTCACAGATGGCCGTGTTTAAGCAAGGAGAACTCCTGAAAATAGATAAATTCGAGATTCTTCGAAAAGAAACAAAACCATCGCCACGTTTTACTCCAGCAACAATTCTTCAACTTATGGAAAAGGAAGACATTGGAACTAAAACAACCAGAGCAATAATTCTTGAAACACTTTTCAAGCGCGGTTATTTTACTGGAAAACAAATCACTGTTACGCCACTTGGTCGTGCAGTTTACGAAACGTTCAGAGATTATTCACCAAAGATCGTTAATCCAGAGCTGACGAAACAGCTTGAATCCGAAATGGAAATGATACAGGAACAAAAAATTGACCAGCAGAAAGTTATATCCAATGCTAAAGGTATTCTCACTGAAATTCTTGATGATTTCACAAAGAACCAACAGAAAATAGGAACCAATCTGCTTGAAAAATTGGAAGAATCTGAAAGATTCGCACCTTGCAAGTGCGGCAAAGGTTTTCAGAGAATAATTGAAAGAAAAGGGAAATACCGTTTCTTAGGTTGCAGCGATTATCCAAATTGCAAGATCACTTACTCCCTTCCTCCATTCGGTTTTGTTAATTCCGCAGGTTTATGCGAATTTTGCAAATCTCCTAGAATCTGGGCAGCCAAAGGCAAACAACGGTACACTTATTGTCTCAATCGTGAATGTCCGGAAAAACTTGAAAAACTTAAACGGAAAGAGGAAGCGGCAGCTGAAAAGGAAGCTGCCAAAGCAGCAGAAAAGAAGCTAAAGGCACAACAAAAGCGAGAAGAAAAGAAACTTAAGACTCAGCAGATGAAGGAAGAAACAAAAAGTAAGGCAAAACAGAAGAAAGAAGAGAAGGCATCGGAGAAAATAAAACCAAAGGAAAAAACCGAAACGGCAGATACGAAATTAAAAGTGAAAAAAGAGAAGAAACAAAAACCGAAGAGCATCTCTCCGGAAGATTCGAATAATTAGCTATTTAATTTTCTTTCTTTAACTCTCTGCCTTGCCTCTGAGTCTGCTCTTGACCAGTAATAATTATTATAGTCTACAAATTTCATTGAACTTGCCCTAGTTTCTGACTGCTCTTTTAATTTCTGATGCATTTTCTGGCACATTAGTCTGTAGTTAGGATGCCCCTGTTTTCCAGTTCTTAGTTCAAGCATATGCATTGCTTCTCTGTCATTCATTCCCATATACCATCTTACATTGAATCCAAATGGCACAACATATTGTGCAATTTCATTACCCATTGCCGTTCTAATCTTTTCATAAAGATTTGATGCAGTTTCATAATTTTCTACAAGTTTATCTTCGAATCCGGCTTCATTTATTTCTTCAGGTATAGAAAAGCCTAATCTAGTCGTAAGTTTCTGTCTTTCTTGAGTCAGCATCCTATGTCTTTGCAGGTCCCTATAAATGCCAAAACTTTCAACCAAATCATAAAGTAAAGGATATCCGTATTCTAATGCTCTTCCAGGTTTGTCTCTTCTTGAGTTTCTATCTCCAATATATGTACAGTATATCTCCTTCCTTTTTTCTTCAGGTAGTTCACGCACGATATTAATTATTTGTTCCATTGAGTGTTCAGTATACTTGTATAGCATAACTGCAATCTGTCTTATTTCAAACTCTTTTTCAAATCTTTTTATCAAGTCCTTTGGCAATTCTCGTTCTAATAACCCACTAATATTCCCCGAAAATTTACCCTCAAAATATTTGTTTAAATCTTTTGCCAATGCTTCCGCAATAAATCTTATTCCATTGTCAAGCAGTGTTACGTCTTCTGTCAATTTAACATTTTTTTTATCAAAAATAGAATTAACTAGACGCTGCATGGTTTTTCTTGTTTCCATAATATATCCATTCGGTTTAGCTCTTTCTACAAATCTAGGGATTACTTTATTTAGTTCATAATGTAATTCTTCACCCCTAATCTTAAATTCAGGCACGTCTGACGAATAAAGTTTAGTTAGTAAGTTCTGATACGCTCTTCCATTACAGAACAACGCAACATTTGATAAGGTGGCAGCGGGCAACGGTCCTCTTATTGTGTCGCAGGCTTTAGTTTTAATATCAAAATTATACGTTGTTAACCACGCGTTTCTATCGTTTTCATCAGTCAGCGCTGCAAGTTTAAGCTGCTCACCGGTTCCTTTTATATCATAAGTTGCTTCAGTAATGGGTTTAAGTTTTTTGAAGTAGTCGGTCATCGGTGCTATCAGATCGCAATATGTTTGGAATAATTTGTCCATTGTTTTTACGTATTCCTCTTTGTATTCTGAGTTCATTATCGGATTCTTAGTTTTATCTTTGAGATAGCGGAAATTTCCAGCAGTATCTTTTTGGTTATAGAAAACGTACCGAGAAGATTGTTCGATATATGCTACTCCGATTCTACAGTCTTCTATTTCCTTTATGGCTAGATTGGAGATATTTTCTAATCTAACAAGAGCCCCTTCCAATTCTCCAACTGAATCGTCACCGTAAGCAACAAGCACTTTTTCAATTAGTTTATCAAGCTTCTTTAAGTTGAATTGCCCATCTTTGGCGAATTCCTTTGTAACAATTGTCCTCCATCCATATGCCGCACGACTAAATCTAGTTACAGTCGCTCCACCTATTCCTGGAGGCAAAAGAATAACAGAGGTATCCCCAAGTGCATTTGTTGTATACTTGGATAAGAAGTTAATATCCTGTTCATTAAATTTTTCAAATTCACCTTCAAACTGATCAGTTATTTTCCCACCATTAAAAGCTACCAGAAGACCTATTTATTGATTACTGTAACTTCTGATCGGTTTTTTGGTCGATTCGTTGATCAATAATTCGTTCTTGCATTCGTGTTGCTTTTGGCAACGTGAAGCTGATTGTACTGCCTTGTCCTGTTTCTGATTTTTCAACCCACACGTCTCCTCCATGTAATTTAACGATGTCTTTAGCTATGGCAAGGCCGAGGCCGCTACCTTCTTTTTTGACCTGTTTTCCTGCCATTTGATAAAATCTCATGAAAATATTCTGCCATTCTGTTTTTGGGATGCCCGAACCTGTATCTATAACATCTATTCGTATATTTTTTTTGTCGGATGGATACGCATTTACTGTGACCGAACCTTTTTCTGTGAATTTTATTGAATTTGTGACTAGATTAGTCACTACTTGAGCGATTCGGTCCATATCTCCATCTACTTCCCCTATTATATCTGGAGTATTCCACCGCACCACTAACCCTTTCTTTTCAGCAAGTGATCTGAATGAGCAGCGGTCTTCAAGTGTGCTTAGGTAAAACGGTTTTCGGTGAATAACGATGGCACCTGCTTCAAGTTTCGAAATGTCCAGCAGATCGTTGATTAGTTTTGCTTCTCTTATTGCTTCTTTGTGTATTATTTCAGCAGCTTCAGTCTGTTCTTTGTTAAGCAGGCCAAGACTTTTACTATTCAATAATGATGCATATCCCTGAATATTTGTTAGTGGAGTTCGCAAGTCGTGCGAGACATTACTAACGAACTCTGATTTTAGTCTGTTAAGTTCCATCAGTTCTTTATTCTGTCTTTCTAATTCTCTGCGGATTTGTTCAGTTTTATCCTCTGCTTTCTTTTTTTCGTCTATGTTTCTCATCGTTCCTCTGAATCCCGTTACTGTTTGCAGTTCTTTGACTGGTACTGCATTTGCAGAGAAGTAAACCCATCTCTTCTTTGAATTTTGCAGTCTGAACTCAAGGTCACGAAAACCTTTCCCTTCGTTCTGTGCTTTATTCAAAATATTGATGACATTCGAAAGATCGTCGGGATGTATAATGGAAACGATTGATTTGACTGTTTCGGGTTTATGTCCAAGTTGTTTTTCAAATTGATAATTTGAATACTGAATTTCTCCTTGTTTATCTATGACAAATATAATGTCAGTTACATTATCCACCAGCTGCTGGTAAACTTCCTTAGCTTGTGTTATTTGTTCCTTAAGTTTGGTGCGTTCTGATACGTCCTTTACTATACAAACAGCAGCTCCATCTACTGGAAGCAGATTGACTTCTGCTTCAAAATTTGTTCCATCTGCTCTGACGCAATTAGTCTCATTTTTTTGCACTCTATTTTCGGCAGCAGCTTTTTTTATCAGTTGATTAATTTTGCTTCCCCAACCCATCAGATCCTTTATTCCAATTCCAGTGAAATCTTCTTTCCCAAACATTTTCTTTGCAGCTACATTCCACTCAATTATTCTACCATTTTTATCAATACGTAAAATTGCATCCTGAGTGGTTCCTTCAATTACTCTGAGAAGTTCAGTGTTCTGATCTAAATGTCTGCGTTGGCTAAGGTTTGAAAGCAACAAAACAGCACTATTATCTATCGTAAGTTCCGTAAATCCAATTTCTATCGATGTACCGTTTTTCTTTTTCAACTTATTTTTGTTAAGTATCTTGCTTAATTTACTCCCAATTAATTCACTACGCTGGTATCCTGAAAGAAGTTCAAAGGAATTATTTAATTCAATTATTACCTTTTTATCGTTTAGAACAATTCCAGCTTCTCTTAAGCTATCAAATAATAGTTTAAATTTGTTAATTGTCTGTTTTTGCGGTTCTGTTACATCTTGATTAATGTCTGAGAGCTGTAGCTGCCCTTCGACCGCTTTCTGTTCATCTGCCATATTGTGCTTTTAGCGTAAGAGATTTAATGTTATTTATTGAAAGAGGGCTACAGCAAGTAAACAGAGGCAGAAGATGAGAATAGAAGAGGCACAGCTAGAACAGGATATACTGCACGCACTGACTACTGCTGACGGTGGAGTCGAGACGTCAGAACTTTTAAGCAGTATTTCTTCGGATAAAGACGAGATTAAGGCGGCTCTAGTCAGACTTAAAGGCGATGAGCGTATAGACAGCAGATTTGTTGGCAAGAACGAATATTGGTATGTACTGGCGCACACAGAGCCAAAAAGGATACTAGTTGTCGAGGACGATAAAGATATTAATAAACTAATTCAGCTTTCAATCGGTGGCGGGTATAAAATTGAGGCAGCTTATGACGGCGATGAAGCACTCGGTATGGTTGATGTATTTAAGCCAGATTTGATTTTTCTAGATCTAATGTTACCTGGGGCCAATGGCTTGGAGATATGTAAGAAAATAAAGCAAAGTCCAGACAAAAAAAATACAACTATTGTTATTGTTTCTGCTGCGGATGCAGCCGTTAACCGTTTCTTCGGAATTAAATATGGTGCAGACTATTATATCAAAAAGCCATTCGAGCCAATGGAGCTCAAGGCTCTAACTAAAATTTTTCTCAAGAAACACGGAAGCTTATTCGATCCGCTTGTAGACCTCCCAGATGTGAAGAGACTTCTTACAGTGATAAAGAGTTACGTAGACGAAAAAGACACAGAATTTACTAAAATAGATCTTGACGGACTTGAAGAGTATCAGGTAAGTTATGGAAAGAAAGAAGCAAAACTTATTGTCAGGCTGGTTTCACAAATGCTCCAGGATAAATTGAAGGAGACAGAAATTAATGCAACTATTGCATATCTAGGTGAGAATTCTTTCGTCATAGCTGCAAAGCGTGGCAATGCTGATAAGTTCTTAGCCGAGACAGAAGCTGATTTCAGGCGTGTCTCAGGTTTCATCAGACAGAAGCACAAGATAACTGGAGAATTATTCGAAAAATTAGAACGTGGAAAGACAGGAGGCCAGAAATTCGCACTTAGACTTGTATACTATACTATCAATATGGATGCATTCAAGAAACAGTTTGAGAAGGAAATTTGGCCAGACGTCACAGAAGAAGCCAAACAAATCAATATTGCGGCTGTACGCAATATTTCACTTGATCAGATAAGAACTCTCTTCGAGACGGTCGCATCTAAAGATATCGAAGTTTCAATGAAGGAAGTAGGCGGCCAATCAAGGATCACTGCAGGAAGACCAGGGAAAAAATAGATTTCCTTGAATTAAATCAATAAACCCTTTATTAGGTCGTTGTCTATGGCTTCTTTTTTACTGAAAAATTTGATAATGTTTTTGGGCCGATCTTTTAAACCAGAAAATATTAGAGGATTTTAGTTCTATAGCGTAGGATTTTTATATTGCCAATACGTTTAATGTGTATGACAAGAGAGATTAATCATCAAATAAAAGAACTCTATTTTGAAAAAATTTTAAATCTTCGTCTTTCAGACCCATTATTCATAAGCATCGTTTCAAGTTCTGATTTTATCCCTCTTTTTAATTATTTTCTAAAAGAAGGAGATCCACAACAAAAAGCGGCGGCAGTAACTTTGCTTTTAGTGGGCAATAATAAAGAAGCTATAAAACGTTTAAAACTAGAAGTCTTTAAACTACCTAAAACTATTCAAGAACAATTAAATTATTCAAACGAATTTAAAAAAAGATTAGTGTGAGGATATGGGAACAACGGAAACATTAGAAAAAGAAAAAAAAAGTAGTATAAGAACTTTACTTAAGCTGAATAAAAATAATCTGTACAGAACAAAAGAATTAATAGAAAACATAATTAGTGAGGTTTCAAAAAATCCCGTGAAGGAATATAATCCAGTAAATAAAGAAAAAATAAGAAAAGAATACGAAGACTTAACTGAAGCAGAATGTAAGGAGTATGTCGAAGTTATTAAAGCCTTAGAGATCACATCAACTCAAGAAAATATAGTAATGATAGATAAGTTGTTGTATCTTAACTATGGAGATATAACGCGTCTTTCGCAAGAATACATGGTCCTTAACGATGAAAATGAAAGATTAGCTATGAAAGACGGGGCGGTAAAGATCGCTAAATTTGTAAAGGATAATGATATAAAAGAAATAATTGTTTTAGAAAAAAGCGGAAGACCTATGGCTTTTTTCTTTGAATTAGTTTGGAAAAGGATATTCTCAACAATCGAATTACCTAAAATTTACTACCTAGATCCATCGGAGTTTGCGCCTCACTATAAAGAAACCGATCAACCAAAACATGTAATAAAATCATTTCTGCCCGAATTATACAAAACTAGCCGAATTTTTAATAGGATTCTAAATAAGTTGAATAAGGTAAAAGAAAAGTCCATCCTAATATTGGACGACTTCTTTAAAACAGGCGAACAACTCGACAGAACTAAAAAAGCATTAAAATCTATTTTAAAAATAGATAATATCTATACTGGAGCAATTGTTTCAAAATCAGAACGAGAGTATGGATTAATAACGCCAGATGTATATGGTCCCGAGGTTAAAAATAAAACAAATTTTTCTGAGTATGTAGGATATTCTGAAATGTCACTTTCAATCCATGAAAAATTACCTAAACTTGAGGGCAGACATCTTTGGCGTTTTTTGAGGAAAGAGCAGTTAAATAGAGATTTGATTAAGTTAGCAGAGACAATAGACGCAGTTATATAACTCCGTCTAAAGGGTATACTTGAAACCTCATTTTTTTCCGAAGTTAGTTCCTCTCTCTTTGAGTTCCATTTTTATTACGAAAAAGGGAAGCTAAAGAATAAGGGGAAGGTTATTTGGGTAACGATATCAGAACTCTATAGAATCTCCTAAACTTATTTTCAAGTTTTTAATCGATCCAGCAGGCATTTCAACTAAAAACCTAGCTTTCCTTTTAGTTGTTATGAAAGAAAAAGGCTTTACGTTGGTGTAAATCTCAACAACCTTTTTGTTTTTGTCAAGGAAGACTGCGTCGAACGGGACGCAGAATAAGGAATGGATCGAAATTATTTGTTCATGGGAAAACGGGAAGACCAGAGGTCTGGTCAATTTTTTTCTGAACATTATTCCAATAGCTCGCTTAAGCATTGTATCTGCTAGTTCGTAATTTTTGAGCCTAATTATTTTCATAAACAAACCTAAAATTTTAATCTATAATTTACCTGGATACTTGTTTGTTCAAATGTTAATAAAATATCCCTCAGTTTTTTCTTCCTCTCATTTTTGTCAGATTTTTCAGTCAATGAAATGGCAACGGATTGTTTGGACGGATCTAGTGTGACATCTTTCATCTCAAAATTTTTCGGAATTAAATGCGATACTACTGCTGCAACAAACTTTCTAGGTTTTTTCTGTATTTCTTCACAAAAGCTTTTGAGTACAGGCATGCTTTCGACAGCAATAGAAAATGCGCCCGCAGTAGCCTCTTCGGCGTTTAATTTATTTTCTACAGCATGTCTTAGGATATCTGCAGCTGTCTGTGTTTCTTTTTTAGCTAAAAAATTTTCTATATCTCTATTTTCTGTCAGTTCTATTGAGATCAGAACATTTTTTTTTCTGTCTTTCCCTTTTTTAACAACCGGAGGCTCTGCCAAAATTAGATTAGAAAATGTAAAAAGTATGGCAAATGTTGTTGCCAATTTAGGTTTCAATTTTTCTATTGTTCCCACAGAAATGCTTAGAATTGATCATATAAAACACTTAGCTTCCGCTAGCTGTTCGTGAATCGAATTAACAATAAAAAGAATAGGTTAAGTTGAATGCCTTAGACGTTCAGAGAAATACTAAATTAGATTTTCCTGGAGCATATCTCTTTTCATACATCCGTTGCATTTCCAACTGTTTTTGAAGTGCCTTTATTATGTCGTCACTTCTTTTTTGTTTTTTCATGATTTCGCTTGTCAAGGGTTTAGGAACTAATTCTAGTTTATTTTCATGCAACTTACCAGTTAGTTGTTTAACTCTCATTTTTAGACCTATGATATTTGTTTTTTAATCTATTAATTCTTTCTATTCTGATGTTTTACTTGAATTTTATACAGCTTACGCTAGCAGTCTGCGAAATTAATTAAGAAAAAAGAATAGGATGAGTGAAGAACACGGAAACTTGAGAAATAGGAGATTTAGTATTGGACTGGCACACAAATCGCTTGCGCTCTTTGCTTACACCACCAACCTATCAAACCCGTCTGCTACGGGCTCCCACAGCTGACTCGTTTTGGGAGATCCTTCGACCTTAGATGCTTTCAGGTCTTATGATCTGGCGCGTGGCTGCCCGGCGATGCTTGTTACAACCGGTATACTAGAGGCGCCTACCCTCTGTTCCTCTCGTACTCAGAGGATATTACCCTCAGTCAACAACACTCCCAGTAGATACTACCGTACTGTCTCGCGACGTACTGAACCCAGCTCGTGTACCTCTTTAACGGATGTACAACCCGACCCTTGGAAGCTCCTGCACTTCCAGGATGAGATAAGCCGACAGCGATGTACCAAGCCGCGGGGTCGATATGTACGCGATAGTCTAATTAGTGTTTGACGAAAACTAGGCTATCGCAGGGTACTCTCGCCCGCGACGAGCCTGTTTTGGGTCATTCCAGCAAAAATAAAATTACGAATAATTAATTTACGAATTTGATTTGTTATGAATAGAATTATTGACGTAGCTAAACGTCAAAATTTACGAGGTTTATTCGTAAATTATCCATAAAGAATCCAGAGTTTCGACTAAAGCATTTTTGAAAAAAATTCGAGAATCAAGAAAAATTCAAGATTAAATCTAAGAGTAACTCTAAGAGTATTTCTAAGATAAAATCTACGATTATATCTAGATATCTAAAATTATTTTCATATTGTTTGCGCTTTAGGTGTGGTAGTAAGAGGAGATCAAACTAAACCACACTCTGGACTCCAAAATTTTCACTGAAACGATTACCCCCGGGGTAACTTGTCTGACAGATTGAGCCCTTATCAAAAGGATTTCAATGTTCATTAAGCCCGACTTTCGTCTCTGCGAGACATACTGTTAGTCTCACAGTCAGTCCTGCATTTCTCTTTAACCGTTATCATCCGACGTTCAGCGATGATGAGCGTCATTCGCTGCTTTGCCTCATCATAAACTTTTAGGAAATCTTTCGAAAATAAATTTCGAAAAATTGTTTTATAAAAAGTTTCTGAGGTTGTACATAATATCATTCGCACATCACTGATCACTTTCGTTTCTGACCGGATTAAGCAGAACATTGGGCGCCTTTATTTCCTTATCGAAGGCGTACTGCCCCAGCCAAACTATCCATCTGCAGCTGTTCCTTTTCAGGTTAGAAACACAAAAATTGTAAAGTGGTGTTACATTGGTGCATCCACCTCGGCCGCGACCAAGGTTTCTACGCTCCCACTTACGCTATGTAACAATTCCTATATTTCAACAACAGACTATAGTAAAGCTCCACGGGGTCTTCGTTTCCCACTAGGAGTCCTCCGCATATTCACGGAGCAGTGAGTTCACCAGGTCCCTCTCTGGGACAGTGGGGGATTCGTTATGCCCTTCATGCAAGTCGCCAATTAAGCGACGAGGTATTACGCTACCTTAAGAGGGTCAGATTGGTACAAAATTTCTATTAGAAATTTTCTAGAAATCTCGTGTTACCCCCGCTCTTCGCCAGCCCTTTGTGCCCTTGAACGAGCGTATCGGGTACTGGTAGTGAGCAGGCATCGCCTTCCATACTAGACATTGCTATTTTGCGTAAAGCTGTGTTTTTGGTAAACAGTCGATCCCCCCAATTCACTGCGACCTGCGCATGCAACTTGCGTCACAAACGCAGGCAATCCTTGTACCGAAGGTACGGATCTATTTGGCCGAATTCCCTAGAGAGAGTTCCCCTGCCACGCCTTAGAATTTTCATCTTGCAGCACCTGTACTGGATCTTGGTACGATCACAACGAATCGGATAGAGAAATTTTTCACGGACCCAAAGCGTACGCCAAACCGCCTAAGGGCGGCTATTCGCATATTATACTGCTTCTCCTCATAATGAGACTCCACAGTACTATGTTGCTTAAACAGAGTCTCCCCTGCTCAGCTTAGCTTCAGATGTCAATCTCTACCTTGTGTTGCCACGTCTATCGTTGTGGCTGCCGAATATTAACGGCATTCCCTTTCATGTCCTAGTAATTGGCTGGACATTTAGGATCGGCTAACTCTTGGCTGTCGAACGTTGCCAAGAAAACCGAGTGCTTTCGGCGTTCAGGATTCTAACCTGAATTTGCTGCTACTGACGCCAGGATATTTATTGCAAAACGGTCCATAGGAGCTCACGCCCCTACTTCTGCCCGTTCCGCACACCTTCCTACCAGATTACGTATTTTGTACGTACTCTTGGGTATCAGAAATCAGTTTAGTCCCGTACATTTTCGGAATGTGTACTTCTTCTAGTAAACTAGATCGAGCGGTCCGCTATTACGCGTTGCTTAGACGATGGCTGCTTCTGAGCCTACGTCCCGCTTGTCTAGAAATGAACACTCCTTGTGACTTCACACTTAACTGATATTTAGGGTCTTTAACCCAAGTTTCGGTCGTTCCCGTCACGGCACACTAGCTTACCCAGTGCAACCCGACTCTCAACTTCTACAATGAACAAAGATTCGGAGTTTGACAAGAAAGCAGACTCTTTCGAATCTATTCTCCCTAATCAGTGCTCTACCCCTTGTTCCATCTCCATTGAGGTCATCCTGATGGATGCTTCGGAAGGAACCCGCTTTCGCGGACTTAAAAGGCTATTAAGTTCGTTTTTCTTCCGGATAACCGGAATATGAGTATAAAATCTTTTTACATTTTCAAGACCATTAATATACAAATCATAAGTTGATCTGTTTTTGTATGGTCCTGCTGAATTTATTGGGAAAGTTGAAAGTGCTTTCCTAATAAATTCTAAAGATTCTTTGTTTGTCTGCGTGATTTTTAGCTTATATCTCCCTGTTTTTTCAACTGTTTTAACAGAAGGGCAATATCCTTCTGCGTCGAAAAAACCAGCAATATATTTACTCCACAACTTCTTATTTTCAGCTATCATTTTTGGTGTCGACCACGTTGTTTGTCTTGTCGGCATTTCAAAAACTTTTTCGAAAAAGATAACTAAAGGTTTAGATGAAAACCTTAGTCTGTAACTTTCTCTATCTTTTTCTATAACTCCTTTAATTCGGAAGTTCATCTGAAAAATCTTGCTTAAATATTTCAACCAAAATTCAGCATATTTTCCGCTTTGAGTTATTACGATATCGTTTTTTCTCCCAGTTTTTCTGAGATTTCCGTCCCTCAAAGCACCTACAAGATAAGCTACATCTTCGTTTATTTTAGGAATCTTTATTCCTTTATTGCTAAGAGACCTAATGTCTTTGGCAATTGTTAGGATTTCACTTTTTTCCTTTTCGTTCGAAATTTCCAAAAGCAAATCTAACGGAATTGCAACCCCTGAAAGATAACTATATTTTGTAGATCTTTTCAATTTGCCGAGTTTTTCGAAGTGAGTTTTAACAATCTCTTCACAACCTGTTATGAAAAGATTCTCACCTTTGAAATATTCAACAAGAAGCTGTTTATCACGCATACAGTTTTTACTCAATTAGCCCTTTAAATCTATCGCGATGTTCGATTGGACTTTCACCCCTATTCCAAGGTCACCCAAGTGGATATACCAACACTGGTTGCGGCCCTCCACCAATCGTTAGATCGGCTTCAGCCTGCCCCGGAATAGATCACAACCGCTTCGGGTCATACAATAGTGATCAAACGCATTTTCATACGTCCCGCCTCGTTCAGCACTGCGCGGAATTGCTTTCGCTACGTCTTTCGACTCACCACTACCGTATACTCCCTGGCTCTTGATTCGAGAAGTACGATGCAACACTGGTCCATTTTCCTGGTCCACTGCCTTGCGACAGTTTGCTTCGGAAAACTTCGACCCTTTCGTGCCACACCAACCTGTAACCATTCAGTTTCAGGCTCTTTTCAAAGGTCTTTCGACCTACTTTTCAACGTTCGCTCACGCTACTAATTCGCTATCGGTCTTGGATACTTGTTTAGGATTAGAGGTTGATCCCCCCAACTTCGTGCTCCATTCTCGAGGAGCACTACTCACATCGTTACCCTCCTTTACGTTTTGCTTACGGGACTATCACCCTTTGTCGTAAGACTTTCCAGTCTACTTCAGCTCCTGTAAAGGATAGTTGTAACGCCCACATCCACTACATATTACTATGCAGAGTTCGGTTTGTCCTGTCCGGCTTTCGGTCGTCTTACTCACCGGATCCCAATTGGTTTTTCTTCCTTCGGTTACTGAGATATTTCAATTCACCGAGTTTTTGTCCATTCCTGGACGCACAGATATCTTCGGTTCAACGTTCGCATGCAACTCCCCGAAGCTTTTCGCAGCTTGCCACGTCTGCTTGAAATCCAAGCCTGGCCATCCCCTGAATGGCGTATTAACTTCTCACTGTTCTCGTGTCCTTCACTCAAACCTATAAATCAGCGTCACAGCACATTCTCATGTGCTCAGCAATCCTTTGTCCAATCATTCGGACAAAATCATACTTCAACGAAACTTCGACGCTATTAACGTCAAAGTTTCTATGGACTCGGCGTGATTCCCGCATAAGAACCTATGGTTCTTATTATCTCCTAGGCAATTGCCTAGATCGTTTCGGTTTCGAACACGCAGCCTCCTCCTGTTTTGGAAACTTTTTTTGTTAAGAAGTTTCATCATCAAACCAGCCGTTTTTTGATGAAACTTTTTCTTACAAAAAGTTTCTTGCAAAGGAGGCGCTCTACCATTGAGCTACGAGCCCAGTATTAACACTTCAAGGTCCTTCAGTGGACATATATGCTCTGAATTTTTTAGAAAAAAATCTAACCAAAAACAAGTTTTGATCAAACTTTCAAGAAAAAATTGTTCAACGTTTGAATTAAGTATCAAACAATTGACGTTTTTAACGTCAATATTTAGCAATTTGCATTGCTAATCAAATTAATTACGCACACGACTCTCACAAATTTTTATTTTCATAAAATATTGGAGGTGATCTATCCGCAGGTTCCCCTACGGATACCTTGTTACGACTTAGCCCCCCTCATAAAAATTTGGTTCGAGGCTACCAATTTCTCAATAGCGCCTCACCAGACTCTCACTTGGGTGACTTGACGGGCGGTGTGTGCAAAGAGCAGGGACCGATTCACCGTACGATTGTGACATACGATTACTAGGGATTCCAGCTTCATGAGGGCGAGTTTCAGCCCTCAATCCGAACTTAGACTAGGTTTCGGGGATTAGCTCCACCTTTCGGTGTGGCAACCCATTGTCCTAGCCATTGTAGGCCACGTTAGGCTCTCGCGAGGTAAATTTAGGATGATAAGTATAAATTTTACGAAAATAAGCATCAGTATTATTGAAACCATTTATTTGGAGTCCATACATTTTGCCTGAATTCCAAGTAGAGAATTTCAATCCTAGATCTTTCAATAGGAAAGCCAGTTCATCTCTTATTGTTTTATTTACTACATGCATTGCAATTCTTGGATAGATGTATGTTCTTCTTTCTTTTTTTACTACTTTTCGTGTGATGCAACCTTCTGCATCCATCCACCCTCCAATATACGATGCCTTAGTTTTACTTCCTGAATTCATGATCCATTCTGGCGTTTTCATTTGAAAAGTTTTCGTCCTTCCTTCAGGAACACCCAGTTTAATCAAGAAATTGTAGAGTTTTTTCGACCAAATTCTTATTCTATAACAAATATTACCTAAAGCAGTTTTCATCACATAAATTTTTGCTTTTATGTTCAACGTTTCTTCAAATAGTTTTGTTACAGTTTGTAAAAATTCGAAAGAAGGATCTACAATATTGATTTCATAGTTACCTTTTCCATCTTTTGAAAGGCTTCCGTCGCCCCCAATTAGACCTACCAAATAAGCCAAAGATTTTCTTTTCATTATCTTTGTCAAATTTTTGTAGTTTTTAAAGGTTATGAGACACCTAACAACCGGTGATCCTAAGGATATTTTACCTCGCAAGTGTAGCCCGGGAGATTAGGGGCTTTAGCCGTCGATAGCAGTGTAAATATAACAACTGCCTGCCGGCTCCCAAAAATCTTTGGCTAACATGTTCTGCGACATATTTGTGCAAAGTGCTGTGTTTAATGTGGTGTTGTGATACCACTATCGACGTATACTGACCTACCGTCGCCCTCTCCTTCCTCTGTTTTAACAACAGCGGTTCCTTTAGAGTGCCGCTTCCCCGGAGGAAAACGTTGCAACTAAAGATGAGGGTCTCGCTCGTTTCCAGACTCAATGGTAACGCCACAAAAGAAATAAGCATGATTAATGTTTAGTTTTATTTTCAGATTTTTCAGGTCTGTATTTTATTAATGAAAGAAAATTTTCAACGTCTCTGATCCAGAGATCTTTTCCCTTTCGTTTAGTATAGAACCCAAGATGTTCAATCAGTAACTGATCTTGGAAGTTTGTGTTATGAATAATACTTCCATCTCCGTCTGATATGTACATCCCCCTTAGAAAAGATGCGGATAAATTATTTTTTCTTCCAAATATCTCATTTTGATTTTTTAGAGTGTTTAAGAAGAAAGTCTTAATTTTGTGATGAGAGAACCAGATAGCTCTATCTTCACTTACAATCTTTTCAGGAGGAACTAATCTAAGTTTGAGAACCATTTCGACAAATTTTTCTTGTTTATCAAAATTTCCAAATACTCCTACACTCTGACGAGTACGTCTGAGTTTCCAGAATCCGATAAATTCTGCTAATTCGTTTGTCAATTTTAATTTCATATTCTCATCTTAGTTGTTTAGTTCTTTATTCTTTCTTTTTGTTTCTTTTGTGGACATTCACCAAAGAGTTTACTGGACTTAACCAGACAGCTCACGCCACGAGCTGACGATGGCCATGCACCACCTCTCGGCTCGTTAGGTAAGATCTTTAGTCTGACCTTCATCCTGCCGTCGCTCCCGGTAATATTCCCGGCGTTGAATCCAATTAAACCGCAGCCTCCACCCCTTGTGGTGCTCTCCCGCCAATTCTTTTAAGTTTTAAGCTTGCGCTCGTACTCCCCAGGTGGCAGACTTAACGCTTACGCTACGGCACTGCCAATCCTCGAAGGAAAGGCAACACCTAGGTCTGCATCATTTACTGCTAGGGCTACATGGGTATCTAATCCATTTCGTTCTCCTAGCCTTCGCACCTCACCGTCAGACATGTTTTAGCCAGACGCCTAAACGCTTTCTTTCAGTTTCTTTGATGAAACTTTTCTTTTAGAAAGAAAGTTTCGCCGCTGTGGGTCCGTACAGGATTAACGGATTTTACTCCTACTCTATACGTACCTCTGGCCCCCCCCATTCTCAAGCTCGGTAGTACTCTCTGCACGCCTTTCGGTTAAGCCGAAAGATTTCACAGAGAACACGCCGAACCGGCTACGTGCGCTTTAAACCCAATATACGTGGATACCACTCGGGCTGCCGGTATTACCGCGGCTTCCAGTTTCATTACGATGTAAAACGTGTAATTTCGTAAGGAAATGGCTGGCACCGGTCTTACCCAGCCCTTATTCTATCTGCTATTTACACAAATCAAAAGACCCTCTAAAAGAGGATCACTCGGAATTTCTTTGTCACGCTTTCGCGCATTGCAAAATTTTCGCGCCTGCTGCATCCCGTAGGACTAGGGCCCTTGTCTCAGTGCCCTTCTGGGGGCTCCAACTCCCATTGCCCCTACCGATAATCGGTTTGGTGAGCCGTTACCTCACCAACAGCCTAATCGGCCGCAGTCCAATCGTTAAGCCCACACCATACAATTCTGGTGCAGATTTCAGTCAGGAGGCGTTCCAGATCTCCAGACCTATAATGTATTATCCTCAATTTCTCGAGGTTATCCACTTCTAAACGTTATGTTGACCACGTGTTACTCAGCCGTGTGCCACGACTCCATAAGAAGTCGTCGACTTGCATGGCTTAGCCAAATTCCGATAGCAGTACCCTCCAGCAAGATCAACTGGAATTACGTCGATGTTTGTCGACGAGTATATTTATTTCTGTATGTTTTGACGAGCTCAAACGCTGTTGCTAACTTATCAGTTAGCGGTCGAGCACATATGTCCCTTGCTGAACCTTGAAGTGTATATCGAATCCAAACTTACGTCTTGGATTCTCATGGTAATAGTGTACGCTGCAGTGGAAACATGCAATTCATTGCACGAGAAAAAGACCCGTACTCCTCTTGGCCGTTCTACAGCTTATTTAAACATGCCTCTCAAGATTTAAATACTTTTCGCAGATTGAGTTTTGTGCACGTTAGAATTATTTAACTAAATCGAACGTCTATCTGAGACAGCATTATATCCTATCACTGTTGATCAATCAAATGTTTTTGAATAATATAACTGTGTTCTCAAAATACTCTACAGTTAATTGGCAGAAAAATAGGAACAAATATTTAAATTGTAAACTCCTTCTAATAAGCATGAAAACCTTTAGAATAAATTTCAACAGAGAAGCATGCATAGGCTGTGGTTCCTGCACTACTGTTTGCAGTAATTGGGTTATAGACGAAAATAAAGCTAAGCCAAAGAAAATTGAAATTTCAGAAAAAGAACTCGAAAATAACAAGGAAGCGGAAGAGCTGTGTCCCACTGGCGCTATCAAAATCGAGGAGTAAATTAAATGAAAACAATTCCTGAAACAAGCAGAAGTACTAAACGTTCAAAAAAATCTCTTAAAATATTGTTAGTTGTTCCGCGTTATAATCTTACAAATAAAATCGATTACAACTACACGTTTCCCTTGGGTCTTGGATATATCTCATCTACGGTGAAAAATGCCGGATATGATGTGTCTGTCTTAAACCTGAATCACAATAACGGAACAATCGCAGAAATAATGAAAACGGAATTGGATAAACAGGACTACGATATCATAGGCACTGGACATACAGGTATGGGGTATTCTGTAATCAAAAAGACCACCGAATTTGCGAGGGAACACAAATCAAAACCAAAGGTTATCATCGGGGGAGCAGTCATAACTCCAGATCCAGAAACAATGTTTGGGGCACTTAAACCAGATTATGCAGTTGTAAGCGAAGGCGAGAAGACAGTTTTAGATCTATTAGAGTGTATCGAAAATAACGGAGATCCAAAGGACGTGAAGGGCATTGTTTACAGAAACGAATCTGGAAAAATTTCTATTACGCCTCCAAGAGAGCCCATAGAGGATATCGATGCCATCCCAGCCCCTGATTTTGAAGGTCTTGGTTTCAAAGAATTTTTAGACCATCAGTATACAAACAGGTATTATTACAACAACCAGTTTGATTATCCAAGAACGTATCCCATGCTCTGCAGTCGCTCCTGTCCTTTTCAGTGCACATTCTGTTATCATGCAATAGGGACTAAATATCGGGAGCGAACAATGGCAAACATAACGGAGGAACTTGAACATGCAGTTACAGCGTATAAAATAAACATGGTAAACTTGTATGATGATTTGTTCTCTTACAAGAAAGAAAGAGTGTATGAATTCTGCAATCTTATCGAAAATTTGCGTGAAAAAGTTGGATGGGAAATTAAGTGGACTTGCCAACTTGCAGTAATAACTGTTGATAAAGAGATGTTAAATAGGATGAAAGAATCTGGATGCGATATAATAAGTTACGGTTTTGAAAGCTACAGTCCGGAAGTACTCAAGAGTATGCGAAAACCGATAACTCCACAGCAGATCGACAGCGCATTTAAATCTACAGTTGAAGCGAAAATGAGTGTTCAGGCAAATTTTATTTTCGGAGATCCTGCTGAAACAAAAGAAACTGCAAAGCAAACACTAGATTACTGGAAAAATAACTGTGAGGGACAAGTGTCTTTATTATTTATTCAGCCCTATCCGGGCAGTGCAATACACAAGTTGTGTCTAGAAAAAGGACTTATAAAAGACAAATTACATTATGTAGAAAACGACATGAATAGAACGGTCATATTCAATATGACAAATAACATGACCGACAAAGAATTAATCGAGCTAAATGAGGAAATGCAAAAACTAAGGATGCAATATGGAAAATTCGTAATCCCGAAACATGTTAAGCGTATCGATGGTCAAACAGACGAAGCAAGATATGAGGTAAACGTACAATGTCCGTTCTGCAAGGACGATCTTGTCTTTAAGAATTTTTATCTTCAGAACGAATTGATGTATCTTTCATATATAATCTGCAGGAACTGCAATATGCGCTTCAATGTATTGAGTCCTCTAATGAAGCTATCAAAAGATATCTATTTTCTACCGCTTATAGAAAAATACTATAGACAAGTAACAAAAATCCTTTGGAAGAATATAGAATGAAGTGCGTTTATAGACGACTTAAACTAGATGATTCAATCGATTTTTTTGCAAATAATACTAATGCTCTGAGCAAAAGGAAATTCTATATGTTTTTCTATATCAACCATAAAAGAAAACGCATTCAATAGGGGCATCACAACCCTAGCGGGTCCGCCTCCGAAAGGTAAAATATCAGAATTCCTTATCGAGAGAACTTTGTATCCTGTTTCTTTCAGCAATCTCAAAATAGTTCCTCTGCTGAATCTTTTTTTATGAGCAAATCCATTGAAAAAAAGTTGTGCTACAACTTCCTTATACGAATATTTATTAGGCAAATTGAAAATAAGTAGAACGCCGTCCTTTTTTAAAACACGTCTTATTTCTTTGAGAAAGAGAGTCTCTATATCATAATCCTTGCGATCTTCAGCTACGTGTTCCAGTACTCCAAACATTGTTATTGCATCGAACATTCCATTCTTAAACGGTATTTTTGAGCCACCATATTTCTGAAACTTGATGTTAAACCCATATTGATTGCAAGTTTTCCATACTTTTGAATCTTGAATATCAATCCCGTATAATCCTGCACCAGGAAGTTGCGACCTTATCAGAACAAGCGAATATCCTGTACCACATCCTATGTCAAGCAAGCTCTTCGGTGCGAAACCTTTAATTTTTTCTATGTATGCTGAACGCACTTTTAGGTTGCTTTTACTTTTAATAACATTACTTCGCCAATCTCCTTCTACTTCTTCGTATTTCTTAAGAAATTTTACTACTTTAGGATCAGAAAACATCGGATGTACGTTCATAAATTCCTTTGTCATACTTATAATTTAAAGCTTATGCGCCGAAACGATAAATGAGAATATGAAAGTTGCATTCTTGGTTCAGCGCGGTTTCGATCTTCGCGGTGCCTCCTTCGGAGGCTCGCCGAGTGTTTTATACATATTCAGGAGGCTTGTAGAACGCGGGCATACGCCTATTCTTATTGTACCTTCGGACAGAGAAGGCGAAGAAATTTTTGAGGGAGGTAAAATTTTTTACGTGAAAGATACCGTCAATCCAAAAGATATCTATGCGGGTTTGTTGAAAGTTGTCGGAAAAGCTATAGGAAATTTTGCATCCGTTTTCAGGTTTAAAAAAATAGTTGACCGAGAGAAACCGGAACTTATTATCTATCAGCCAAGTCTTTTGGCCGCATTATCTCTTTTGATTAAATACTCTTTTTCGAAGACAAAATTTGTATTTAGACATGAAGATTCGATTGCAAATCTTGCCAGAATCAGGGGGGCAAAAGGTATGCAACTTTTGCTGCCAAAATTTCTTGAATGGTTTTATTGTTTTTTTTCAGATCATATTCTGACTTCTCAACGTGAATTGACTGCGATATTAATTGAACAGTATGGAAAATTCGGCATTCCCAAATCTAAGATCACAGCCGTTCCATATTCTGTAGATTTTTCTATTTTTATGAAAAAAAGAAACAAAACCTTAAAGCAGAAAAAAATCAGATACAAGTTTTTGTACACTGGAGGGATTGGATATCGACAAGATATTCCCGAGTTTCTTTCTCTAGTTCTTCCCGTACTTAAGAAAAGAAAAGACCTAGAATTTCTTTTCGTTGGTAAGGAACAAAATAATAGTCTATCGACATTTATCAAAAGAAACGGACTTTATAATACTATTAAAATTCTTCCATCAATTGAATATGGAAAGATTCCCGAATTGATTAGATCTGTAGATTTCGGATTAACTATTCTTAAAAATGATCAGGGGCTTAATTATTCTGTTCCTTCAAAGACAATTGAATATATCGCATCAGGTAAACCGGTTTTAGCATACGGGCCACCTGGTGGAAAACTTGACCAGTTAATCTCTGGTTTTCGGGCCGGAATCTTTTTGAGAAAAGATTTAGATATCTTTAACCAAATGGAGCAGTTAATTAGAAATAGACAAAGATTTACTATGAATACAAAAAAAGCAGTTAACAGTGAAGTATTTGGTACTGCAGATACGTTTATAGATGTCTGCGAAAAATTATTGAAGCTTTAATGTATAATGTTGGATGGATAAAATGGCATTTGTTAAACTATTGGATAAATATATCGGGATCCCTATCTGCTATCTCCTTTGGCCATTAACAAAAATTATGGCAAGAAATAAAGGGAAAAATATTCTTATAGTTAAGATGTGGGGAATGGGGGACGCAGTAATTATTTTACCAGTTGTAAATTTCCTTAAAAAAAGAATGCCAGATAGAAAAATAATCGCACTTGCAACGAGAGAGACTGCAGACGTTTTTAAGCACGAAGCCATAGACGAAGTAGTTATTTTCAATGATAAAGTTGGACCGTCCCTTCCATTAGATTCTTTGAAAACTATACATGAATTATCTAAGAAGAATATAGGAACAATTCTTGATTTTGAACAGTTTACAAGAATATCTGCAATTTTTTCTTTCCTTTCCGGAGCTGCAATGAGAGTTGGTTATAAGGGCCTTGGTAAAGATAGGCTGTATACCCATCGCGTTCCCTTCAATTCAGATGTTCATGCATCTGAATCATTTTCAGACATAACTGGCATACTTGGAGTCAAGGAAAAGATAACTGAGCTTGAACGTTTGACAATATCGAGGGAAGATCGGGCAATAGCCGCGAAATTTATTAGAGAAAATAATCTTGGAAAAAAGAAAGTAATAGGAATACATCCCGGTTCAGGTCCTACTGCAATTTCAAGAAGGTGGGATCCAGACAAATTCTCTAGGTTAGCCGACATGTTGGCAAAACTCGGATATTCTATTGTTATCTCCGGGACGAAATCCGAATCAGAAGTTATAGGAGCTGTATCAAACCATATGAAAGAAAGGAAAGTTTTAGCAACTTCACTTACAATCAAACAATTTTGTGCTTTAATTGAAAATTTCGAATTATTTGTAAGCAATGATACTGGGCCAATGCATCTTGCAGCAGCAATGGGTACGCCAACATTAGGTCTTATGGGGGTTAATACTCCTACCCGATACGCCCCTCTTGGTAAAAAAAATAGATATATTTACAAAAATTTTCCATGCAGTCCATGTGTTAATGTTCACAGAGGTATAGTCCCAATGGTATGTCCGTTATACGAGAATGCAAAGTGTATGGAAGCGATATCCGTAATCAACGCATTCACAGTAGCAAAAGAAATGCTTCAAAATAAACCAAATTCTTCAAATTAATTCTTCAAATTATTAATTTTATCAATGCCTAAGTGGTCAGTCTTTAATTTTGTATATTCTTACTGGAATATCGGGTTTGTTAGAATAGACATTAGGATAAACCTGTACAAATCCAGGAATGTTGCCTTCAAAGAACCCTTTGTAAAATACGGATTCGTAATAACTTCCTTTTTTGTCAGTCGCATCTGCTCCATAAATAGCCATGAAAATCGCAAATCCCTCTTGTTCTCCTTGCTGAAGCAGGTTAGTTATTCCAGCAACAGATCCGTTTTCATATAGTAATGGCAGTTGTCCAGTATAACAGTAATTATTGAAGCCAGTCAACTGCCCTAATGAGCTATATATCTTTACCGCAGTAACATTCCCTCTCTTTAACTTACATAAATCGTTCGATGTTGGATTCTTAGGTGCAAATACCTGTTCAGCATAGCTTAATGCATCGCATTCCGAATTTCCTGGTCCTTTTTCTATAGTTGTTTTATTGTTGTAAAAACATGAATGATATACTAGGGCGCCCCATTTTCCAATCAAATCTTGGTCAAGAAGCAAGTATTTTGCACGGTGTTCTTTCATATATTTTACAAGTGATTCTGGTGTGTCGTGCACAAGTTTATCTGCAACTTCCTGGTGCATTATGGTATATTCGTGTGTATTTCCAGTAACTGATTTCTTTTGTCCAAAGGAGTTTGTCCAATGTCCATAATCCCACCACGAGAAGATGCGTTCTTCTTCACCAACGTTCTCTTTTATCCATGTCATTGCATCAATCCAGAAATCCGGCATCCTGCTACAGTAAATTCTCAACGCAAGGGATTGTGCCCTACCTACAAATTCTTTGATAAATTGTGGTGAGTTTGTCGAGAACGTACTCTGCAAATCCTCATTTATTTTATTACAAACGTTTTGGTTGAACGTTGGGTTATTTTCAACACTTTCTTTTGCTGCAAAAGTTGTTGAGTAAAGTGTTATGCCATAATACGGCGCGGCTTGGGCAACAAATAACAACAATCCCACAGCAAGGCCAACAGATCCAATTTTATATTTTTTGATTTTGTAAAATTCCGCAATCAGTACGCAGAAGATTATTGGCACCATAAGTGCCGTAAAAACTACGAATTTTGCTTTGAAAAATCCAGCCAATGAGACCGGGAAAAGTCCAATTAGAAACAGTATTAGTTGTTCAAGTTCAACTTTTTCACTTTCAGATAACGGCAGAGTTTTCATTTTTGATGCAAATCGATACAGTGCAAACAGAATTGCAAACAGCGTTACGATGATGATTACAGGAGTCATACTAAGTGTTCCGAAGTTTGTTCCAAGAACGCCTAAAGGATAAGAGAAATCTATCGATGCCCTAGTTTGTTCAGCGATCGTCTGAAGGGTCGGATCCGTGTAAGTTGTAACATAAAGCACCGTTCCCATCACTCTGTCAATAAGGCTTCTAAGCGGCGTAATCAAGATTAGAATAAGTCCAAGGACCAGAAATACAGAGAGATAAAGCAACCTATCCTCTGTGTTTTTCATTGCATTTTTCATGTAATATAACGTCGTTGCCAGTATCAAAGACAAGATTGGCGCAAATGGCAGTATGTGCGTTTGATCTAAGTCGCGTATTTCGTCAACGGGTAAATAAAGCCATATCATTATTACTGCCAGTAGAACTCCCGGAACGATCATTGTAGCATTCATCTTCAAGAAATCCGGCGTTATATCGTTGAGAAAGAAATATGCCAATGTCAGTACTGCCAAGAAAATAGTAAGAGTCAATGCCGGTATGATTCCAGATGCCGAACCTACGAGAGACAGGGCAAGTGCGAAAGTTGTAAGCAGAGCAAGTCGTTTTGATCGGTATAATGTAGCGAGTGCGAACGTTGAGAAAAAGAAGATTATAGAAAAAAAGCCAAAAGGTGTTAGTTCAAAATTTCCAGTTAAAACTTTGTCAACAAGGGACGGGGTAAATGCCATAAATCCAGCTGCTATTAACCCAATTTTGTTATTGTAAACGCGTGATAACCAAAGATAAGCAAAAAATGTGAATACTGCCGCAATTATTGGTGGGTAAAGTGACGACACCAATGTCATTTTTTCAAAATTAAAAATTTCCAAACCATTAAACATGGAATATAAGAAATACCACCCTGCTTCCATTGTTTGAACAAGGCCAAATACTCTGTGTGTTGATGGGTTTGGATACCAGACTAAATCGTCATGCAGAGGCACAGTTCCCTTCTCTATCAAGAATTGTGTAGCTTGATTATACCAATACGGGTCAAAATCATAAAAGTAAGGCGTAAGTGACTGCATTCTTATCCAAAATGCTAGGAAAGTTATTATCAGTATAGCGCCCATCAGTTTGAAATTCGCACCTTTTAGTCCGATACTTGTTGGGAGCACCGTAAGTTTATCCCGATATATGACAAATAGCGAAATTGCAACAACGACTAAGACATTGATCAACATCATTGAAGATGTAAAGCTTATTCCAAGATTAAATTCAAGGAAACCTAAAACTGCAGGAACAAACATCCCCAAAGGTAACCCTATGAAAAAAAGTTCCAAAGAATTAAACTTCTGCATTTTTCTTAGTAATGCTATTGCGAGCAAATATCCCGGAACAGATACGGCAATAAATATTGGCAATGACTGAACTAAGAATTCCAAAATTGTTGTCATGTTATACACTGTATTGTCTAATCCATTTATCTAATCTATTTTAACTTTTTAGCAAATATCAATTGTATACATTAGATCCTTGCTAACAATTAGTATAATTACTTAATTACTACTTATTATTTATACTAATAACATTAGTATTTTAATTTAATAAGCTTTTGAGATAGATTGGAATGGAAGACGAATCAGTTACTGAATATTCAACTCAGTTTGAGCAAAAACGAATAATAGTGAAGGGCGCCTTTTGGACGTATTTTGGCCATTTTATTCTCGTTACATCCTCGCTTTTTACAAATATTCTTCTTGCCAGGCTACTCGATAAGGATAATTGGGGAGTATTCTCATTAGTTCTTTCACTCGTGTCCTTCTTTTCTGCATTTTCAGATGTCGGATTTAATTATACAATCCAGCATAAGCTTGCTTCCAGCATCGATAAGCGTGCGAGTGCAGTAAAACGGATTGTTGGAGTATTATTACGATATAAATTATTCCTCTTAGTGCTGGCAACTGTCATACTTTTGTTTTTGGCAGGTACAGATGTTTTAACGAATCTCTTCAAAGTTGAAAACGGGACGATATATTTTGTCGTAGGTGCTGTATTTTTCTTGTTTTTCAATATTATGGGCACATTCGATTCAGTTTTTCTCGGACTTAAGCAGTTCAGAGACAGTTCTTTGACCCTGAGCGTATATCACGTTTTGCGATTATTTCTATCTTCGTTGTTAGTTTTTTTTGGATTTGGTATTTCGGGAGCTATCGTAGGATTTGTGATTGCTTTGGCAATAACTACAGCCATACAGATTTATTTTCTTAGATCTTTTTTGACACTTGCAGGGCGTGCAGACGAATCGTTGATGAATCAATTCAGTTATGGATTCAATATAGGTCTTGCTTCAATGGCAATGAATATTCTTCTGTACACGGATTCAGTAACTATCGGATTGCTAGTCAATGCGACTGCCGTAGGTTTCTACAGAATCGCCAGCGGCATAGCTACTGCAGCTGGGGGTGCGATAGGAGTTATAAACAAAGTACTTTTTCCGATTTTCAGTTCTGAGTCCGATAAGAAAAAGTCAACAGTTCAATTCAACCGATCCCTAAAGTACGCTGTAATATTTTCAATCCCTGCGTTTGTAGGACTTGCTGTTGTCAGCGATGTGTTGGTAGGTGTCTTTTTCGGAGTTCAATACGCAGAAAGTTCACTGCCCCTAATTATACTGAGCTATTCGGTTTTTGATACAGTGTTTACAGGAATCCTTGTAGCTTATCTAGCTGCAAAGAAGCATACGGCAATTGTAGGACAAACTGCGGCAGCAATAACAATAATGAATGTTATCCTTAACGTTGTTTTAATCAATTACCTTGGATTTATAGGGGCTGCGGTTGCAAGCGTGTTCGTAAGAATAGTAATGTTTCTAACACTTTATTTATGGGCAAAAGCAAAAATAGGATTGTCAATAGACTGGTCAATCTTCAAACAACCAATTGCTTCATCGGCAATAATGTTATTGGCCCTTATTTTGGTTAAAACATATGTTCCTATTAGCTATTCCTTGGAGCTTGTAAACCTTGTCAAGTTTTCATTATACGTAGTAGTTGGCATTATTTCTTATTTCGGTCCAGCATACGTTTTCGGTTTCAATATATTTGGATTTGGAAAGAAAGCTTATGAGTTGCTGTTCTCCTAGCTACTTCATTTTAATTGCAAGTTATACAATCAATCCACCAGAAAACATCATTGCTAAAGCAATTACGAACGCAACCGCCCATATTCCTTTATCCCAATTGAAAACCTTCGCACCATCTAGAATGAAGATAGGTAATAAGTTAAAGACTGCAAGAAGTGCGTTGATATTCATTCCAAATATTGCTATTTCTTTTACTATCTGAGTGAGGTTTATAGATAAAATACTTGAGCCTAAAAGTATACATACAAAAAAGAGCCACAATGCCATGTTTATTGCAGGACCAGTTAATGAAATGATTCCATTTTCTTTCTTTGTCATATAATTTTTGAAGATGTAAACTGCGCCAGGAGCTGCAAAAATTATTCTTATGAAAAATGCGAGTATGAACATCAAAAATAGTCCTTCTTTCCAAACAATAAATCTTGCACGTGCACCGTGGCGTTCTGCCATCCATTTGTGTCCAAGTTCATGACTTATGAATCCAATCCCAACTGTGAATAAAACTATAGCAAGTTTCGGAATAAGATTCTGTTCGAAAAAAACACCCGGTCCCCAGAACACAATGGCAAAAGCTAGTACAATTGATGCCATTGCGATTATCATGTCTTCTGTTTCGCTACCCATAAACTTACCTACTAATCCATTGTGATTAACGCTGTTTCTCTCAAATCATGATGTCAGTTTATTTTTTTATCCTCTTATCTCTATAGGGATGTTTTTTTCCATCACTTTAACTTCCGGATTTGTTAATAGTCCTTCATATCTTGAAACCTTTCCTATTCCTGTTGTTCCATCCATTAGTTCGAACTGAATCAAGTCATTAAATCTTCCATCACTCATTGCAACTGCATTAGTGAATCCAAACAAAAAAATAGGCAATTTTTCTTCCGAGACAATTATTCGATCCCCCTTTCTAATCCCCCGGATTTGCGGATAAGCCAATAATGTTACTAGTGCAAGTCCGATATCTATTGCAATAAGTTTTGCCAATAATCCCAATGTTGCATTTGGAGTGATCCCAAATAATATCAGGGCCATTGCAGTAAAAAAGACCAGTACTCTAGCAAAAAATCCGATTAGCATATATATCACTTTACAACTTTTAACTACAATTTATTTCAACCGTTCGTTATTGGTACATTCCAACAACGCCTTGTTCAAATCTTTTTATTCTCTCCATATGTTCTTTTGTTACAGTTGCACGAACTTCCGTGATCGAACCTTCAAAATCTTCCATAGTTACCTTATCATGTTTAGCACGTATTGCATTCATGCCTGCTTCTCTAACAACGCCTTCCACATCTGCACCAGAATAACCTTTGAGTAGGCTGTTTATTCTTTCCAGATCAACATCCTTTGCAATCGGCATATTTTTCGTGTGAACTTTTAGCACTTCAATTCTAGATTTATCATCTGGGAACGGAATCTCAATTATTCTGTCAAATCGACCAGGACGTAATAATGCTGGATCTATTATGTCGGGTCTATTTGTAGCTGCAATAACTACGATATTCTTCAGTTCTTCAAGTCCATCCAATTCTAGCAAGAGTGTATTTACAACGCGTTCACCAACTCTACTTCCATCATCCGATCCGCCTCGCGCGCTAGCTATTGCGTCTAATTCGTCAATAAATATGATTGAAGGTGCAGCCATTCTTGCTTTTCTAAATATCTCGCGTATTGCTTTTTCCGATTCTCCAACCCATTTAGAAAATAGCTCAGGGCCTTTAATCGAAATGAAGTTTGATTCACTTTCTGTTGCGACTGCTTTTGCAAGCAACGTTTTTCCAGTCCCGGGTGGTCCATACAGCAAAATACCTTTGGGTGTACGTATTCCCATTTTTTTGAATACATCCGGATTCTTAAGTGGAAGGTCTACGGCTTCTTTTAGTTTTGTTTTCACTTCTTCAAGTCCTCCAACATCCTTCCAATGAACATTAGGAACTTCAACAAATACTTCTCGTAAAGCCGATGGTTGAATCTCACGCATTGCATCGGTGAAATCATTTGCTGTAACTGTCAATTTTTCTAGCACTGCAGGAGGTATGATGTCTTGTTCAAGATTTATTTCAGGCATAATCTTTCTCAACGCTTTCATTGCAGCTTCCTTCGTAAGCAATGAAATATCCGCACCAGTATAACCGTGCGTTACATTTGAAAGATGATCAAGACTAACATCTTTATTTAACGGCATATTGCGCGTGTGAATCATAAGAACTTCTTTTCTCGAATTTTTATCCGGTACACCGATTTCGATTTCTCGATCAAAGCGGCCAGGACGGCGCAGAGCCTGATCAATGGAATTCGGTCGATTTGTTGCACCGATAACTATAACTTGTCCTCTTGTTTTCAACCCATCCATAAGCGCAAGAAGCTGACTAACCATTCTTCTTTCAACCTCACCTGTCGCCTCCTCTCTTTTCGGTGCTATTGCATCGATTTCATCCATAAAAATGATTGAAGGTGCATTCTCTTCGGCCTCCTTGAAAAGTCCACGTAGCCGTTCTTCAGATTCTCCGACAAACTTTGAGATCAGTTCCGGTCCACCGACATAAATAAAATTCGCTTCACTTTCGTTTGCGACTGCTTTCGCAAGAAGCGTTTTTCCAGTTCCTGGCGAACCATGGATAAGAACTCCTTTCGGTGCTTCAATTCCAAGCCTTTCGAATAGTTCAGGATGTCGCAGCGGTAGTTCAATCATTTCTCTTACTTTTCTTATTTCTTCTTTAAGTCCGCCGATATCTTCATATGAGACTGTTGGAATTCTGCCAACATCTTTCATTGGTTCTTCTTTCAGTTCAATTTGTGTAGCTTCAGTAATTATGACTGCAGATGGAGGTTGAACGATTGCAGCTATGAGCGGAAAAGTGGTTGTACCAAAAACGCTGACAAAAATTGTATCTCCCTTCACCAGCGCTCTTCCTTCCATTCTCTTCTTTATCAATTCAGGAAATCCTGGGGAGAATCGCATTGGCTGGTATGGCGCAAAAGTTACTTTTTTAGCTTCCTTAACTTCGTTTTTTCTTATAAAGATTTTATCTCCAAGTCCAACGCCTGCATTTTGACGCATATATCCGTCCATTCTGATGATGCCAGCTCCTTCGTCTTGTGGATGCGAAGGCCAGACGAGACCGACAGTGACTTTTTTGCCTTTTAATTCAACTACGTCGCCAGTTGTCACTGCAAGTTTTTTCATCGTTGCAGCATCGAGTCTAACTATCCCTCGTGCAACGTCTGTTTTTAGCGCTTCAGCAATTTTTAGTTCGACTCCTTCTGCCATGGAACTCACAATTTTAGTTTAATGTGTCGGTAGCTTATCCTATTCTGTCTTAATCTATCCGACGATAATTTCATGTATGCTAACCTTTTAATTACTATCCTGGCTAGCTCGGAGATCCTAAGAACCGTAGGTTCTTAGAGCGAGCCCGAAGGGATTTTCGGAACAATCGGAAAGTTTTGTCGAACTTTTCCAAAAGTTCGTTCGAACCCTCAACCTCTCTGGACCGGTTATTGTGTTGGTCCGAAGCCAAGCGCTCTGTCCGTTGAGCTACGGGCCCTCGCTTAATGTATATCTAACTTCTGCAATAATAAGACTTACTGTTAGGTGATGCAAGACTACGCTCCATTTTTTGTTTTCCTCCCATTTTCACTTCCTGCGCTTCCCTTTTCGTTCCAAACCTTTACGGTTGAGAACGAAAACGGTTCTCGGAGTGGAAATATGGTAAAGAAAAACAAAATACATAGGTGTGGAGGTCGACTTCCCTCACGGATAATAATAAAGACATTTATCTCTAGGTGAGAATATGGTTACGTATTCTAAACCAATTAATTCTAGAATGACTAAAAGATTTGCTGAGTTCATAGGTATTTTGATAGGAGACGGACATTTAGAGTATCGTAAAAGAGGAAGTTATTTTAAGATAACAGGAAATCCTAAAACCGAAATAGATTATTACGAGCACGTTGCTAGACTTGCATCCGAAATTTTAAAGAGAAAGATTAAACCGAGAATAATGGATACTGGGCGGTCAATAGGGATTTCTTTCGGTTCTAAAAGATTAGGTGAGTTTTTATTTAGACTAGGTTTTCCTAAAAAGAATAAATGTCATACAGTTAAAATTCCTAAAAAGATTCTCACAAAAAGAAATTTATCCATAGCTTGTTTAAAAGGAATTTTTGATACCGACGGTTGTCTTACTATTAAAAGAAGATACAGAGAAGATCCGTATTATCCTACGGTTAATATTACGCTAGCGAACAAACCTTTAATCATTCAAATTTCAAAAATACTTGATAGGTTGCGAATGGAACATTGTAGAGTTTTAGATAAGTGTTATTATGATGAACGAACTAAAAAATTTTATACAAAAAGTTTCATTTATTTGTACGGATTTACAAGAGTTCACAAATGGTTCAAAGTGATAGGCTCAGGTAATCCGGCAACTATTCTAAGATATAAGGATAAGGTGAAGGAGCATTATAGCGGAGAAAGGCTAATTCAGTTTAATAAAAGAAAAAAGTAGAAGTAGCGGGAGATGGAGACTCAGGAATTAGATTTGTCTAAATTCCATTTGAATTCGACGGACATAAGACGGCTCTTAAGTCCTCCATCGATCTCCGGGTGACTCAGAAAGCTTTCTCTCTTATGAGCTTCGCCTTCTACAAGTTTTAACTTGTAAAATCCGGCGGGCACTCCAAGCTACCCTACCCCGCTACGAAATAAGTATCTTCGTGTAGATTTATATTCTCTTGCGATCTCTGCGCGAGAGGCTACGTAGGTTATTTATACTTTGAAAAAGTAAATTAAATATGGCTACAGTAGCATTGGCGACACAGGTCCCCAAAAATAATAATAATGGTAATTCACATAGGATTGCTACAAGCATGATTCTTAGAGATAGTTCAAAACTCATGAAATTAAAAAAAGAATATGAGAGTAAACACAATTTTTCGTTAACCTCATTCGTTTCCCATCCGTTAAGCTACTTACCAATACTCAGCACATTGATCAGCCGATTTGGAGACCTTAGTGGAAAACATGTACTCGAAATAGGCAGTGGGGCTGGAGAATTCCTTTATGTACTCAATAGTTGTGGCGCTATAACGCTTGGGATCGACTGGACTGGAGCTCTAGGAAACTTTTCAAAACAAATCGGAGTGAAAACATTAACGGATGATGTCTTTAGTCTTATTGGTTCTCCATACAAGTTTGATGCAGTCATAAGCAAGGGCTTCTTGACTCCAACAATTCTTGATCCAGAATTCGATGATAAATTCGAGATTAATCTTGAGAAATTTTTGAAGCTTACATACAACTGGACAAGCGACGGTGGAGTAGGTATTCATTTGTATCCTACAGCAAGAGAGATCTCAAACCAATTATGTGCTTCGGCAGGATACAGCTCCAGTCTAACAAGGCAGATTTATTATAAAAACAATCCGTATAAAACAATTCTATTATTGGAAAAGTAACAGATATCTGTTCAGACATTACGGGCGTATCTGATTTGGCAGGTTCCACCACATCAGAATAAATGCAGGTCTGTTTGCTAGTGTGATGAAAGGGTTTCTTTCATTTCTTTTATTTCTGTCAATTTCTTCGACTTTGATACTATTGGTTTCATACCGTAACAATCTCGAAGCAAGTTCAAATGAAATTGCAACAAATCTGCTGCTAATGGAGACAAGGAAAGGATTAGAACTGGATTTGAAAAGAGCAATAACTAAAACGATGGCTTATTCTGCACAGAAAATAATTCGGACTGCCACGGCTGAGGAAATAATTACTGGCGTTGCTGAAGGTCTGGTACAGCTAGAATCATTAGAAGCGTATTATTATGGACGACACAATGTTACTGTTAATTTTTGGTGCGGCACACCGACTGAACAAGATCTGAAGTTAACAATACAAAAGATTAGAAATGCCAGTAATAAATCAGGGAATACTAAGGTAATCTGTAACAACTGTGAACGGTTCAGCTCTTTTGCTATTAAGCAGTCAAACAATGATCAAAAATTAGTTAGAGCATGCACGAAATTTCTTTCAGCAAATACATTGGAAAAGACACTCTCTATATCTGATCCCGACTTGCAGGTCGTATCTTTAGATAATCCCCTGGTAGAGTTGATGGCATCATATTCTGGAGATCCAGCTTTCGGTGCATTTATCTATGATCAAAAAAACGACATCGGTTCAGTTATTTTGATTCCAAAATCTTCAAAAATAAATTGGGATATTAACGGAGAATAGTTATGATAGGACAGTTATCTCTTGAATTTTTAGTAGCACTTTTAATCTACACAACTTTTTTGCTAGTTTTGCTAAACTCACAGCAATTGTCCAAGATCAAAATTAAAGAAAGTTTATCATTTCAAAAAATTAAATTGAATATGCTAAACTCACTAATATCAGAGCAACATATCCTCAATAGATTTCTTTCTTTCTCTGTCTCACAAGATTGTGTAATAACTGAAACTGAAATATTTTGCAAAGATTTAGGCGAATTGTTATCCGAGCGTATATTCATCAATAAGTCAAGTGAGGGATATCTGGAGTAGTCGACGTGATAGGTGGATTTATGAAAGCATTTGCTATGTTTGATATTTTATTTGCAATTCTTGCAGTCCTTTCACTTTTGTATTTAGGAAACAATCTGATCTCTATTGTGTCAAAGTCTATTTACGATGAGAGTAAGACGACCGATAATCTAGTCAAGTTAATCCTTCTATCAAATCAACTAGTAAGATGGGATTTAGCCTATAATGAAAATAGCCGAGTGTTTTCAAACAAAATTGATCAAAATGCGTTTAAAAATTTAGATTTATCAAAATATCTGCAACAGTTCAATTTTTCATACGTTTCAATTTCTAGTTCTGAAATTGTCAGAACTAGCAATGCTAACAACAAAAACGAAATCGAAAAGGAAAAGTTTGCAGATTTATACTGCCAGCAACGGTTTATTCTGAATTCTGTTGACAAGGTTGATTCTCTTGAGATATGTGCGAAATGACAAGCAGGAAAAACTTAGAAAAGGATTCATATTTACTTTGGAAGTGATAATTAGTTTGCTGAGTCTATTTCTGTTACTTTCAAGTCTTCAGATAAATAGTCAGAATAGTCGTGTCTATCCGACTTTGGCTAAATTCCTAATCCTTTCGGATTCTCACGAAATAATTGAAAAAGGATTCAGCTCAGAGCTTTCAGATTTTATCGACAATGGATTTAAAGATGAAAAACTTGTACAAATATTTGACCTAATTTATCAAAAAACTAGGAGTCGCACGTATATACAATCTGATCAACAGTGGCTTCCGAACGAATGTGAGCGAGAGATATCTACGGAACGTTTGGTAACTACTTCAAAAGGTTTTCACTTTATTGAGATTGGGGTTTGTAAGTAGAATAAGCACGCTGTGATTATCTTTTTTTCTTTCTCATTTTTTTAGCTGCTTTCGATCTTATTTTTTCTTGTAGAGCTATGGTTGTTACGAAACCAGTGCTAACTGCTGAAATTCCAACCAACACAGTGCTAACTTCTGGAGAAAAGAATGCGCCTATGGTCAACATTCCAAGTCCTGCGGCAGTCCCGCCATACACTCCTTCTAATATTATCGGCACGGATTCGTGGAGTTCAAGTTCATCTGGGAATAAAATTTCCTTGACCATTTGGTATCTATCATGCCTTAGGTCGGGTTATTTATAAGACTTGCGGTAACCATATTATTGTCTTAAAACGACGAAGGCCAGGGTAGCTCAGTTTGGTTAGAGCGCCAGACTCATAAGATCTTAAAACTCAAGACCGATCGATGTCTGTCATCGGTTTCTAAGAAATCTGGAGGCCGAGTGTTCAAATCCCTCCCCTGGCATTAGTGATAAAATGGTTGTAAATCTTCTGTCAAATACCGATGTGATCTCAAGGACAATCTCCTTATCAGATAATCAATTGGTCACTCAGATGTCCAAATTTGTAGATATATTTACCTACCCTATTCTGTTTATTTTTGCTTTATGGTTATTTTTTTATAAGTTCAAAGGAGATAAACAAAAAAGAAACGCAATATTGCTCTCCTCCATACTTCTAATCGTTGCGGTCCACGCAACAAAAACATTACTTTACCAACAGCGACCATGCTGGCAGGATACTGCTTCTAAAATTGAATGTCCTCTAGATTCAACATTTCCATCAGGTCATGCTTCGGTCGCTGCACTATTAGTTTTGCCTTTAATTCAATCAGCACTGTTTATTCCATACCTTATATTCACCCTATTTGTTGCGTTTTCTAGAGTTTATCTAGGTGTGCATACAGTCCTCGATGTTTCTGCTGGATTTGTTTTTGGCACTGCAGCATATCTAATTACAAGCAGATTTCTTACTAGCAATTCTTTTAAGAAGAATAATGGGGAATTAATCAGACAGGCTACACACATCTTTTCTGGAGTTGTTTCATTAGGCTTGTTGTTATTGATATACTATTCTACAACTGACTGGAGAGCATTAGCTGCCTTAACTTTCGCCTTCTTAGTAATTCTTTTGTTGTTTATCATCTATTTGATGAAATATTCCATCCGGATACCTTTCGTAAGCAATCATCTGAAGGTCATAAGTTTCAGAGATTCTTTTATAGGTGAAGCAGCAATATGGTATCTGCTAGGTATTATCCTTCTTGTAACTTTTTTGAATAATTTTCAGCAGATTATTGCATCACTTCTTATTCTGACGTTGGGAGACAGCGTTTCTACAGTTTTTGCCTCAAAATTAAAAAGTAAAACAATATTCAAAAATAAAACGCTCGTATCCTTTGCTGCGTTCATTCTTTTCTCTTTACCTGCTTTCTTTTTTGTTGGGGCTGCAGCAATTCCTTTGGTAATAATCTGTGCGTTAGCAGAATCAGTATACCTGAAAATAGATGATAATTTTCTTATTCCCGTAGTATGTGTGCTTTATTTCCTACTTCTCTAACCTCATTAAATCAGAGTGTTCAATTTTTCAATTAGTTTTTCCATTTCGCTAATAACAAATCCAACCGATTCGCCAGATCTGACTATTGCTATTACAGAAAGAGATTTTCCACTATAAATCAAAATATTTTGATCTCCAGCTTTGATTAATACGAACTTAGGTCTTCCTTTTTCAAGTTCCATTGAGGACATTTCTGCATTCGCCATTACCTTTGTGCCCATTGCTGCAATTAAATTGGGATCGACGTCTTTCGGCATAAATGATGAGATTGTCAGGCCGTCTTTTCGCATGACTGTCATTCCCTCAATCTTTCCTGCCCTCATGAAATCTGTCAATATCAGATCAACCTCTTCTTTTCCAACTGCTGCAATTTTTATCTTCTTCAGAATCCCCTCTTCAATTGTCAATGCCTCGCCAAGATGCTCTGAGAGATATCTAGTTAATGCCCATTTTCTCCATCTTGAAGGAACAGCAGTCAGCATTTCTGCAGTTACACTATCCTTTGTAATCAGTAAATCATCTACGTTCTTTCGCCACATAGGCCAGCTTGTTAAAACCTCTATTTTATTTTCCAAGCTGTCTATGGATGTTTGTACATTATTTATTGCGTTGACCAATGGTTTGACATAATACTCTGCATTTTCTTCATTAAGTTCGCTAGCTATTCTCTCTGCTTTATTCCTTTCAACTTCCATTACAATTTCTTCAGGCTCTGTATCAATTCCTTGAGTATTCTGTTGAGATATCTCTCTATCTAATCGGTCAATTGTGTCTAGCAATTGCTTGAGTCTTGCTCTTGCCATATCTATTGGAACTAAAAAGTATCTCTCACCTAGCACTATGCCTTTAAGCATGTCTGCTAAGACGTAATATATTGAAACGATTCCAAGAACGAATATTGCGATGCCGATAGTTTTAGGTACGTTCGATGCTAACCTCACTACAAGTGTTAGTTCACCTGTTCCAGCTATTTCCTCAGTCATTACGATTGCAACGGTCCCTAAAATAGCTAATAAAATTCCAAGCGCAATCCATACTTGATTATCTTTTTTTCCATGTCCAACCAATTTCAAATATTCCTTTTTTATTTCCGTTCTGCCTACAGTACTTCTAACATATGCAAATACTGCCATAAATAATTCGATCAGTACAAGAAATACTATAACAATTATTGAGGTATACGCTGCTGTTGCCAAGTAGAAGCCTATTGTATTCGTCAGGAATTCGTAAATCGTTTTGTTCAGGCTACTTAACTGGACATAAATTGGGATTGCTTTTGGATCTATCACTTCAACTTCGATGGATGGAGCTTGTGCGTATCTATCAATCCATGCTCGGTTAATCTCCTGGAACGCAGTGACCGTATATTCAATTGTTTTTCCAATCTCTCCTCCACTTCCGAAAGTAAATCTCCATACCACAGTTATCGGTGGTTCTTTTCTTACTAGTTCACTGTATTTAGGTGAGAATGAGAGTTTGTCTATTGAGGATGCCAATGAGGTAGGAATCGTTTCCTGAAGAACGATATTTGATATCTTATCTGTGGCGTTCGATATAATGTTCAGTCTTACTACGACAATATTTCCAACTTTTCGTTGGACAAGTATCTCGCGGTGAACAGTCACTGTTCCAACAGTTCTGTCCTGAAACGTGTAAATAATCTGATCAGGAATTCCATCTCCGTCCAAATCGATTGTCCTCTCTCTATCAATCGTTTCTTTTTCAGATGGATATACGCTTCTTTGGATACATCCTAAAAATACAAACGTAAGCATGATCGTAAGTAGGATCAATATTTTGCTATACTTAGTCGCCTTAGTTGTCATGGTTCTTTCCATCCTAAGCTTATTTTACCGTCGGTTTTAAATCTCTTTGGCACTTTACTATTTTCGTTTATTTATGTCTGATTTCCTAAGGATCAATGCAGATCTGCATATGCACGGACTGTATGCGGGAGCAGTGTCAAAGGATATGATCCCTCGCGTGATCGCTGAGCAGGCACCGCTTAAAGGGCTTCAACTTGTTGGAAGTGCGGACATCCTTAATGGAAGATGGTTGAACCTAGTTAAGCAGCAACTTGAGCAGGTGGACGAGTCAATATTCATTCATAAGAATGGGACCCATTTCGTTCTTCAAACAGAAGTTGAGGACAACAGACGGATTCATCACATTATTCTATTTCCTTCGCTCAGCAAGGTGCAAGAAGTAAAAGAGAGGCTAGCTGGTAAAAGTGCCGATCTAGATATCGACGGAAGGCCAAAATTATATCTCGGCGGTGCTGAGATTGCACAGATTGCAATCGATGCTGGCTGCCTTATCGGGCCTTCGCATGCGTTCACTCCCTGGACTGCAATATTCAAAGAATACAACTCGCTAAAGGAATGCTATGGTGATCTCGCAGACAAGATCCATTTCATAGAACTCGGTCTTTCAGCAGATACAAATATGGCTGATCGGATTAGCGAACTTCATCGTGTCACGTTTCTAAGCAACAGCGATGCTCATAGTCCATGGCCGAACAAGATAGGTCGAGAATTCACTACTTTTACAATGAAGGAGATAACTTTTGACGAGTTAAGCAAAGCAATAAGACGGGAAGGCGGGAGAAAACCGGTGCTTAATGTCAAGTTCGATCCTAAAGAGGGCAAGTACCATAAGACTCGCTGCATCAATTGTCTCACTTTCTTCTCAGCTCTCGACGCCGCCACCTGTAAATGGAGATGTCCAATCTGCAGAAGTCCAATCAAGAAAGGAGTCGCAGAGAGAATAGAAGAATTGGCCGACCTAAAAGAACCGATGCACCCAGACCACCGACCACCGTGCCTTCATACTATTCCTCTATCAGAAATTATTGCGCTAGCATTGAAAACTAAACAGCCATACTCTGCTAAAGTTCAAGAAATGTGGAAACGTTTCATCAGTAAGTTTGGAAATGAAATAAACGTTCTGATAGATGCACAACCAAATGTCCTGGCGGAAATCGATCAGAAGACATCTGAGCTAATAGTCGCTTTCAGAAACAACCAATTCTCTTACGTTCCCGGTGGCGGAGGAGTTTATGGCATCCCCGTCCCTCCAGGCGCTGAGGCAACTATGAAAGTGTGGAAAAACGGCCAGGTTAACGAGACAACACTTAACGAACAGATTGATTCAAAACAACGTTCACTAAGCGAATTTTTTTGAATAGGTTCGATAACATGCTACCTAAGTAGGTGTTAAAGAAAGAAAAATAAAAAAAAATAAGAAAATAGAATTAGTTTAGATTCCTATAGTTTTTCTGTCAACGATAACATAGTCAGAAGCAGCAAGAATCGCAGTATACGGTATGTATACGTTGCCTTCTTCCTTTCTAGCCTTTCTCATGCTCATGTTGTCAGGGTTCGGTTCTACGACAAGTGTCTCTAGTCTTCCGTTCTTTTCGTTGATTATTATATCAACAAGTCGTCCTAGTTCTTCCCCGTCGTTTGTTATGAGTTTCCGTCCAGCTAGCTGCCTCGCTAGTAATAGTTTAACCATTACATCCACCTTCTGCATTGCATTTATAAATATCAAATTTAAATATCTTTCGATATCCCGTCGAAAACCAAAAACACGCGCGCAGGGGTGGCGGAGCTTGGAAATCGCGCAAGACTTAAGACCTTAAGCGATCTCGCACAAAACTTTCTTAGAATAAAGTTTGTAGGAGATCTTGTGCCTTAGTGGCTACGTGGGTTCAAATCCCACCCCCTGCATTTCAGAATCTACCCGACGTTTTATTGCTTTTAGAGGCGGTAGTCCGCCGCGCTGTAATAATAAGCAAGAATATACATTTTCAGTATGTGTAGGGGATCTCGGCGCATACTATCTGTTTCAGTCCTAGTTCTTCTATTATTCTTTTTTTTAACACCTGTTGTACACAGTTGTCTCGTTCCAGAAAATGAATCTATCTCGTACATTAGAAGATTGCCTGAGGAATTGAGAATAGTTTGCAGTGAGCTTAATCCTCTTGATATCTTATTTACTAAGGCTGGTTGTTTAGGTGCTGTCGATCAGTTATGCCTCGATTCAGCAAATCCTTCTCCACAGGATTTCATAAGTTTCCTTTCACCAAGCGAAGCAAAGATATATGCTCAAGCGATCAAACATTTTGAAGCAAGTAATTCAAAATTATTGCAAGCCAAAAAAGAAAAGAACGACCTTCTTTTTCAGATAAGTGCATTTGTTACCTATATGTGCAATGATTCCTTAGTTACAGTTACGACAAGTTTCCTATCCGTTCCAGCAACGGTAATAGGCTGTTATTCTGCCGTATACCACTATGATACGAATGCTAGGAACATAGTGAAACTTAGTAGGGAATCAATTGAATTTGCAGATAAAGGAGTAAATGAAGTTTTAGATAATCTCGGGAAGGATTCAGATGATCTTTATTGCATTGGTGGCGGTTACGAGAATTCAACTAGCATAAGCAGTTCTGCATACGATCAAGTGCGTGATTTTATTCGTTTTTCTAAATTGCAACTGCAACCAGATCCTGAAGCTGCAGAAGTTGAGGTTTCTAAAAAATGGGCAGTATTTTCAAACAGGCTTTGGAAATACTACGAAGATATTCAAGACAATTCCATCTACAACTCTAACCCCTCTAGTTCCTCCAGTTGTGAGTTTGCAGCTTTGATTAATGAAACAGTTGGAGGTAAGTCTCCTCTAAAATCCTTAGTCGATTTTCACAGGCAGATCTTAATTGCAAAGGATAAAACGCTCGCTATTTTTCAAAAAGAAAAAGGAGAAGTAGAAATACTCCTACGAGATGCAGAACGTGAAAGCAGTCTTTTGAAGAAGGAAGAATACTCTAAAATTACCAGCTATTTTCTTTTACGTTTTTTGGATTATAACTCCGCAACCTCTTCCGATGAGCGTTTCATTCCTTCAAATCAGATCAGAGTATTAAATTCAGAAATTTACGGAGAAGGGTTCGAACATGGCGCAAAAGACTTGTATGGCGAAGCCATAGGAATTTATCAAGGAAAATCTGACTTTTATGCATTAAGGGCCTTAGAGAAATTGAAGTTAGCCAGATATAAATTGAATTCTAGTTTGGATCGGATATCAGAAGTAAAAGAAGTTGTTGATTCTATAAAAATAATTGCTAAGGATCTTGCACAGTCTAACAAAGATAAGGCCGAAAATTCGTTAAATATTTTTGATCCTAAAACTTCTACGGATGTCCAATTATTAACTAACTCACATTCAAAATTTGATCAGGGTGCAAAGCTTTTCGATGAAGCAAATTTTGCAACTACTGGGCAAGCAGTGGTCAACTATAAACATGCAATGGATTTATTCAATGAATCTATCAAATTGTTAGATGGTACTTCACAAGCAGAGCTAGCTTGGCAATCGGACGTAAACGAGAGCTTAACCCTATTAGATAAATCAATTTCAGCTGCAAAGTTAGATGATATCGAGGTTAGTGCTGAACAGAACTTATTGGATAATGCAAAGTCCTTGCTGTCGATCAGCTTATCTGAGGAAGATTATCTCACTATCAAAAATTCTATCGATGAATCTGTTCTAACATTGTTAAGCAAAGCTAAAGACAAATATGCTTTTTTATCTGACCTGAGAAATCAATTAAAACAAAAACTATCGGTTATTTCAGAATTTTATGATACTACTGAAATCAAAAAACGTTTAGATAAATTTGAAGCGTATGTTTCGGACGATGATTTCGATACAACTCTAACACTTGGGAGATATAAAATAATAGATTCTAATTACGCAGATATAGATAAAATTTTATCAGATAAATTAAGAGATTCTTTTTCGGCGTATCTAGCCAAAACTGCAAAAATTACAAGATATGCTTTGTCCAGATCGATAGTTGATGAAGAAACTGATTTTTCCACCGATATATCTCTTACTAATCCTTACACCCTAGGTTTGGAAGATCCGATAGCTGTTCAGATAAAAGGAATTCCTTTTGATTTGTCTAGTAGTGTAACTGTACCAGTCGATGTTAAGGCAGTTCCAAATGAAGATGGAATGTCCCTATTTTTTAAGAAATTGAAGCAAAATTCAGTCTATCATATTAACGTTTCTTCTTCACAGAAATTAGTTGAGACTGTTTCACAAAACGTAAAACGAGTATCATTAAGCCAAGGAGAATTGGTTGAAAGAATTGACGTAGATGTCAGTTCAAAGGATAATCTGGAAAATGTCCATTACAAGCTTAAGAGTTTAGCAGACAGCTGTGCAGGTTATAGAAACGGGCGAGCAATCCAAACCTTGAGCGATTATGACGGATTTGATGTAAATCTCGGAGAGATTAGAAAAGGAAACACGCAATTCTATTTTGTTTGCAGGTACTATAATCCAATTAGTATCTATGAATCAAATTTTGAGGTAGTAGATCAAAAAATAAGTTATTTGATATCAATAAGAAGTAATATCGGATCTCTGGAAGATGTAACTGCTTCTATTTTTGTTCCAGCAAATATCGCTAATAACAGCATAAAAATTTATGAGCCTACCGGGGTTCCTGCCCAGGGCTTTACTTTTTTTAGATCTGGAGATAGATACCTCGCTCAATGGAAGATTAAACTATTAACGGATCAGGATCAAATGTTTTCAGTAACTTACGAAGTTTCTCAGTTATTTGATTTTGTTAATAAACTTATGGAAGAGACCTCAAACTATTCTAAACATGAAAATGTCGACGTGTCTAGTTTTATCACACAAGCAGATGATAAAATAAGACAAAATAAGCTAGATGCAGCTATTGAACTCTTACAAAAAGCACAGAAGACCATTGATTCGGAGAAGAATCTAGTAGTTCAGCGTGAATCCATTCTTAATCGGTTCAGCAATGTCAACGATACATTCGACAATCTTAGATTCGAATTCGAGAAACTAACTAAAGAGTTCAGAAATTCTTCGCTAACTACTGAATTATCTTCAGACATTTCAAAGAAATTTTCAGAGTTTGATTCTAAGAGTCGGGAATTTAACAGTTTAATAGCATCGAATAAAATCTCTGATGCATTGGCAGTTGTCAAGTCTCTAGAAAAACTTGTCGAAGACGATACTCTAAGTGATTTATTCTACAAGAAGCAAAAAGAAGCATCCGATGAGATAAATATGTTAGGTACTGAGTTGACTAAAGTAGTTCAAAATTCAAAAAACGGAACAAATTCACCGAATATTGAATATTATTACAATAAGTTCGATGAGCTAAGAACCTCGCTATTGCAGGTGCCTAAACTTTTGGAGAACAGGTCCTTCTTCTTAGGTATGTCGACTTTAGAAAACGTAACTACAAATATAGGCAAACTAAACCGCGAGATAAAAAATGAAAGTGAGTCGGTAGTTAAGGAAGCTATCTCTACATTGTCAGGTGCTAAGCAGACGGTCGGAAAGTGGAAAAAAGAACGAGATAAGCACATTGCAGCAATCAAAATTAGCAATGATAATCTAGGAAACCATCTGGCTTTTGATGTTACAGACATAGAAAATAAGATCAAAAAAATAGATAAGGAAATAAAAGAAATCGAAGCAATTTCTGCAGTTTACGACACCACCAACAAAGATAAAATATTAGAGAATTTGGAGACCTACAAAGATCTTAAAGACAAACTATCTTCAGTAGACTCCGAACTCTCGTCCTTAGAAAATGCTGAGCAGATCCTATCATCAGAAGCTAAAAATGCAATCGAAACTACTCGCATTCTTTTCAATGAGCAATTGAAAAATTCAAGTAAAGACGACCGCGCTAAATTAGAAGCATTGTCTACCCAGCTATACCGTGCTAAAAGCGCATTGGACGGTGGAAATTTTTTGGATTCACTATTATACACTGAGTTTGCATCCGGAAAAGTGAAGGACGTCAAAAATTCTACAGATCCATCAAGAACTGGCTTTGACTGGACCGTTTTAGCTGCAGGCTCAATTATTTTAATATTGTCCGGAGTTTCGATATCCTTGTTAAGAAGAGAGGGTCCAAAAAAACCCAAATTACTAGAAAGAATAGAAACAGATACGAATGATGCGAATCAAGAAGATTATTCTCCTAAATCGTCATCTCCTTCCTCTTCTCCTCCTTCTCCCTCTTCTTCATCAGTCCAATCTTCCTCTTCGTCATCTCCCCAATTTTCTTCATCTGCCATTAAGTTCACCGATGATCATTAAGTGGAAATATTTATAAACCAGTCGTTAAACCGGCGTTATAGAGACATTTTTTCAAGTTTATAATAAGTTATTTGATCTTTTGGATCAATTATTGCCCATAATATTTTTTTTCTTAGTGAATGAGCAATATTTATTTCTTTTGAAATCTTTTTAATTTTGATCAATTCTTTTTCATCTATCAGTTTTACAAGCCAGGTACTATGTGATTCGCCAGGTCTCATTCCTTTCTCGTATACTCTGAAATAAGCTTCCGATTCCTGGTTGTATCCAGTTCTTACTATGTAGTTTTTCGACCTTAAATCTGTATAGATCTGTAATAGCTCACTCAATTCTTTTTCATTTTTTTCCCAAAGCTTTAGGAGCATTTCAAATGTCAGATTTGTTTTTCCTTTTTTTACCTCAATCTTTTTTTTGTTCAGCAGATACAATGCTTCAATTTTAGACAGCAATAGCTGGCCAGGTTTGTCATTGATTTTTTGTCCGAAGCCTCTTTCAACTAATTCATGTATAATCTTTTCGTCTGTTTCAAAAATTTGTTTTCCAATAATCTGTGCCATGTTTTAAGAAGCTGAAAAGAGTTTATAAACGGTAGCATAGCGACGAAACAGCGACGTAAAAGAAGGTATTAAAACCTATTGCGATCTATATTATCTCTAGAGTATATCTATAGTATAAAACATATTTGTAAGGCAATTATAACGAGGGATCTAATGGTTGACGAAGAGAAAATTGAGGCGATAGAAGAAGAACTTGCACCGGAAGAAGATGAGCGTTTACCATTTCCAACAGCGCGTGTAGTTCGCATCATTAAAGAGAATTTGACAAAACCGCACCAGATAAGGGCAGAAGTCAAACTTGCAGCGAACGAGTTTTTGGGCGATGTCCTAAAGGATCTTGCAAGAGAAATGGATAAGGAAGAAATTTTTACGTTAAACACTGAGCATTTTAACAAAGCAG
>CAYHPR010000003.1:0-88113 GCA_964358895.1 Microcaldota archaeon
TAGTAAAATTGAAGAGGCTGAGAAAAAATTGGTTTATTATCCCGGTTTAGTCAAAATACTTGGAGGCATATCTGAAAAAGAAAAGGTTTTCGAAGTCAGCGGCGCTCCAAGTTCAGTCCCGCCCGAAAAACACGCGGAGGTAGTGGAAGTTGGTGCAAACAAAGAAGAGGTACTCGGAGTTACTATAGTCGGAGCAAAAACAGAAGAAAAACCAAAAGTTCCTTCGCCTGAAAAGAAGAAACAGCTAGTTCAACCTAAAGAAAAACCTCCAGAAAAACAACTAGAGCAGGAACCACCACCTAAGATAGGTCCTCCGCTTCAGGAAGGAAGTGAATTTGGTATAACTGTTAGCGGGGGTTCTGAAACTGCTAGAGGAACTACGTACAATAAAGAACTCGAAGAGGCAAAGAGAAAAGAAAAGGAGGAAAAAGATAAGCAGGAAAGAGATAAAAAGAAGAAAAAATAATTTGATAACGTAGTACTATATTCAATTTATTTTATACAGCCTCATTCGTGAGCTATTTGATTCCCAAATTTGTGTGACATTGAATTGGTCAAACGTTCCGAAGTTGTCAGGGAAAATAAGTTTGAACATATTCAAGTTTGTATCTGATCTTGGATGTATGAATCTGGTGTATCGAGTATCTTTTGCTATAAAGTGCATAAATCGTGAAAGGCTTTCCTGCTGGCCCCCTAGATTGACTACGTCTCCAATTACAGCCCCTCGACTGTCTACTGGTAGTGCTAGGAAGTTCTTTGTAGAATAAAATACAAGGAAGGTTGTTGCATTTTCTTTCACTGTTTGAACATAAATAAACGATTCAAAACTTGGCGTTGTGCCGATAGCAGATGCGATCCTCTTCGGATCATCAAGTGCTAAGGTATCAAGCAAGAGATAATCGAATTTTGGTAAAGTGGAAGAAGGTGCTGCGAATAGAAATGTAAAGCCATTTGAATGGTTTAATATCTGTTTATCTGCAATGATAAATGCCGGAGCAGTTGTGTTGTCTAAGTAAGGTGAAACTACAGTAATCCTTGCATTTTGATCAAGTCCTTTCAGTTGAGCAAGCGCGTTTGTTGTCTCAGAATCTAATTTTTCAGTTGAAACAAGATTTATCGTTGACGCCTGGAATGAAAGGAAGAACAACAGCAGCAAAAGGCCAATATTTAGTTTCTTTCTGAATTCAAGCGTGTAGATGACTACTCCCATCAATGCTCCAGCCAATATTGAAATTACTAGTTTCTGAACTGTAAATCCAAGCAGATGTGTGATAATTGCAGCAGTAAGTAATCCCCCAATCAGCATTTCATCTTTAGTTTTTCTTTCATTATAAGAGTTGAAGAAATGTGCTGAAAGAACGGCTAAAAACGGCAAGGCCAATAAAGGGTAAATAAGCGAGAACAGGAACGATATTACAATTAATCCTATCTCCATTTTACTTTTTTCACCTTTTTTAGTAAGTAAAATATACATTGCAAAAAGCGAAGTAGGCAAAAGGAATAGAATGTCACCAAACTTCGTTACGGATATGTCTAGCATCGGCGAAATGAGCTGACCAAAGAAAAGCAATACAGGTTCAGATACGTTTCCTGCTGCAAAGTTATTGGTAAATGCTTTAGCCGTTACGAATAGTAATGACGCCGAAAAGACACTGAATGGAGAGTATTTCAGCAATATTCTGGTCAACAGGTAAAAGAAAATTAGTATTGCTAATCCAAGAAAAACCGGGAAGTAGGTCATATCAATTGTTGGAAGTCTGCCTTGCAATTTTAGTTCCGCAAGTCTTTGATAACCAAGAATCGATGTATCCTTGAAAATTGTTAGAAGCGTAAAGGTTAGTCCGATCAGAATCGCTAAATAAAGCAGATCTTTTTTTTCAAGTCCAAAAAACATGTTATCAACTGTCAAAATAGATCTTGACAATTATATGTTATAAATATAATGTCAACAGCAATGCACCTTCCCGCCCGTCAGGGCAGTACCAATGGCATCGTGAACCTGCTTGACTTCGATGTTCGGAATGGGTATCGGTATTTCCAGGCTCCTGTGGCCGTTGACAAGATAATGATGTAGGAAGAGTATTTAAAGATTCAGCTTGTCTGCCAAGCGCTGTCATTTGAAAGTGGGATTATCTTCATCCCTCCCTGATACAGTTAAACCTGAATTTGCAAGCTGTTCATTATTGATGTCACGCGTTCTTTGGTTCGTTTCAGCATATCTTCGAAATACTTTTTTCTTTCTTGGTCATTTATTCTTTCTAGTGTTAGATCATTAATTGCATCAATTTCTGCGATCAACACATCAATTTCTTGCCGTTTTTTGGTATCTAGTCTATAAGCGTTCATATCTATTCCGTTAAACGCGTCGTTAATCCTTCTTCCAAGTTCAATTACCTGTTGCTCCAACGTTTTTCTATCTTCCCCTATCAATTGTTGCACTGCCGTTTTTGTAGCTATGAGATAAACTCTTAGACTGCTATTCAAATTAGAGATAGACGGTTTAGGCGTAGTTTGTATTGATTCATTTTTAGTTGCTTCATGTCCTGTTCTATTGTGAGTATGTTTCAAAGATTGTTTATGTTCTGCTTCTCTACGTCTTTTTCTCATGTAGTTGTGATTGATATATCTCATACTCTCCTGGTTTGTACAGATTTTACTTTTTTATAGTTTACGATGTTGTACATTAACTTACCATCTTTCAATTTTGAGACCCTCTATTCTAGAAAAATCTTTTACGTTCCTAGTTATTATCGATGAACCATTTACTATCGCAATTGCAGCGATCATACAATCTCTCCAGTCAATCCTTTGACCTTTTTTTTCTAATCTTGCAACAATTTTTCCAGCCATTATCGAGGCATCTTTTTCGAAATTTAAGAATATATAAGAATTAATTAATCGTTTTACAACTTCGATCCGTTCTGGTTTATTAGAAAGAAAGCAACCTAGGGATAATTCAAATGAATTGACTGCAGTAATAGCAACTCCTTCTTTGTCAAGGCGGTCTATAACTTTTTCTGCTTCCTTATCTCCCCTCAATAATGAGATCAGGATGTCAGAGTCTAGGCATCTCATATTTACTACTCCACACTTTCTTTAATTGCTTGAGAAATTTCTTCTCTTCGTCCTTATCCATATCCTTCCAAGCTCCAAAAAATTCTTTTAATTCGGGTTTTTCTTTAGAAATCAAGCGTCCAATTACTGAAGCAAAGGATTCCTTCCCACTCTTCAACGTCGCAAGTTTCTTGTACAATTCCTCCGGAATACTTATTAGTTTGTAGGACATATAATCTATATATAGTTCTTTATATAGATTTATAAATGTGTGCGGTGGGACCTTCCAAATAAAAAGCTGAGATTTACCGCAATAGTTATAATCTTTACAACAATTCTTGATCATGGAAAATTCGAATTTTGACCTAACGCTTGTAGATGCGACACAGCTGGTAAGGCTGGCAAGGGATGCAATGAAGACCTATCTTATAGACGGCAGAGAGATAGAACCACCTGCCGGTCTTCCAGAAAGCTTTCTTCAGACAAAAGGAGTATTCCTAACGTTAGAAACTTATCCTACACACGAGATTCGTGGTTATATTGGTTTTCCTTATCCAGAAAATCCACTTGCGTATACTATTATCCGTGCAGCGATCGGTACAGCTGTCGGTGATATGCGTTTTCCTGAAATTAAATACGAAGAGTTAGAAAAAATTGTAATTCGAATAACTATAACTTCAGAGCCAAAGAAAATAACTGCAAGAGAGCCAAAATCACTTGTTAAGCAGATTGTTATTGGCAGAGACGGTCTTATCGCTCAGGCAGGGCGACATGTTGCACGCCTTCTTCCACAAGTGGCAGTTGAAAATGGATGGAACGAAGAGGAATTTCTTTCACGTCTTTGCATTCATGCGGGCCTACCAAGTTATGCGTGGCAGGAAGGCAAAGTAGAAATTTCCACTTTCAGTGCGCAGATATTTGAAGAAGAGAAACCTGATGGTTCAGTGAGGGAAGTAAAGCTTAAGACATATTGAATTGAAGAGGTTTCATAATCTAGGTCCAAATTTTTTAATCAGTCCATCGATTTCAGATTTTCTACTATTATTTAATGAAATTTCAAGTCCATAAAAAGTTGGTTTCGATATAATCAATCCGTCCTTTATCAGTTGCTGGGTTATTTCTTTCACAGTTCCTCTAAGATGTGAAGGAACAAACCTTGTTATTTTGTCAAATGGAATGTGCGAATGTCCCCATTTACCCTTGCGGTTTAATTTAAATAAGATTAATCCTTTAAGTTCATCTTCTGATACCATAAGGTTCACTTATTAGTCTTATCAAAGGTTAGATTTATAAACTTAGCAGAATAAGTTTTACTATGGAAAATAAATCATTGTTATTAAGATATTTAGGTGACAGCCCAGAACTACGGATCATAGACTTTTTGATGGATAACTACCTTTTTGATTATTCTAAAAAAGAAATAATAGAAGGTTCAGGGATAGCAAAAGCTACCTTTTACAAGTACTGGGGTAATCTAGAAAAAGAGGGAATTGTTGCAAAAACAAAGGAATACGGGAAAACTAAACTATATACTATAAACAAAGAGAATCCTGTCGTTAAAGAACTGTTTAAATTAGAACGTGCCATTGCAGAGTCTGATTCAGCAAAAATAACTGTTAAAGTAAAGGCTAAACAACATAAATAATTACTTCAAATTGGAGTTTGATGTATTGAAAGTTTCTAAAATAGACAACCGACTTATTGTAAGCATTCCTTCAGAATTGGCAGTTAAGCTTGGTATAAAGGAAGGAAGCAACCTAAAGATATACGAATCAAAGCCAGGTGTAATCTCATTAGAACTTTCAAAAGAAGCAGATGCTCCAAAGTTGTCAGACCAGGACATAATGATCCTTTCAAAGCTATTATCCTTTAGATTTGAGCAGAGGATCCCAGAATCTGTCAACAAGCAGTTAACAGCTGGTGAACGAAAAGCATTGAGTGAGCTGTTAGCTAAGAATTTTGTCAATATTTTCAAAGGATCAAAGTATCCGAAAGGAGTGTATAACATCAAAGATTTCGTGTATAACCAATATCTAATCCAGACTAAAGGAACGACGTCTGAAAAAATCGACGAAGTAAAAAAGACAGGTTCGGGAACGCAATTTCTGCAGGGCAGAAATGTGCCTATTTCTGTCGGAAATAAAACCGTAGGTTCTGATAAGGAAGTGAAAAAAGTAAAGGAAGAAGTTCGAGAGTTGATGCCACTTGAAAAACTTGAAAAGTTCGGTTACATAATTGCTGAAAACGAATCAGATGCAAGACGTCTCTCTGACCAGCTTGCTAGCAACGTTAAGAAAAAAGAGATTATTGGTATCCGAGGTTTTGACAGAAAATATTACATCGTCAAGCATTCATTTGTGATAAAATATGAACCTAAAATAAGGTCTGCGTTGAAATCAGGCAGTAAATCTGTTGACAAAATAGCTGAGGCAGTTGAGCTAGATAAGCAGGGCACAACTGCTCTTTTGACATTTATGAATGAGGAAGGGTTAGTAATTGAAAAAAGGAAAGGTACATTTATCTTAGCAGATTAGTGAGCCTATGTTTGGATTTTCTAAGCCAAAAGTTAGTTCGAATCAAATCACTCAGACTCCTCCTTCCATTCCCTCTGTTTCTCCCGAATTAAAATTTGCTACAACTCTACAAATCGAACGGGCTTTTGCCAATAGAGGTTTAAAGAAAGCAAAATTCGAGATAGATAATCCTAAAAAGGTAATAATTGTCGATGCAGGAAAGTACAAAGGGGAATACACCTGGGGATACGCATGCATTCTCTCCTCTTATCTAGACTTTCAAGATACGGTGGGCGGTCAATTACACTTCAGTTTTCCTAAGAGTCTTACTTGGGCATCTCACTGTGGGATAATCAAAACACGTGAAAAGTTTCTTCAGTCTCCAGAAACTCGCTTTTTATCTTTATTTAGGTTCAAGAATGCGGTATCAAAAGAAATTATTGATTCTTTTAATGCATTTTTCCTTGAATTGTCCTACAAAGAACTGAGAAAAGAGCAACGAGTGGAAGCAAAACTCGATGTCGGGTTTTCCTACAAAAATTCCGAGGAACATGGAATTACACAAGACATAAGCTTTAGCGGAATTTCTATCATCACTTCAAAAATATTATTGAAAAATTCAAACATCTCTATCATTAGTATTATCCCTCCAGACAACTCTTTTAGAATACAGTCTGATCAGGTTTTGGCGATTGCAGGCCTGGGTTCTGTTAAACAAGTGCAGCAGCTAAACGGTAATTTCAAGTACGGAATTGTATTTACTGGTTTTGATCCAATCCAGAAAACAGCATACGATAATTATGTAAGAAAGCTATTGAGTGTTAAAGAGGAGAAAGAAAAGGAGGAAATATCCTCATCGCTTCACGAGCTTGCATGTTTACCTGACGTATCTCAAGATCAAAATGCCAAGAACGAAAACAACAGTAACAATGATCACATGTGAAGGCTCTATCTTTATTCCACCGCCTTCTGCGTCATAGAACCTAAAGATTCCTGCTGAACCTGCAGGTGTACTCATTTGTATTTTTTCAGCCATACTATCGTTTGTCCACAGTTCTTTTTAATCTTTACTAGTTCTAACAGGTCATTGAGACCCAATCTACTAATGCAGAAGGAATATTACGAAAACCATCAACCGGAATAACCTCCTTATCTTCTATGATGTATCTATCTATTGTTTCCTTAGGTTCATAACCATGTTCATAATCTACTACTAATCCAAATTGCACTCCGCTCTTTTTACAGGCATACCCATCAAAGCTAACATCACTAAAATATATAGCGCGCGATCCATTTTTGTTAAGTTCTTTAAGTGAATTTGTTTTATCAATTGAATCTGCGAATATATCATCAAAGTATCTAGTTAATCCATGTGCGGAGAGTAGTCGTTCTGGGCGTTTACTGTTTCCAACACTTATAACACACATCCTTTCTATACCTTTAATCGATTTAATCAGTTCCAGTGTCTCTTCGATACCTAATATTATGCCCGGGACAGTTTCATCCTCAAGTTTTTCACGTTCTTCAGCCCAATACTTTGAAAAAATACTATTAGTTCCTTTATAATATTTCCCTGGCACACCCAGTGTCCTATGCATTTTTTCGAAGTTATTTTCAAGGTCAAATGCAGCATGCCATTCTTCTTCTGTGCATTCATTCAGCCCAAGCTTTCTGAAGGCGGCCATCCCTGTAAGATAAGAATTGTGTTTAGTGTCTAATATGGTTCCATCAAGATCAAAACCTAAAACTTTGTAAATAGGTTCAACTTTGGTAAGTATGTTACGGTAATAGTCGAGTAGTTTATGGTCTGTATTCTGTTTTGTGATTATCTTTTCTGACATCATTAATATACTTGTTTGACCCTTAAATAGCTTACGAAATTAACATAAAGATTTTTAACGTCAAATTTAATCTTTGTTCTATGAAGCTTTTTCATGAAGGAGGTTCAAGGATATTCAAAAATGAGTCAGTTCTTGATCCATCCTACTTTCCAGACCAGCTGCAACATAGGGACAAAGAGCTTAGGGATCTTGCTGATATTCTAAAAGTTGCTGCAGAAGGGAGGAAGCCAGAGAATGTTTTAATTGCAGGCCCACCAGGAACTGGAAAGACTAGCAGTGTCAAATACGTTCTTAATCAGTTAACTGATTTCACTAAACGTGTCCATTTGGTATATGTCAATTGTTGGCAAGCAAGCAGTGATACAGCAATTCTTTCAGAAATCGTCAACTCGTTGAAGATTGCCATGCCAAGACGCGGTTTGGCTCCAGATGAGATGGCAGATCGTATTTTTGAAGTTCTGGCCAAACAGGAGAAAATAGCCATCCTGGTTCTTGACGAAGTTGATAGACTGGTTGCTCAGGGTGGAGGTGCAACACTTTACCGTTTCTCTAGATCAGAAGAGCTCGGTAAAGCAAAAGTTGTTTTGATCGGCATTACCAACGATACAGAATTTATTGCTAAGGTTGATGACAGGATAAGAAGTTCCTTAGCCCAACGGAGAATGGAGTTTGAACGATACAAGTCAGTAGAGCTCAAAGATATCCTGCGGGAAAGAGTAAAGCTAGCTTTCCATCCAGCTGTGGTTGATCAGGATGCAATTGCTCTTTGTGCAGCACATGCAGCCAGACATGGTGGAGATGCCCGAATAGCCATCTCCTTGCTTCGTGCAGCAGGATTGGAGGCGGAAAAAACAGACAGTGCTAAAGTTGCTGTAGATCACGTTAGATCTGTAATCGATAGGACTGTTGTAACTAAAGCGGAACGGAAGATTAGTGAAATGTCAGAAATTGAGCAAGCAGTTGTAACTGCATTACTTGAAGGGCCTAAAACAAGCGGCCAAGTCTACAAACTTCTTGAGGGAAAGGCAACTGAGCGAGTTGTGCGTGACTATCTGGATAGGATGATCAAAAGTGGGATTATTGTAGCTGAGGAAATAGAAGTCAAACCAAAAGGAAAGACAAGAGTTTTCAGACTTGTTTAGTTTGTTTGAATTTTTCACATTCTTCGAGCGCGATTTTTATTATACGACAGATCTCGTCTAAAGAAGATTTGACTTTGGGCTTTATTCCCTTGTCAGCCGTTATAGCTGCGATTGTTTTTTCTTCAGTAAGTGCAATTAACTCATCAATTCTAGAATAGTAATTCAAGTATTTTTTAAGTGGAGAACGTTCAATAGAGGTGCTAAGTGCTTTCCGTAAAGTTTCTGATGATGTTTCCGCTTTATCAAATAAGAGCTGATTAAGGGCCGGTCCCTTAACTTTTTTCCAGAATTCATCAGTTCTCGGTTTTAAATTTAGAGCTTCGTTTACATTTGTGTTTCCATTTTTATTTTCTATGATACCTTGTTTTTTGGACGAAATAGTTTCCATCTGCTAATCATTCACGCTCCAACTAGTCATGTAAGAGTATATGTGATCAGATAGTTTTTTATTTTTATTTAGTGCCTGGGAAAAACTTCCATTCCGATTCTTTCTTTGCTTCAGGATTTGGAGTGGCTGTTGTATCTGATTTTTTTTCTGCAGATGGTTGGGTCATATCTACGTGTATTGTTCTCTTTCTCCAAGTATTTGGTTTATACCATTTCCTTTTTGGTCCAAATTCCACTCCTGTAATATCTATTCCTTCGTGGAATTCATCCTTATGCATCTGGTTATATACTGCAATAGCTGAAGAGATTTTTGAGACTAGCTCATCGTGTGTAGAGTAGTTCTTGAACTTTTTGTCAGTATTTCTCTTCAGTAACGCTATTTTATTTGTTATCTGGGCTGTAGCGTTATTAGTTAATTCTTTTTGTATTGTTAGTTCTGTCGTTAATTCCGTAGTTTTTTTATTTATTTTTTCAGTTTCTGCTTGAAGTATTTTATCGTTTTCTTTTCTCATTTCTGTTTTAATCTTATTTTTATAAGAGTTAAGCGCAGCATTCGCACCAATGTACAAAAGTCCCGCACCAATACCTAAAGCTAAAGTCCCAACTGCATAGCGTGTCCAATGAGCTTTAACATGAGCCATCATTTTTGATCCTAACTTTTGATTAACATTTCCTGTTTCTTGCGTTTGTTCTGGTTCTTGTCCTAATATTCCCATTATATCCCTCCCAAATTAGTCTACTTTAATAACTGGTTCAATAAAAAACGTTTTAATTTCCTGATCAAGATAAGCCCTTGCTTTATGATTGTTTACTATAAGTTCGCATTCATATGTGAGGTTATTTGCACGGTATTTTATTTCTTGTTTTAAAGTTCTGAATGTTGCAGTTATCTCATTTTTATCAGGTGTTTGTGAAAATTGAGTCATTATAACTGACTGTGATTGCCAGTCAAAAAATCCAGTTTCTCTATCATGAATGAGCTTACCTTCTACCTGTAAACTAGGGGCTCTGATATAAAGTGTATTCTTTGTATCGCCTATTGCAACGTAGTGTTGTTCATTCTTAAATGCCCACGCGGATACCTTTTGCAAAGAACGTGTTGCTGTGTCTGCTACCATAGAGATATGCATCATAAGACCTATTTATACCTTTTGGTTTAGTTCATCAGGTCAAGTAGAATTAGTGCCTATTCTTATTATCTAATTACAATTTTCTTTGGAAGTGCCGCGTGTATTTCTTCAGATCGTTTTTTAAGATATTTATTCAGTTCTACAAAGTCTTTTCTTCCAAGATCTGCACTTAGGTACCTGCCAAGAAAGCCATTCATCGCCAATTTTTCTGAATATGTCAGAAATTTATCCATTGCTCTTAGATTTTTGGTTATTTCGTTTATTATCTCTTGTTCTCCTTTTCTTATTTTTATTCCCATCAATTTAGTCGGACCTTTAGCGGTTGATAAAATCTGGTCTAATTTTTTCATATTTTCCGTATAGCTTTTGTTAACTCCTTCCGGAGAGTAAGCTAATCTAAAAACAGTGTTTCCCTTAACGACTTCTGCTAAGTTGGAAATGCTTTTGTCAATATTTTCTCCCCATTGTGTCAGTACTTTATACATCATCTTATTACTTTTTTCAACAGCATCAATCCTTTTCTTTTGGTTTTCTAGATCTATTTTTACCTCTGTCAAGATCTTTGCCCCAGCGACAAGTATTTTTTCTTTTTTGGATTCTGCTTCTGCTATATTCTCAGGGATTCTTCGAACCAGCATTTCAATAAAATTCTCTATATCACTCTTCTTAATAACGGGTATAACTGTTCCAAGTTCCTTTTTTTGATCGGCTGTAAGTGCTTTTTCACCTAGTACATTTGTTTTCCAATTTGCCACACTAAGTAGTGCGTAATAAGTTGCAGTTTTTCCTTGAGTTTCAACATATTGGTTAATCCCTTCAAGAAGATCGTTTATTGGGATTTCAATACATTTAGAAATAGTTTTCTTAACTTCTTCAGCTGTATACTTGGGTCTTCCATATAGCTTTATTGCTTTGTCAACACTTTCAATTGCTTGATTAATTTCGTTTTTTGCCATATTACTCTTCCATCCGTTCTTTTTTCAACTTTTTATTGCTTTCTACGGTTAAGTTGTCTACTCTATACTAAAATTTATAACCGAAATTGATTTTTGCGGAAAAAGTTCCAGTAACTGAACTAGATTCGCCAGTTGCGGTTGAAGTTCTTCCTAAGCTTAAGATCCCTTGGAATTGCCAAGGACCTTTACTTTTCTTAGTATCTAAATTGAAGGTTGTCTGGGTTATTTTTATTCCTTCTCCAACGTATAATGAATCAGATCTGTGTTCTCCTGAGAATTTGAATTCATAAACAGTCGGTGTTCCGTTGTTTTCTTTTATTGAATACCATCCTAAACCTGCTCGCATAAGCACTCTACTGTTGTCTGCAATCGCCGTTCTTTTATTATTTTCATCATAAGCTACGAAAAAGTATTTATCAGACGCAAATCTTGCCCATGTTCCAATATTCCATTTTACATCCGTATCGTTTTTTATTGCCGAACTTGTTTTTTCTCCTGTGGACAGAACGATAAATCCAAGTAGGGAATTTGGAAAGAATCCTGATCCAGTGACCCATCCGTATCCATTATGAGATCCTTCTATTACACTCATTCTGCCTAGAGTCATAATAGTGCTGAAAGGAATACGAAGTCCTGCACCAGAATATCGTTTAGGTTCAGTATATTCTTCAGTGTGTTCTTTGAATATCTGCTTAAATGCTTCAGCATAAAGGCCACCTGCACCATATCCTCTATGCGTTACTTCTCCATTAATCAAACGGGTTTGTTCAGAATCTGCACCTTCAAGCAATGTGTTTGTTCCAATATACTTCACAGTCGCCATCTTTATTGGTTCTGCGAAAGAAGTCTGCAGTTTTCTTTCAGATCCTTTTTTAACTATCGGATTGTCTTTTTCATCAAGCCTAACTGCTCCAGTTGCGTCCTTTTCGAATTGTACGAAGTCTATGGATCCAATGATATTTCTATCAATATTCCTATCTCTAGCTATTGCCGTACCTAGCAAGAAACCAGCGAAACGTTCTCTTTCTTTTCTGTCTTTTGAGAGGTGCAAGCTCCCCATATATTCACTAGTAGCAAGATCTTGGAAATAATCTGTTTCTAGATATCCCTTGTTTCCAAGCCATCTAAGTGCCGAAGACGTGCGTCCTCTTTCCTCAAATCTTCTTGCACCAATAATCTCAACGCCTTTGCCTTCCTTTGCATAGATTAAGCCGGGTGCAAGCTCAAGATCTCCGCTAATACTGAAGATTTTGCTCCTGAGGTGTATATCGCCTATCTCTTGAACTAAACCAAGTGCTATATCTCGTTTATCTATTTTGTCCAATTCCTTAACTTTCAACGGATTTCCATCCATTAGCGCTGCTATAGATGTGTGGTTCATAACTTTTGTTGAAGCCATAAATCCCGTAAACTTTTCTCCGTCCAGTCTCATTCGCACATCGCTAGTCCAATCATAATAACGCGCATACCTTTCGTTTATCTTTGCTTCAGGTATGTTCTGTTCAAAAAATGTGTTAACCCATTTTTCTCCAACTTTAACATAAGTTCTAGAGCTGTATGTCTTGGCCTTTTCATCTTTCAAATAAATAGTCGATACATTATTGTGCTTAGGAACGTAAAGATCCAAATACGCATTAACAAATTCCTCATTCTTGAAGTCAACTTTCAAGTTCTTCAAATTATGTATATTTACAGCTTCTGCATTGAATCGATCTAGTGCACGTTCTACCTTGCTTTGTGTTTCATTATTTGTTATTCTAACAAATTCTTTAGTTGTTACCTCTCCACCAAGTTTTAGTTTTGAAGTTGGTGAGAGTAGAGCAAGTTCAAATGCATCTTTAGTTTCTTTATCGGTTGCAAGTTTAGATGCATTTTCTAACCAGTCTCTTCGATATGCGACTGTACCATCGGTTAATCTAATACGTTCTACTTTCTTTTCTTTATACTCGTCAATCATTTTTGTCAATACATCTGTAACTGAGTATACTGCATTCCATGTGATCGGTCTAACTGGTGGTTCGTATACTCGAGGTATTGCTTCGGTTAATCTAAGTACACTAAGCGCACTGAAATAGGTTAAATCAACCAGATACGGATAGTAGGTGTAAGGAACCCACAGGTCTTTGAGTCCTATTGTAGGAACACCCAAAATTGCTGCCCTTCGTCTTTCTGTCTCAGGGAGAATAGCAAACATTTCTTCTCTTCCAGGTTCTCGTTTCATTTCTTCTGCCATTGCAGTTGCAAATGATTTGTTCACGTTTTCAATAGCTTTGATTACTTTATTTCGATAGAAATCGCGTATATTTTCATTCTGTTCAGTTACATTGAGGGTTAATTCCCTAATTTGATTATCTAACGTTCCAACAGTTAAAATCATTGGTTCATAATTTGATGGATTATATTTTATCATTGCAGGAAGTGCAGAATTGAAAAAATCAATCCGGCCTGCCTCATCAATAATCGGCAAATTTTTAGCAATTCTATTAATTTCTGTAGCATTCCATGTTTTTGTCTGTTCCATTATCGGTTTGGTAATTGTAAAAAAGTAGTATTGTGCCCTTAGATCTAGATCGGGTAAATTAAGCACATATTCTTTATTTGAAAGAAATTCCTCCCTCTTTACTTTGAATTCCTTATCCTCAAGTATCTGTTCCCATCTTACCAGTGCAGGTATTCCTGCTTCATCAATACCGTGGAGGGATTTCATTACAAGAAAAGACAATTCGTTTTCTTCAAATTTTTTCATTTTTTCAATAGCAGAGGTGTAATCCTTTTTCTTTATGTCAACTAAAGTTTCTTCATACATTCTATAATTTGCTTTCGAATAAAATAGTTTTTCTACAGCAGTATCAAATCTTTTTCTATTTAGGTCTCTTGCTGCATTATCTGCTTCTTTAATCCATGCAATCGTTTCATCGATCTTACTTATTCGTGCATCATAATTGGCTGCGGAGATAAAATATTCTTTAAATTCTTGATTATATTCTTGGTTTCCTGTGAATTTTCTTCTTATTTCATCATATTGTGCTTTGAATAATTTCCTTTTTTCGAGATTAGTAGGATCATTCTCGATATCCTTATAAGCTCCAAATAAATTTTCAAAATCAGTTTTGCCAATAATTTTAATTGGCGATTCTTCCATTAGTTTAGCAAGTGTTTCAGGTGTCAAAATACCTGTAGGTTTAAGTGAAACACTTTTCTGGTAATCATAAATAGCACTGCGAGTGTCTGGACTGAGTTTACCATCAATTTCAATTGTTTTGCTAAGTATGGCATTGAGTGCCTTCTGAACTTGCTCTATCTGTTTAGGGTCTCTGATCTCTTTAACCGGGACCGTTAATCTTTCTTTTTGTGCAGGCATTTTATCAGCCATACTTCTCTGTATTATATCCTCGCTTCCGCTTTTTAAATGTTTAACGTTTGCCCACCCTTTGCCACTCGAAGCTAATGCCAAAATAGGAATGACTGAAATTGTAATAAGTTTTTTTCTTAGTCCTTCGTGTTTCATTAAACTAGTAGTCTAAACACTTATTTATTGATTATCTCTCAATCATTTATGTTTAGCTTATACTACTTTTTGCTTTTGTTTTGCTTTTTCGTATTGTTCCCGAGGTATATGTTGTTTGTAGATGAACTGGTACATTATCTAGATTGGTGATAATAGGAAGAGCTTGTTTAGCAAGTTCAATAGCATCCCTTCTCACTCTGATAATGGCCAAATCTTTATCGAAAGTAATAACTCTAGCAATAATCTGTGAATAGCCAATTTCACCAACGAGTTTGAGTAAAGCAGCCGTTAGACCTCGTTCAAACTGTTCTTTAGTGAACGAATGTTCACAGTGGACTTTTATTGTAATATAACGCCATTTTTCTTTTAGAGTTGCTTTCATTAGCTCCCTTTTCTTAGATATCAAATCCAAGCTGTTCTTTTATTAGTTTCTTTATTTCTTGTGATTTTTCTGGATTCAGCGACACCTGTGTACCATAATGTGTTGGTTTTCTAAGAATAAATCTCTCTTTTATTAGTTTTTCAGCTAAGTCTTTAGCTAGAGCTAGCCCATGTTTTCCTAATGATTGTGACTTGAATACTTTGAAAATATTTTCATACGCTGTATGACTTCCGCCCCATTTGCGTTTTCTAGCAAGTGAAAATAAAAGTTGTGAACGGAGTCGGTCTTCATTATCCATTTGTTTACATCGATGTAAATATTTATATAGCTATAGGTTGTAAAGTAATAATGGAAAAATCACCATTGTTGGAAGTTATAGGATATTCTGTAGAGAACAGAGTCATAGATTTTCTTATAGAAGGAAAGGGGACAGATTACACCAAAAAGGATATAGCAGAAGGTTGCGATATAGCAAGACCTACGCTTTATAAAATACTTCCAAAATTAATAACAGAGGGAATAGTCAAACACACCAGAACTATAGGTAGAGCAATTTTGTATAGTCTGGATGAAGAAAATGAAAAAGTGCAATTATTATTACAGTTAGAAACAATGCTACTTAAGAAGTCATTCGAAGAAGTAGAAAAATCAAAAGTTAAGGCACATGTTAGACATTAGGCCGAATTGACTTTAATGTCTCTTTATTGTCAGGATCTACAAGAGAACAAATTGCAACAATTTCTTCAGGAGTTCTTACGTTTATTTCGTTTTTAGCTAAAGTTGCAACACGTATTGCAACTTTGTAAGATTTGCAGAATTTTATGAACCTGCTTATCCGATTGATTGTGACTGCTCTCTGCAATCCTTCTTTTTCAAAGATATCTGAAAGTGCAATGAGCACTGGTTTTTCTTTATCATGTGCAGCAGCAAGAAATGCAACGTCCGTTTCATATGTTGTTAGGTAGAGAAGGTCAAAGAACCTAGCAGTTCTTTTCAGTTCCTCCGGGTTGTCTGATTTGGAAATTGCCGGTTTCTTCGTTATTCTGTCGGTCGGAGAATAGATGTGAATGTCTTTACCGATTACCTGAACAGAAGAGAAGCCGTATTGATTAAATTTTTCAAAATTAAAGGAAACGATATCAGCAAATTTCGATTTAGGCATAAAGGCCCCTTGTCTTCCTTCCTAACCTTGTCATACCTCTAAATACACGTCCTTTTGGTAGAGTCAGACCCGTGAGTTTAGTGTCGACTAGAATAATTTCAAAAAATTTGAGCATACCGTCAGAACCAACAAAGTATGAGTTAAGAACTTCAAGGTTTCTGAATGCTCTGGAAGCTCTCTCTTCAGCAATTAGTTGAAGTGATTTGTGTCTTGAGAAGAAACGACCCGTCTTTGACGGTTTCCTTCCTCTAAGCATCTTGATACGTTTGCGTTTTCCTCTCTTTACACGTACTCGGACAACCACGTAACCTTTCTTTGCCTTGTAGCCCAGCGTGTGTGCTCTTGCGATATTTGTCGGTCTCTCAACACGTACCATCGGAGCTTCTTTTCTCCACTTAACGATTCTCTCCCGATAAATAGGCGAGCGTTCAGCATATTCGCTCTGGAACGTTTGTTGTATATGTTTATAAGAAGACATAATTATCTTTGATCCTTTAACTGTGATTACTTTCATCTAAAAGAATATAAGTCTAACGAATAAGCCTATAACTAAAATTCTACGTGTTTACCAGTTCCAACTGTTTCATCAGTCGATTCTTTCTTTTCTTCGCTTATCCTTCTTTCAATTATTTCTCTCTTTTCAACTTTTTTTTCTTTTTCCTTTGGTTTTTTTTCTTCTTTCTGCCTTTTTTCACCGCTTATTTCATAAGATTGTTTTCGTTTTCCAATTTGTGTTTCGTAGAACTCATTGACTAGCCTGCTTGCTTCAGCAGCAATTTGGCTAGACCTATCTTTTTCTTCTTGCTCACTAAGCCATTTATTAAATTTAGTCACATATCTGTTCAAAATATCGTTTAACTTACTTTTTTCTCCGTAGTCTACAATGTCCTGAGGTTTCTTAGTCTTCTTTTTCTTGACCCATTCGTCCATAAACTCTTTTTTGAGTTGTTCGACTGTTTTTTCTTTTGGTCTTTGTGAGTCTATAAATGCAAGATATTCCTCAATTGTTTTGTTTCCGCTCACTTTTCCTATAACTGCTTGAAATAAATTTTTTGCGTATCCCTCTGCGTCATTTCGCCATTTATCTTCGTCAGTTTGTGGCTCTATCTTTATCTCCTTTACATTTATTGTACGTACTTCATCCAATTTCTGATCAGTCAAGAATGCAAGGCAACTCGCTTGGCGGTTCATTTCAGTTATTGCATTTTCATATTCTGTCAATTCTTTAGGTTTCGGATAAGTGTTTTGATCACATTCTCTAAGTTTCCATCCGTTCGGCCCCCAATCCTCTTTATCCCATCTAGCTTCTTGTTTCCATTTCGAGTTAGCTAATGTAGTTCCTTTAGTATACTCTTCAATAACTGGTTTCATTCCAAGTTTTTCTATTATCCTACTTATCGCCCCATATTCTGATTCTGTGAGAATAAGCATCAATTTTGCATCTTTATTTTCATCGATAAGAAGCTTGTTTAGTTCTCGGTATTGATTGACATCTATCGATCTATCCTTTTGTTGATAGTCTATTTGTTTTAAACATACTTTTGTTTTATCAATCAGTGTCATTGTTTCTTTGTAATCGTGATTAAGTTCTTTGTTTTTTTTCTGAGCTTTTTTTTCAACTTCGTAATATACTGCCATTACTTTTTCTTTCGTTTCTGCAGGTAGGCTTTCTGTCATTTTGTTAACGATTGCGTTCCGTAGTTCCTGGCGTTTTCTGAAGGCTTCTTTTTCTGTATCTATTTTCGGTGTTAGTAGTCTCGACACTCCCATTTTATCGCTCATACATCAATATCCAGTTTTCATTTATAAATTAATGTGTTTTACAACTTATTCGGGAAAATTTCAATCCCAAAGGTATTTATATGAGAAACGCATAACGTATTTAGTTAAGGACGAGGCGTGTGGGCGCCAGAGGGATTATATGGTTTCGATATTTGGAAGAAAGAAAAATACTAATCAAACAGATGATTCGGATAAGGATCAAGTCCGTTCAATCGTTACGCGACTGAGTGAGCGAATAAATAGTTCTAAGACAGATCTTGCAGCAATACAGCCCCTTATCTCAAATAAAGTGGCTGAAAAAGAAGATCTTCTAAGACAACAGGCAGAAGCTAGACTTAAGCAAGAAGGCATTGAATACGATATAGTTTATACTGTAAGAACGGTTAATGCAGAAGTAGATCAAAATAAAAAAGATCAAACATTAGTGGAAGAGTTGGGAGCACGTAAAGCGCTTCTAGAAGTAAAATGCAAGGCTCTGCAAACTAATCTTGATGAAGAAGCAGCATATTTCGCTGATTTGCAAAAAAAGCACGAAGCAAACGTGAAAGAACTTTCTGGTAAACTTAAAAAAGCAGAAGCAGCTCTTTCTGACATTAATTCAAAGGAAACAAAAGAGCTTGTCGATGCAATTGAGAGACGTTCAAAAGAAGTGAATGAGGCACGTGATCAATTGAAGTTGCTTAAAGTACTTGATGATAAATCTGAAAAGAAAGAACAGGCACCTCTCTTTTCAGATTCAACAAAGAGAAAAATACGTAAATCTATTGTAGGCGTAGCCGTTGTAGCTGCTGTATTTGGTCTCTATAAATTAGTCGAATGGGGTACTAATAAGAAGCTAGAAAGCATAAGAAACGCTGCGAGAGAGGAGTTATTAATTGAAAATGCTAAACAACGGAAAGAAGAACGAAGAAAACTTGCTGAGCAGACGGCGAAAGAGGAACAAGAAAAGCAGGCAAGCTTAAGTGAAAAAGAGCGAAATATGTTGAAGTATAATGCTAGAATGCCATTACTTATAGAGGAGCTTAATAAGATTGCATCAGATAAGAAAAATTCAAGGAACAAATTAGCTAAAAGAATAATACAATTAATCAATGAAACAAGCCAAGATGAGTATAGAACCTTGGTTTTGTTCATAGGTCACGCAGAAAGAGACCTATACAAGCAGGGCTGGAATGGAGATTATAATCAAGACAATTCTCTTAACGATCTAAAAAAGTATATTCTTAAAGAAAGAGAAGTCGCACAGGAACGTGCTAAGCCAAAAAAGATAACCGAGACAAAAGAGGCGCCTAAACAAGAGTACACGGATGCCCAAATACAAAATTCTAAAGAGGTTATGGCTCGTTTATTGGTCGATGTCGTAGAATTAAAAGGGCAAGTGCCAGTCATTAGAACTGCTGACAATGCCAATGAAGTACTGAAGATTTTGACCAATATCTATCAGGGATCCCTACAGTCAGATGGTGTCGAGTTCATTCCAAACGTAGAAGTTAGAAAAGACGAGAACTCAGAAACAACTAATATCAAAAATTATCTTGGTAAGCGCAAGGTTGTTCGTATCAGAGTTGTGGGCGACAGCAAGCTTGAAGCACAGATAGTTAAAAGATAGTAGTTAAATCAATTTTACTATCTTTTATTTTCATGCCTTCCCGTAAACATTTAAAAGGGAGGAGTGATCTAATACTCGTGAGGTCATGGGTGATCGTACGCCAGTGCAAGCACAAAAAAAAGTTGAACCAAAAGTTAGCGATGTGCATAAAGTTGATGCGTCACTAGACCTTCTGTCGCTTTGGGTTGAACAAGGAAGAGGACAAAAAGGAAAGTTGGAACCTAATCGAGTTGTCAGTGCGTTGCTAATCTCAGATGATTTAAAGAAAGGTAATCAGTCCGACAGTGGCTTTAGAAGCGAAAAAGATGCAGAAAAAATATTCTCTACCCTAAAAAATGTCGTCGGGATAACAGAAAAAGGAACAGTGTTCGAATTTAAAACCCGAGACGATATTATGTATCGTACACGTTTATTTTTAAATGGTGAAAAAAGTTTTGTTCAGATTACACCTCTGCTTTCTCCACCGTTGGATCTTGCAGATCTCGAAGTTCGTATGAACGGCAAGGGATCTACCTATGAAGATGCAGCATTCGCAGTCCGCTTTTTGGCCGAAGGTAAAGGAGCAAGTACAATTCTTGTTTTTGACAGCCGAGAAACAGCCGAGAAATTTGCTGAACGTTTTTCTACTATTGCAGGCGTTACTAATTTCGAACAGAATAAAATAATCAAGGTCACTCCTCAAATGGGACGGCCGGTAAGTGTTAGGCAGGGTGGTAATAAAGTTATGTTTGCAGGAGATATCCGACTTATTTACAAAGAAATTTGGAACGAACTAAAAACGCAGTTTGGCCGTGATGAAAGCGATTTCAAGAGTAAACCATTCGATATTCAGTTAACTGTCAGAAATAAGAACGCATTGGATGTCGCATTAGATGCAATTATTTTGGCCGGTTTCATGTCTACCAACCAGAAAGTAGAATACTTGAGAGACGTTAATGACAAACTTACTAATATTTCAGCTGTAATAAGGACGGATCCGAAGGAGTATAAGAACCTTCTTAATAAAATGCTAAATCAGCAAAAAATTTGGATTAATACATTTGATAAGGCAGACAGGTCAACCAAAGAAAGAATTATTTTTGAACTTGAAGATGAGTGGCGTAAAGCAGCTCAAGAACTAATAATCGAAGGGCCAGCCCATTATCTATACAAAGATTTACGAACACTGCGAGGGAAGGACCTTAGGGAGCTAAGGAATACTTTCGCTCTTAAATTAGGGATGAAAAAATTAGAATCTCCTCCGCAACCCGAACCTTCAGTTAAGAAATCGACAGCCAAAACTGATGAACGGGAAGTCGAAAAATTCGTAGACATCAAAGGTAAAAATGAGGAGAAAATTTTGGAGCTGCAAAAGTCTGGAAAGGATGTTCCAGTCCTAGAAGTTTCAGAAAAAGAAGCAGATAAAATATTACAAGGGCTTATGACATTTAGAAAAACAGAAGAAAAGAAGGGCGTAAAAGAAAAAGTAGAAGAAAAGGCAGAAAAACTAAAGTATTCCTCTGAGCAGGTTGAGTCAGCTAAAGAAGTCATGAGTCAATTAAAGAAAGATCTTGTGGATATGAAAGGTATTTCGGTTACAAGAAAAGTGGATAATGCATCTGTCGTTTTAAGTGTTTTGACGGATCTTTACCAAGGATCAGTTAAGCAAGAAGGAGTCACATTCACCCCCTCAGATCTGCAGAAATTTCTAAAGAAAAAAGTTATGCGTGTCAGAGTCGTTGGCGACAGTAAGCTTGAAGCAGAAGTCATGAAAGCAGATTAATGGCTCGTTCCGTTTATCCTATCTTCTAATTATCCGTTAGCCGTCGTCTATTGCATTGTATATTGAAAGACTTAAATAGGTAAAACGCACTAAATATTCATGTACACAACGAGTTTCAGGTCTATTAAAGCAATTAAGAAGTTTATACTGCATCCTGTACGTAAGTTCATCACTTATCCACTAGTTTCTACTTTTCTTATGTATAATACTGTTCTTGGAACAGATCTGTCCCAGGAGAATGACAAATATTTAAAAAGAACAATTGATGCTACTATTATGGGAAGTGAAAAGGATATGGGTGGAGTCGTTGCGCAGAAAAAAGAAGAGGTAAAACCAATTACTTCAGCTCCTACTGTTGTCGGTATTATTGAAAAAGAGATCTATTCTTATCATCAAGCGAATGAAGAAATAAATGGTTTCAAAAGACAAGGATTAGAAACGTTAAATCAGTTCGATTCCTTATTTAACAGATCAAAAAAGTTTAACAAAGAAAAATCTTCTCAATTTATCGATGCAGACGGTAAGCCACAGTTAAGAAAAGCATTAGATTGGTTAAACAAGAATATTGCAAAATTTGAAGATGCTCCAAGAACTGATGCTTATTTTTTACAGCGTTCTCTTGAAATTTTGGGTAAGTTTGAGGCATCGGAAGAAAAAGTATTGGATTTACTTAAAAAAGTAGACAAAAGTTTTCAAGAAATCGGAATGGTTGAAGAGGTTCGTACAGCCATAATTGAGCATTATCTGCCCATTTTTTATCAGGCTGGAAATATAATTGCAAGTCAAGCAGACAAACGTTCCTATGATGTAGCCGAAGGTAATGCCGATAATTTAACTAAATCCATAGATAGGTGGCACACATTCATAAGCAAGTCAGAGTTTACCAAAGAGGATGTTGAAAGTTTCGTTAATGAACAGGATAACTTAGAAAAAGAAAATAAGAAAAATCATAACCTAGAAATTGATTTGACTAATCCTAAAAATGATATCTCAGGCTTCACGGATTATTCTAAATTCAAGAGAGTACCATTCGACCCAGGCCTTAATTACATTGGCAAATACTATTCAGCTTTGTTCTCGATACAATTTGAGAAACCAGAAAAACTGAGGAATATTAACTGGTACTATTTAAGTCAGACAGATTTTGGGTACGCAACCAACGTTACATTCCAATTAATGGATCAAGTTTACCAAGAAGGACTTCAAAGTGTAACTATTGTTAAAAAAGCACTCGAAGATTCGGTAGGTAAAAAAGTCAAAAAAGAAGAATTCAGATCAAATGCATTCTTACCTGAACGATTTGGCACGATAAGCGATTATTACAAAACTCAGCACAGAGATCTCAAAAATTTTGTAGGGCAGAGTTTTGATGAGTGGGTCGACATGTATAATCCGCCATATCCTCTTTTAGTCAAACTTAGACTTAGATTAGGAGAGCTTTATACAAAAAGCATTTATCATGCAGTTAGAAATGAGAAATCAGAATTCGACCGTAACAAGAAAAGTTCAGAGCAGTTAGTCGCTGTTTTTGAAGAGACACTAAAATCTTCTAAAAAATATACTATTGAACAACTTAAGAAATTGAACGGCGTTATGTTGACAGCTAGATCCGCTTCAGGATCTGAGCTTAGAGACATATTGCACGATCAGTACGGTCTTGGAAATTTTTACGATTGGTTGGTCTTAAACAAAATCGATGTTGCCAAACTTCTTCTAACTATTCCTATAATTGAACCAGGTAGCAAAGAAGAGGTTTATCTGCGACACCCTCTTTATGGAAAACTCATGGACGTTTTTGTTACTTCCGTTTTTTATCCTCTTTCGAAAGAGCAAAAACCAAATATGCCTTACTTATCAAAGGAAGGCGAACGTTATCCTCTTTTTGGTAATGTTCCTTTTCGTGAATTCATAGTTGGATCTGATAAAAAGATTACTGAAAAGACAAAGGTATCTGAAGTTGACAAAATAATTGAAGAGAAAAATAAAACATTAATTCCACTGCCGCGTGATATAATCCTAAATGCGAGACAAAGTAAAGAAGATATTTCATTCTCACCTGGAGACTCATCAGTTAATACAAAGGTTGCGATCCAACCATACACTTTCGATCTAGTTTCGCACAAATATTCTAAAACAGACAAGGTTCATGATGAAGAAGCAATCTCCTTTACACCTGGAGTAAGAACAACAATCTTCGGAGTTCCAGTCAATCTGACTATGTCAGACGAGTGGGGTGCAGATATCCCTGCGTATCTATTGAGAAATCCATTCGAAAAAGACTTTAGGAATCAGAGATGGGATGCATCCTATGAACAGGTTAAATTCACAAAAGATGATCAAACAATCGAAATAACTTATTCAGACATAAGTAGTTTCGATCAATTCGTTCTCCAAAATAAAGGATGGAATAAAGAAGGAAATATATATTCCAAAGGGAAGTACAAGTTGACAATAGGTGAAAATGATTTCGTTTTGAGCGATACAAAGCAAGAAGTTTCCATTAAGATTCCAAAAGATTTTTCAGAGTATGCTAGACCAGAAGATAAGGATAAAAAAAGAATTCGATACGGGACAGAGGGTGTTAAAGTAGACATGCCTAGATACTATGCAACTTTCAAATCAAACAAAGCACCCGTATCTGCTGAGATACCGTTGACATCTGCCCACGGAGATGTGCGTTTCATTAAGAGCTGGTTTTGGTTAAACAGATCTATTGTATCTGTGCCAGGAGACGGACTGAAGGCAGGACAGGACTTCCATGTTAAATCAATAGTTTCAAGAGAACCAACTCAAAGAACATTTTCTTTAGGTGTTAGAACTGGAGGATATTCAGCATATCAGACAAAAAGTGAGATTGAAACTAACTTACCTCCTTCTCTTTCAATTCAACCTCCAGTTTCTGTTTCTAGGACGATCAATCAGCAGCTTTCTTTTGTCAATACTGCATTTATTCCAAATCCGATAGTCTTGAAGAATTTGGGGATTAAAGCAGGAGATATTTTATCAGCTGCAGATTCATTGAAGAATTATGTAGATGTAATGCAACAGAATGCTACAAATATTAATCACGGAAATGCAGAGCTTGAAGCATATCAGTTATCAGTTCACGAATTATTCACAAAACTTTATCCAAAAGCAAAGGTGTCTGGTGAAATTAAGAACGTACTTGATCAGTATGCAAGAGATGGGCTTCTCACTGACAAAGTGGTTAACGCGCTCAAAGATGCAAATCTGATCGCAATACCAAACGGATCAACAACAGAAAGGACGGTTAAGCAGGACGTAAGTTTCAATATTCAATCATTCCTGCTTCGATTTACAAAAGTTAAAGGAGTTGTATTAGGTGCAGGTGGAGGATTCGGTGATGTTAAATTTGACTATGAAATAACTGCACCAGTTCCAAGAATGAAACAAGAGTATTCTTCACTATTGAAGAGAGACGTGTTCCTGCCAGAAACAGACAACGAAGGAAGGCCAATACTGGACAAAAAGACATTCAATTTTTCAACTTCTGAAAAGATTAAAGGGCCAATAATCCAGATTGAGGGCAAACGTACAGCTGCTAGAATGGAATGGTTATTTTCGGAATCTGTTGATGTAAAGAATCTTATCAAGTCCGGTCCAGCTGTTGCAGATGTTCCGATCGATCTTTTCAAAAAGAAATACAACAGTATTCTCGATCTTGCACAATTGATAACTCTCCCGTTGGTTCCAACAATTAATTCAGTCAAAGTAACTGGCCAGCTCGGAGAAATGAGTTCATTAAGACTTGCTTGGGATGTTGCACACGTTCCTATGTCCGAACTTCCATTCTACGGACAAAAAATAGGCGAACAGGTATTGGATCGATTCCCAAACTGGCTTAGAAGAATGATTCCAGAAGTTAAGGAGATTCCTTTTGGTGCAACAATCGGATTTGTTGCTGAGAAACAAAAGGCAGGAAGTATTGAGGTTGATTTTGAAAAATATGCGAATGCAAAGATCCAGTTTGGTCCAGAAGCTATCCGATTCTGGTGGATGACGACAGTCGGAAGAAAGGATCAAGAGATTAGGCAATATGGAATGTCTGTCGACCTTCAGCAAGCATTCCAAAAGAAATGGCTTCCACTCAGAGCATTTGCGTCTAAGGGACAAGACAATACGCATATTGGTGTTGAACTAACTTGGTAACCTGCGAAGAGCAGACATTAAAAAGATAAGTTACTTGATCTATAGATCCTGATTGTATGTCGAAAAGTATCAAAGCTATAACGTGTATAAACACGAGATTATCCCAACGTTTTTCCTATCTATCAGTCTTCATTCTATTTCTAACATTTTTTTCGTTTTCAGGAACAGTTTCTGCACAATCCCGTACTCAAGTATACGTCGCACATTACGGCGATGTAGAGTATTACGGTATTTCACTTGGAAACAACTTCGCAGTTTCGCAAAATGCTAGTGTCGGAGGAACTGCAGTTACAAATGGATCAAATGTTTGTACAGGTTCTTCGTTGGACGTCACAGTGCTTAATGCCTCTACAACCACTGAACTGTCAAATTCAAAAGTATCCTGTGCTCTTGACTGTACAAGTCCTGATACCACTTCCGCTTTGACAGCGTTTCCTCTTCCGATATTATGGCAAAGTTCCGGTACATATTCATCTAATGTTAATAGTTACTCTCCTCCGAATGCAGGGGATAGCTTTTGTAAGGGTCCGTTCGATACGCCACAGCCTCCAAATCCATTGGCACCCAACACAGAAAATGTGAATTACGATATAATAGGGATCGATAAAGGAACTGCACGTGCTAATTTAGGACTTTTCTGTTACGGAAGTACACAGACTTCACTTGATGGCTCTTCAGTTAGTTCACCAGTTGGTCTTAACACTAATGGATCAAAAACCTTGTTAAGTTCTATGATTGTCAACGAATGCTCCATGTTAGTTCGATCTTATGAGAATCCAGGGTTCCAAGGCAAACCCTGGACTGCTGATTGTTTATATTCACCAGTTGGAGGATTTTTTCCTTTAACTACAGCGTCTACAACCACATTCAACGTTGTCAGAGGAGTTAATCTCACCGGCCCTTTTGGCAGTTACACTGCAAATCCAAGCAGCACAATGATCATCACTTTGCCAGTTACAAATACAGGCGATTTAGGTGCATCCGTTACAGGTATTTCACTTTCAGCAGGGTTCACAGTCAATAGTATTGTACCCGCACTTCCTGTAACCGTGGCTGCTGGTACTTCTACATCCTTCACAATTAATGCATCAACGCCCGCAGTAGCAGGAAATTACACTCCAAATGCCACAGTAACCTTCACTCCAACACCAGCAGCGATTGGTGCGTGTGGTGTGGCAGGTTCAACTGCAAGCGTATCGATCGGCAACATAGTAGTTGCGCCGGGTGTTGTGCCAGGCGGTGGCCCGAGTGGCGGTGGCCCTGGTTGCGTATCAGGTATCACTACTCCGCTCAGCATAACGATGCGAGCAACTCCAGCCTCTCTCCTTAATACACTACTTCTTTCTTCTCCACCAAATGTCAACAATGTTACACTTGTTGCAGAAATAAGCAGGCCAAACAGCGGTTGCATCGGAAACGACATAAAAGCAAATATAACGGTTTACAGTTACAACGCATCCGGTCAACGCAATATAGTGAGGTATAAATCTACAGATTTTTCATGCATTGATGCAGGCGTGTCTAGGAAGAATGCGAAAACATGTTATCCAGCATCCTCAGTTGATGGCAGCAACTGTATTTATTCAATGTCACCGTCAAATAGTCCTGGTGTCAGTTCAGCATTTAATTTCACAGTCATACAGCCATTCCTTTATTCAGCAACACAATCTTCAGTTTGTCCGGCAGATCAATACGGAATATTCAACTCTCCTTTTTCCGATTCTATCTATGAGGCTGAGATTAGCATATCTGATCCAATCGCCTCTTCCACTCAGACACGTTCAACTTTCTTCGGAATCTACGGATTAACATGCCAAGAAAGAGCATAATCTACTACTTTTATGCGGTGTGAAACCACCGCTCTATTTTAACTAGAAATAAGTGCAAAACTTGTAAGCAGCACAATCATTAGATCAGATCAAGTGGGAACAGATATACTTATAAATAAGTGGGATGATATTATTAATATGACAAGTGGGGCCGAATATATTTTATTGCCGGTTGACAAAAAAGGCAGGATACATCTTCCAAAAAAGCTACGTGAAGACTTAGGCATTAGTGAGCACGTTGTTGCTGAAAAAGAATCAGATATGTTAATTCTTAAACCTACAAAGAAGATTTCAGATCCTCTAACATTTCTTACATCTTTTCAGATAAAAACAAAAAAGACTCCTGTCGAAATGAAGCGAGAGGCTGAGGAAGGATTTGGGAGATAAGATGCGTTACTATCTTGATGCCGACATATTACTTGCTTTACTAAAGCAAAATGACCATTTAAAGCAAAAAGCTAACAGATGGATTGCAGACAATAAAGACAAAAATGAACTAATAACTTCATCATTATCCTGTTTAGAAGTGTTATTCTATCTCTATAAAAACGGTCTGTCCGAAAATGCATTGGACATCATAAGGGCCATATCCATATTGTGCAAGGTTACTTATTTCAATTTTCAACATATAGAACAATCCATCATTCTTTCTGAACATCACTCTCTTAGTCCAGCAGATTCTATACATGCAGTTCTGGCTATGAACTATGATGCAATTATTAGTAGTGATAAGTCATTTGATAAAGTTCATAATCTAACTCGGATCGATTTCACAGCTTAAGGATAAATTTAAAAGACCTCTATGAATATCTAGAGTAGATAGTATGTTTGAAACATTCGGACACTCATTGCAGGTTTATTTCAAGTACCTAACTATGATTCTTTTCTTTTCCATTCCTTTCGTTATTGCTCTCTTGCTTCCATATCTGTCGCCAGCACCAGTTTTCAGCGCGCTAGGAGGATACTTCTTAAGATCTGGAAGCCTTCCAGAGCTCCAATTAGCTGACTCTTTGATTATTATCGTTATTTCCCTTCTCTCCCTAGCCTTCCTTTCACTAGCACTCGTGGCAATCAATCTAGTAGTCAAGTCCAGCAGAACAAGAACAAAAGTAAGCGCAGAAGCCTTGAAAAGTTTAGGTAAATACACGGCAGTTGTACTTGCTATTTTTGTGGCTGTTAAGGTCGTTGAGACGCTGATCCTTCTTTATGTAATAGGTTCAGGTGTTTCAGAATTGCCAGTTTTCATTTTCTCTTTCCTTTCCACATTAGGCCTTTTCTATGTGGCACCGGCAGTCGTTCTTGAGGAAAAGAAGCCGGCGCCTGCCTTTATCGCAAGTTACAAAAATATCCTTATCAAGCCACTTCATTTCATCCTCTGGCTAGTAGTCGCATTCCTTCTGGTATATGTTGTTTCTTCAATCTCATTTGCACTTTTCACAGAAACAGCCCTTAGGCAAGGATTCATTGTTTTAGTCAATTCCTTATTCGTCCTGCCATTTCTAGTAATCCTTCAGGCACAGATGTATATCGCGAAGTATACGCTGATAAAATAACTTAACCGAAATGACTAGTCTTAGTTTCATTTATTTGGAGTCTATTTGTGTATGAAAAGTTACTTCACCTGTTTTATACTTCTGTTCTAACCAACTATATACTGTTTGCAAGTAAAATAATTTAGGACCTTTAGTAATCATCAACGGAAAATAATGTTCTATCAAAGGAACGCCTAGGGGCTCTTTCCATTCTCTCAATTCCTGGTAATACTGTTCAGTTTTATAAATTGAGTTATAAATTGGCCAAGGCGTAAATTGGTGTGATGAAAACATTACGGCTGTTGACAAAAGGAGAGTAATTACTATCAATTGTGTGTTTTGTTTATTTAATATTACGGACAACGGTAATGCTAGAAAAGGAAGCGTAGGGATAAGGTATCTCAAGCCAAAATAATCTCCATGCCAATGATCTATGCCGCCAATAACTATTAAGAATGTAACAAATATCCCTAGGATAATAAATGTTAAGTTAGGGTCAATTTTATAAAAATAAAAAAAGCCAAATAATGCAAAAATAAGGATCGGCGAATAAATAAAAAGACCCTTATATGGGAAAATTAACATCCTGGTCATAATATTAAATAAATCTGGACTTGTATATCTTCGATCAAAGATATGTGCGCTTTTTTCTATGATCTGGCCAATTATTTGAACCGGAGGGTTATAATCAATACTATTTTTTTCTTCGCAAACATAGCTATAGCAATGGTAAGAGTAAGAAAGTGCTAATGGATTATCAAACGTATCAAAGTTGTAAATTAACAAGGGTAACACGCCTACGAAAATTCCGATCAAGAAAAAAGACCAACTATTTTTGAATTTCAAGATTATATATCCAATCAAAAAGAAAGCAACAATCAGCTGCAAGTAATCAACAAAAATTGAAAACCCAATTAATCCTCCAGTAAAAAGTTGCAGACTTATCTTTCTTTTAATCTCTTCAAATCTTGTATAAATTAAATAAAAGGCAAAAAACGAAAAGAAAACACCAACATTATGAACTAATCCTGTCGAAGCATAATAAAAGAAAGAAGTGCCAGCTCCTATACTTATTGCTGTCAGCACAGCTGCAGATTGTGAATTGGTTATTTTTTTTGCTATTCTAAAAATTAAAATTAAGGTTAATGCACTTAATGGTGCTACTATCAGTGCTACCACAAAGCTATGTAGTATGAATTTTTTAAGATATTTATAATAATCAGGTTGCTCTGTTTTTATTTTTTCAAATGAATTTTTGTCAAACCATGGAAGAATTTGATCAGATTGGATTATGGCGTATAACGGTACGGCCATAAACGAAAGTCCAGGTGCTTTATCAGAGTAATAATTTCCGTTGTAGTAGGATTTATCAACTGCATTCCAAATAAACGAATTGATAACAAATGTATTTTTTTCTACGACTCCTTGAGTTAAAGCGTAGATAGTTTGTTCTTCTACCAGACTGGTTGTAAAAATTACGTAAACTAACCAAAAAGAAAGAGATATCAGAAATTCTAGTTTTTTATCGGGAAAATTTAATCGACGCATGACTATCAAATTATTGATAATATCCTTGTATAAACGTATCTAACATGCTCTCAAATACGGTCGGCAAATCTATCCTATCTGTCACCTTCCTCCTTAATCTAATTGTATAAGTGCAGTATACGCTAGTTATATGCTGATATAATACTCAGGTACATTATAATGTTTACGCAGTCTACTTTAGATATCTATTAATAAGTTATATTCTTCTTAATAATCTCATATGCGTTTTATTTTTTTTAAACATCTAAGTAAGATTAATATGACTATACTGCTAAGTCTTTTTTTATTTATTTTTTTGATACTAGGCTTGATTGAGATAAACAGCCTATCTTTTACAGTTGATGAACCTGCACATATAATTTCAGGGTTTTTATATAATACTGAAAAAGATTTTAGTTTTGAAAAAACACACCCTCCTTTAATAAAATTAATGGCTACAGCTATTCCTGCCGTTTTATTAGATCTAAAACGATCAGATACTGGAGAATATAGCATATCCAGATTTTTCTTTTATAACGAAGAAAACTTCGAAGAGTTAGTTTTTTTTTCTAGAGCATTTATTTTGTTATTGTCTATCTCTCTTATTATTTTTATTTATAAATTTTCCTCAGAACTTTCTAATTCTAAAATTGGGCTTTTTGCAGTATTTTTATATATCTTCGAACCGACCATAATGGCTAATTCAACTTTAGTTACTACTGATTTCGGAGTAGTTATTTTTGTTTTTTTATCTATTTATTTTTTATATTACTTCAAAAAAAACTTACATAAATGTGTCTCCTGGAAATTTTTATTCGCGTCATTTTTTTCGGTCGGACTTGCTATTACATCGAAATTTTCTGGGTTGCTGGTTATGCCTATCTGGTTAGTATTATTTTTTTATAAAAACAATTTAAGTCTATATAAAAAATTTTTTATTATTTTCATTTTTTTATTTACAATTCTACTCACTATTAATTTTTTATATTCTTTTGATCGAGATTATAAATTTGCATATGACTGTAATGAAAATAAAAGCAATTGCCTTATAATATTTAATACTCCTGTTTTTGTTCCATTACCTGAAAAATTTGTAGAAGGTTTAAATTTAGTCAGAATCCATGCTCAAACTGGACATCCAGCATATCTATTTGGTGAGTATTCAGAAAAAGGTTGGTGGTATTACTATCCGATTGCCTTTTTTATAAAAACACCAATTCCATTATTATTATTTATATTTTTTGGAGTTTTATTTATACTTAGAAGAAAGCGTCCCGTCTTTTTATTTTTAGTTGTACCCATACTTTTATTTCTATTCTTTTTTATGTTTTTTAATAAAATTAATATTGGAATTAGACACATATTACCCATATACCCTTTTCTAGTTATTCTAGCAAGTCATTCATTCTATCTTATTAAAAATAAATATATTTTTTTCTTACTTTTAATCTGGTATTTTCTTGCTTTTATTTCTGTTTTTCCATTTAATTTAACTTATTTTAATGAATTAATAGGTGGGCCTATTAATGGGCCGAAAGCTTTACTTGATTCAAATATAGACTGGGGGCAGGACCTTAAATTCACAAGAGATTACATAAATAATAATCAAATAAAAGAGTTCTATTACGGACGAGCTATTGAAGAAAATAGTATCTACCCTTTTTTACTATATATTGATTCTAATAAAATAATCAATAAGCCATTCTGTTATCAAAAGAAGATTGGAACCTATATAGTTAATGTTAACACACTATATGCGTTGTATGGTGTAGGTCCTGATGCAAACTATTCTCACCAGACTAAAATTCCCCCCGATTTAACTATCTATCGTCCACCTGAAGACTGTTATATCTGGCTTCGCAATGAGACTCCAATTCATATTATAGGGAATTCGGTCTATGTATATAATTTAACCGAATAATCAATATTTTATGATTTGTTCATAAAATATTTGTTGGTTTAAGGCTATTTTATCCCAGGTAAGTTGTCTTGCAAAAGTTCTAGCAGAATCTCCGAGTTTTTTTCTTAATTTTTTATTTTCGGACAGTAGTAATATTTTTTTTGCAAGATTATTTGAATTTAAATTTTTTAATATAATGCTTCTTTCAGATGATGCATTTGTTATTGCAGAGCTTGCAATAATCGGTTTACCGCATGCAAAACTTTCAAGTGATACTATCGGATCTCCTTCAAACCTAGACGGACAACATAAAAACATTGAATTTGAAATAAATGACAACTTTTTGTCACCATTCATACGGCCTACCATCCTTATTCTTTGTTCTAGCTTCATCTGTTTAATCATTTTTTCCAACTTATACTTCTGTAAACCGTCCCCTATAATTATAAGATTTAAATCGGTTTTATCTTTTATTTTTGCAAATGCATCAATAAGAACATCCAATCCTTTTTGATATATGTCCAATCGTCCAATGTACAATATATAATCTTTTTCACTCCGTTTTAAATTTAAGAGTGTCTTGTCTACTCCATTAGGTATTACCTTAATATTGGTTTTTTTACCTTTTCTTACTTGACATATCTTATTTTTAATATCCTCAGATACTACTATATAATTATCGTAAAATTTAGGATAAATTTTTTCATAAAATTTTGCAATAATGCCTACGGGGCCATAAGCTAGGGCATGATTTTCATATATGTTGCAAATTGAACACACAGTCGGAATATCAGTTTTTTTAGGAAAAAATGGTGAGAATGCAGATACATCCTTTACCAATAAATCACAATCATTCGAATAGTTCATACTTTCAAGTGAAAAGGATATCTTATTTAAAATAAAATTAGAAGAAGGCCATCCCAGAAATTTATAACGGATATTCTCTAATTTTTTTTCTTTGGGCGAATAAGGATATCTCCCGCTATAAACTGTTATTTCATTATTATTATTTAAACGTCTATAAATCTCATGCGTTCTAGACGCTTGTCCTCCATCAAGCCATGGGTTATTAAAACTATCATAAATAAAATGTTTTATTCTCATTGAATTATTTATACTTTAATTTATATAAACTTACTTTAATTAATTTGTAATCCCATTATTCAATGTTTCTCAGCGATAAAAACGAAATCCGAAGAAAGAACCCATACAGTAAGTTTACCGAAGTGAAAAAGAAGGAAATGAAGCTAAAACTCATTGTTCACAATCTTATACTAAACTACGGAAAAACTTATTTTTCAGTCGTGAGGAGTTTTAACAGAGCCTACTAAAACAAATATTTAAATAGTAGTTAATCATATTATTCCTATGAATAAATCCGTGAAAAAAGCAGTTATAGGGTTGTCAATTCTTTCTATTAGTTTTTCTTCATATCTATTAACCGAAACATTTAGGAGTAAAACTAATAAATTCGTCAAACAGGAAAATATTATTGAACAGGCAGAAAAAAATATTGAAAAGATAAGAAAAGGAAAATTTATAATTAATTTTATAAATAAATCTGGTCAGCCAATAAAAAATACAGACATTTCCGTTAATCAGTTATCGCATAATTTTAAATTCGGAGGAGCACTTAGTTTATATAACGATAAAAATTATGATAAATATAAAGAAGAATTCTTAAGTTTATTTAATTATGCAACTTTTGAAACGGCATTAAAATGGAAAATTTTAGAACCAACAATTAATGAATACGATTATGGCTGGGCGGATAATCTATTGGATTGGTGCAAAAAAAATAACATTGCAGTTAAAGGCCATGCTGTTTTATGGGGGAATAAAAAATGGGGTTTACCTGATTGGTTACAACATTTAGATAATAAAAAAGTTGAACAAAGAATTGATTTACATATTAAATCCATAATGAATAGATACAAAGATTACATTAAAATATGGGATATTATCAATGAACCATTGACGGATGAATTTTTTGGAAATATTGCTAAAGATTATGCTGAAAACGCACTCATTACGGCACGTAAAATTGATCCTAAGGCTAAATTAGTTATTAATGAATTCGGAGTTATACATAATAGAGCTAAAAGAGAAAGATTTTATACATACCTCAATAAACTAAAAGAAAAAAATATACCGTTCGATATTATTGGTTTACAAGCACATGAACCAGTCAATGGTTTTTTCGATTTTAATGAGGTTGCCAATACTTTAAATTATTTCGGAGCATTGGGAAAAGAAATACATATAACTGAATTTGCAGTTCAAACAAAAAATATTGATGGTTCTTATACTAATGTAGCCGAAAGCCTAATTCAAGGAAATTGGAACGACGATTTACAAGCGTATTATTATGAAAATTTTTATAAGATATGTTTTGGTAATGAACATGTTAGTTCTATAACTCTCTGGGCTTTATTCGATGATCGATCATGGTTACTTGGAAGCGGCTTATTTGATAATTATTATAAGCAAAAAAAAGCATATTTTGTATTAAACAATCTAATAAATACAAAATGGAAAACCAAGGGGTTATATAAGACAAACAAAGAGGGTCAAATAAATTTCAATGGTTTTTTTGGAAAATATTCAATAAAAGTTGAGGGATTTAAAACGGAGCACTTTATTAATTTAGAATCGGCCAACTTAACTTATAATCTCTCTATCGAATAGAATAAACTAACGGGCGGCATTTAGACTTTTAAATAGTTTTCTTTCAAGAAGAAGAAAAAATTTGGATGAGCGTTTTTTTTTAATATTTAATTTTAGTTAAATTACCTCAGCAACTATCCAATTAACGTTAATTTTCTATGATAATTCAAAGAATATGTAATAAATCTAGTTAATTCATTTTCCATAATCTCTTATATTTTTATATTATCTTTAATACAGGAAACTATTAAAAAACATAAGTCTATCAAGTACTCTAATGAATAAAAAAAAAATAATTTCAATAATAATTCCAACATACTATTCCTCAGAAGTTATACTTCGTTGTTTAGAATCTCTTAAAAGTCAAACTTACAAAAATTTTGAAGTAATTATTGTAGATGGGCATTCTAACGATCATATCGAAAAGATAATAAAAAATATTAACAACATAAAACTAAAGTTTATTGATATGGGGAAGAATGTTGGCTTTTCTAAGTTATCGAATTTTGGAAGAAAATTTTCTGAAGGTGATTATCTCTTTTTTCTTAATCCTGATACTGAACTAATTAATAAGAATACTCTTTCCGAGTTGATGGAGAAATTGAAGGAAAACCCTACGTTTGGAACAATTGGGCCGATTCAAATTCAGCATCATTCTGATCCATATCTAGTTAAATGGATTTATTCAATCCCTAAATTCGGTTTATTTAAATTTTTACCAATTAACCAATATGTTCGTAATTTTTCTAAGGTTTTTTCAAGAGTGAAAGATAAACATAATATTCTATATGTTGATTATGTCCCTGGTTGTGCACTCCTGATAAAGAAATCAATTTTCGATTCGATAGGGGGATTTAATGAAACGTTTTTTCTATATTTTGAGGATACAGATTTATGTTTAAAGCTTTGGAAAAAAGGTTACACTCCTGTTTTATTAAAAAATTTATATATATTTCATCAAAGTGGACATACTGATAAATTTGTATCTTCTGATTTAAAGTTATTTCATTTTTGGAGAAGCAAAACAATATTTTATAGAATTTGGGGAATGGCTGCGATCCCTTTACAGATAGCTATCCTTTTAACCGATAGTTTAAGCTATCTTCTTTTAGGAAATAAGTTAAAAAGTATATTCGGAGCTGTTTTTGGTTTTTTTTATGGGTTATTTAATCTAAACGATTACAAACCAATAAATAAACTATTAAATTAAAATAATCTTGGAAAAGTTTTACAATGAACATATTAAGGATAATGCTTAACGCCCCTCCTTTTAAAGGTGGTGCAGAAAATAGAATACACGAAATTAGCAAAGTTCTTGCTAAAAAACATAAAATAACTGTATTAACTGGGGGTATTCCGGAAGGAAAAGAAAAAGTAGTAGACGGTATCAGATATATTTATTTTGGGGATATGAATATTTTTACAGGTTTTAAAAACGATTCTCTATCTGAAATGATAAAATGGTTAATCGATGTAAGTAGATACATCTTTTTTAAAAATATTAATATAAAACGATTTGAAGGTACTTATCTAAGGGCTATGGCAGATTGGTTAAACAAAAATGGAAAAGATTACGACATTATAATAAATGAATTTACGCCTGGGGCAATACGGCCAATTTCCAATTACCCTTATAGTCTTAATGTAATACACTTAAGATATTCTTTATTTGATACATTCGAAAAGTCAACTAAATTTGGATGGAAATTTAATTGGTTAGAAGTCCCGTATTATTATCTATTTCAGCAATTTCTTTTTTTAACAAATAAAAATTTTATAGTTTGTAAGACTGATGATGCAAATGCAATACACTTTCTAAATAAAAATGCAAAAATTAAAGTTATTCATCCTGCGGCTGATCCCAGCTTAAGGAAAGCAAAGACCGAAGAAAAAAATTTTATCTTATATATGGGTAGAATAGATAAATACCAAAAAGGATTAGATCTACTTTTAGAAGCATTTGCTGAATTAAACTGCAAAGAAAAACTTGTTGTTGCAGGAGATGGTTATGATTTACTAGAACTTAAAGAAAAAGTTAAAGACTTAGATATAAAAAACAGAGTAAAGTTTGTTGGTTGGGTTGCTGGGAACAGTAAGAGGAAACTATTAACTAAATGTAAATTTGTTGTTATGCCTTCTAGAATAGAAGGATTAAGCCTCACATCTTTGGAGGCAGCTTATTGTGGAAAAGCAATTTTAGGCACTAATGCAGTTGCACATGGCCTTCCAAACGTGTATTTAATTGAGTTGAATAAACAGGATATCTATCGGGGTTTAATTACTCTACTTAATAACTCCAAATTAAGGAAGAAATTAGGAAATAAAGGTAGAAAAGCAGCGAATAAATTTTCGTGGGAGAGTTCAGCAGGATTAGAAGAAGATTCATATAATCAAATTTTTAATAATAACAAATTAAAGAGCGAGATAACTGGTTTCGATGAAAATCTTAAGAATATTTTTAAACGCCCCTCCTTTTAAAGGTGGTGCAGAAAATAGAATACACGAAATTAGCAAAGTTCTTGCTAAAAAACATAAAATAACTGTATTAACTGGGGGTATTCCGGAAGGAAAAGAAAAAGTAGTAGACGGTATCAGATATATTTATTTTGGGGATATGAATATTTTTACAGGTTTTAAAAACGATTCTCTATCTGAAATGATAAAATGGTTAATCGATGTAAGTAGATACATCTTTTTTAAAAATATTAATATAAAACGATTTGAAGGTACTTATCTAAGGGCTATGGCAGATTGGTTAAACAAAAATGGAAAAGATTACGACATTATAATAAATGAATTTACGCCTGGGGCAATACGGCCAATTTCCAATTACCCTTATAGTCTTAATGTAATACACTTAAGATATTCTTTATTTGATACATTCGAAAAGTCAACTAAATTTGGATGGAAATTTAATTGGTTAGAAGTCCCGTATTATTATCTATTTCAGCAATTTCTTTTTTTAACAAATAAAAATTTTATAGTTTGTAAGACTGATGATGCAAATGCAATACACTTTCTAAATAAAAATGCAAAAATTAAAGTTATTCATCCTGCGGCTGATCCCAGCTTAAGGAAAGCAAAGACCGAAGAAAAAAATTTTATCTTATATATGGGTAGAATAGATAAATACCAAAAAGGATTAGATCTACTTTTAGAAGCATTTGCTGAATTAAACTGCAAAGAAAAACTTGTTGTTGCAGGAGATGGTTATGATTTACTAGAACTTAAAGAAAAAGTTAAAGACTTAGATATAAAAAACAGAGTAAAGTTTGTTGGTTGGGTTGCTGGGAACAGTAAGAGGAAACTATTAACTAAATGTAAATTTGTTGTTATGCCTTCTAGAATAGAAGGATTAAGCCTCACATCTTTGGAGGCAGCTTATTGTGGAAAAGCAATTTTAGGCACTAATGCAGTTGCACATGGCCTTCCAAACGTGTATTTAATTGAGTTGAATAAACAGGATATCTATCGGGGTTTAATTACTCTACTTAATAACTCCAAATTAAGGAAGAAATTAGGAAATAAAGGTAGAAAAGCAGCGAATAAATTTTCGTGGGAGAGTTCAGCAGGATTAGAAGAGGTCTATTATGCCGCATTACGCAAATGAATTCTATTTTCTTTTTATCTCTTCATAGACTGCGAGCGTTTCATAAGCAGTTTTTTCCCAACTAAATTTTTTAGCTTGAGAGACGCCCATCTTTGACATTTTTTTTCTTAATTTTGTTGAGGACAGAACGTCTTCTATAGCATTAACAATTGAATCAATGTTGTGTGGATCCATATAATACGCTGAATTACCATAAATTTCCGGTAAACTTGCAACATTAGAAGTTACAACAGGACATCCATACTGCATTGCTTCTAATACTGGCAGTCCAAAACCTTCATAGAATGAAGGATACACAAATAGATCGGCAGTATTATAAAATTCAGATATGTCTTCGTCTGAGAGGTACCCTAAATGAATGATTTCTTTATTAAGGTTATATTTTTTAATCAAATAAAATATTTCATTATAAAGCCAACCTTTATCTCCAATAATTATAAGTTTATGCGGATATCGTTTCTTTTTTAATTTATAAAACGCTTTTATAAGCCCCGGAATATTCTTTCTTGGTTCAAGATTACCAACATACAATAAAAACGGAGAGTTTATTCCATACTTTTCTTTAATTGTTGAATTTTTTATAATTGATTTCGAAATTTTATTTACACCTAAATAAATTACAACAATTTTTTCTTCAAGTTTATTAATCTTTTTTCCGAATAGGTTAATTATGTCTTTTTTTGTTGCTTCCGATATAGCAATTATTTTCTTTGCTTTTTTTATTGAGCTAGTTCTTGCTCCATCTAAATAAATATTCTTATTCCATGAGGCGTGTAATCTAGGGTATAATAAGGTTGTAAGATCATGAACTGTAAAAATTGCAGGCGTATAATTAATACAAGGGATATTATAAAAAGTCGAATGTAAAATGTCAACATCATATTTTAGATATCTAATAGGCATTACTATTTGTTCCCAGATTGGACGTAGATAATTGTTTTCAATATTCCAGTTTGTCAAGTGTGTTGTAAAATTTTTTTTATCAAACTCTGATCGATAACTCTCACGTTTTACGAATACGTGGTATTCATTCTGTTTATCTATCTTAGATAATCCTCTTAAAAGATTGTAGGTAGTTCTACTGATGCCACTATTTTTAAATGTCGGTTCAAAGTACATAAGATGTGCATCAATGGCTATTCTCATGTTTTACTCCTCTTATACACATACTGTTTTGGATATCAATATCTTTAAATTCGTGCGGTCTTAAAAGTATATATAAAAATAAATATATTAGTTTCGAAAGCAAATTAACGATCCTTAATTTTAGAATTTTTTTAATATAATATAACGACAAATTAATCCCAGAAAATATCCCTTCTTTTACGCCGCCCCATTTATACGCAAATTTTGTACCTGTGACTATTAAATTAATAATTTTATTTAAATTTTTAGTCGGTTGAACTGCAACATTAGTTAAATTTTTGTGTATAACCGCTACTTTAGAGTCGCAAAATATGTATTTCCCTTCTCTTCTTATTTTTAATGAGAGATCTATGTCTTCATGAAACAAGAAGTATTGTTCATCAAATCCATCTAATTTATTAAATAATTTTTTACTGATTAAAAAATGCCCCCCAATAAGCGCATCAATTTTATGATATCTACCTGTTAGCTTTTTAAAAAATTTGATAAAACCTAAATAGCTCGCCTTTTTGATCTTGATACCATATACATAAACGGTTCTACCATTATGCATGGTAACTAAGCTTACTGGACTTATAGCACCTATACTCTCATTTTTATTAATCATATTTATAAGTTCCGTAGTAGTATTTCTTGAAATAAAAAAGACATCAGGATTTACAAAAAATAAAAATTCACCGCTTGATGCTTTAACTGCTTTGTTGCATCCCTTTCCAAAACCAATATTTTTATTAAGTTTAATGAGTTTATCTACTTTTTTTATATTGTCTACAATTTTTATTGTTTCATCCTGAGAATTATTGTCTAGTATGATAATCTCTTTTTTTGGATAGCTATCATTTACTATTCCAGCTATGCATCGCTCTATTGTTTCCTGAGAGTTATATGTAATAATAATATAGGAGATTTTTGGTAAAATTTTTATCACCAATCTTTTAGTTTATTCTTATAGTAATTATAATAATATACAAAAGATAACGTTGCACCGATTAAGTATGCATATTCATATGCAGGTATCAAAATTAAACCATAGATCCTCTTTTTAATATCTTTATTTTTTTTCATAAAAATTTTTATTAAGTGTATTAAATAGAAAATATTTGAGAAAAATTTATTTAATAGCCAGGATAAGTTGTTTAATAGGCCATCCCTTTTCAAATTGAAATGGATAGGTACCTCCTGTTTATATCCATTGTAAGGATAAAAAAATCTTATATACTTTATTTGAGTAGGCATTGTATGGACTCCATACGTAAAATATTGTTTTAGGAATTTAAATACACGACCATTTTTAAGATGAGTAACTAACATCTGCTCATTTTTATAAAATACATAACCTCTTTCCATTAGTTTGCAATTGAATTTTACATCCTCCCCTGCAGCATATCTCATTCTTTCGTCAAACGCATGCGTATCAAATATTTTTTTCTTGAATGCAATATTGCATGCTGGGCTTACAGCTAATGAACTTTCTATAGCTTTAGTAATAAAAAATGCGTTTACTAATGTTTCTAAACTAGCTCGTTTGTTATAACGAGTTATGCCTACAATTGCTGAAGCATTTTTATAATTAGAAAATCCTTTTGAAATTTCATATAACCAATTAGAATGTGCAATGCAATCATCGTCTATAAATGCAACATATTTAAATTTTGCTTTTTTAACACCAAAATTTCTTGCTGTAGCTGGACCTCTGTTTTTTTCTAATTTAAAATAGGAAAGTTTTAAAGAGTTATATCTCTTTAAAAAGTTTGGTAAATCTTCATATCTAGAATCGGTAGATCCATCATTCACAATAATAACTTCATAATGCTTTTTTTTATAAGTTTGTGAATTTATCGATTTAATACATCTTTTTAGTAAATCATAATTATTGTAAGTAGGTATAATTACCGAAAGTTTATGCATATTAATCAAGAATTGTTATAATTGTTCAATAGTAGATAGTTTAGTTAATATATGTTTTATGCAGCTATAGTTATTAATAATCCTATGGAGTCTATAACATACAGTTTATGGTTTATTAGTGAGGATAATGGTCGATATCAATAAATATTTGGACGCATTGATTGAATTAGTCTTAGCCGAGTTTAAATTGGTATACCATAAGTCTATCCTCGGGCTCCTTTGGGCGTTCCTTAGTCCGCTATTAACTATGTTAACTTTTTTTGTTATATTCTCTTTTTTTATTAATCTTGATATATTGAACTATCCGTTTTTTTTATTGCTTGGAATTCTAACTTGGAATTTTTTCAATAGTTCAACTACTGCATGTGTTAATGCATTGGAACTGCGAAAAAGTTTGATTAAAAGCATTAATTTTCCAAGAGAGTTAATTATATTTAGTATTATAATAACCTTTATTTTATCTTTGATATTTTATATATTAATATTCTTTGTATTAATGTTATTATTCAACCTGAATGTAGAACTAATTACGCTCATCCAATTTCCTTTGTTGGTAATTCCTTTAATCATATTCGCAACGGGTATTTCTTTAGCGTTGTCAGTTTTACAAACAAAGTTTAGAGATATTCAATACATATGGGGGTTTATATCTGGTTTGTTGTTTTTTATTACTCCCGTATTCTATTCTGTCTCAATGGTTCCCAATTGGTTAATGCCCTTATATTTATTAAATCCTTTAGCTGTAATAATAACTGAGTTACGAAATATAACTCTATTTGAAGCAAATATAAATCTGAGTAGTTTATTTTTAGTTTATGTCATAGTTTTAGTTACTTTATTTCTTGGCCATATCATATTTAAGAAGATTGAACCATCATTGGGTGAAGAATGATCGAAATAAAAAATTTAAATAAAATATTTAAAGTGCCACATGAACGAAGAAAAACGTTATTTGAAACATTAGTAGGTGGAGTTAAAAGAGATTATGAACTAATCTATGCGTTGAAAGATATTAATCTACGTATATCTAGCGGTGAAGCGATAGGAATCATCGGTCCAAATGGATCTGGAAAAAGTACGTTATTAAGAATTATTTCTGGGATATACAAATCAACAAATGGGTCAATAAGTGTAAACGGTTCCGTGACACCTATCTTAGATCTAGGTGCAGGTTTACAGGATGATCTTAGCGGTAAGGAGAACATATATCTATATAGCACTCTTCTCGGTGTTCGTAGAAAGGAAATTGAAGAAAAGTTCGAGCACATAGTAGAATTTTCGGATATTAAAAAGTTTATCGACACTAGGGTGGAATATTACTCATACGGCATGAGGGCACGGCTTGCATTTTCTATAGTTGCAAGTATTAATACAGATATACTTGTAAGCGATGAAATATATGCGGTTGGTGATATAAACTTTCAGCAAAAATGTCATAAAATGTTTAAAGAATTAAAAGAAAACGGTAAAACACTTATACTTGTATCTCATTCAACTTCAGATATACAAAATCTCTGTGATCGAGTGGTTCTTTTAGAGAATGGTCGGATTACTATGGTAGATAAGCCAAAAAAAGTTATCAATTATTATACTAACAAATATCTAGTCAAAAAATAATTAAATTTTATAAAAATGTAAAGGTATGGATTTTAAGTAGACGGAATGCTTAAAAATTAAACCGCCAGTATTAATGTGTGGCATATCCAGATTGTTTTTGAGTTGAGAGTTATGAAGCCCGAAATATCTGTTCTAATAGTTACATATAATTCGGCAGGGTACATAGTTAACTGTCTAAAATCATTAGTTTCTTCAAAAAAAATAAATTTCGAAGTCATATTAATCGATAATAATTCAACAGATAACACTTTGACCTTAATCAAAAATTATCCCGTAAAAATCATTAAAAATAATAAGAATATAGGTTTTGGTCCTGCAAATAACCTCGCCGCTAGACACGCAAAAGGCGAGTATTTTTTTTTCCTTAATCCCGATTGTATATTAACTGATCAAAATCTTTTGTATAAACTTTATATAAAAATGGTGAAGAATAAACATCTAGGCGTTGTTTCACCAAATTCATTTATGGATATTAATAATAACAAAGTACATTATTCTTTACCTTATGTTAATAGGTTTGGTGTGATTTATCATAATATCAAATTTGAAGATTATAAAGGAAGAGGAATTACTGCGTATTCTAAAATAAATGGGCGTTCTGATCCGGAGTTATTATATACGGACTCAGTACGTGGAGCACATCTATTTGTAAAAAAAGAACTTTTTGATAAATTGGGCGGTTTTGACGAATCATTTTTTTTGTATGGTGAGGAAACAGATCTATGTCTGCGCACTTGGAAAGCAGGTTATTCAGTTGGTATTTATCTAAACTGTTCAATCTATCATAAGGGGCTTTCAAGTCCAGGAATTTTTAATCGATATATTAGTTGGGTCAGTAGTCAAACAACCTTTATTAAAAAATGGGTCCCCTATGCTTTACCTTTGTGGTTTTTATTTTATCTTCCAATACGTACCTGGGAGAATACACTGGATTTGTTAAAATTTAAAAAAATGTGGAATACTAAAGTCAGTATTACCTAAAGTAATCTAAGCATAACTCTCCTAGTTATTCATCTGTATAAATTAACATCTACTGGAAGCAATTTAAACTTACTTATTCGAAGAGCAAATAGTGAGCGATTGGTAAATAAATTATTACATAATAACTTTAAAAAGTTTAAGAAAATATTTATTGAACCTAGTGGTAATTTTATATTTTTATTTTTTGTAGCATTACTACTCTTTCTTACTATAAAAATAAGTTGTGCAGGTTTAAATGCAGATGAATATTCTTATTATAATTTACTTAGATCTCTAATTGATTACGGAGATCTTACTCACCTTCCTAGTGAACTTTCCAGATTTATTTATCTGGCACAGCCCGGATATCCTATATTTACTTACCCGATTTATTTACTAACTAATGAAGTTTATACTGTTTTTAACATATCTCTCAAGGAGATTGATAAAGATATTTGGCCAATAAATTACACTTTAGAACAGTTATACGATAAAGAAAAATTTTATGACAGTACGAACAAATTATTAGACGGTCGCCTCATAGTTAGTTTGTATGTGGTAAGTATACTCTTTTTTCTAATAGGTTTATATTTTCTTAGTCGAACTCTTCAGAATAAACTATTATTATTCTTATTTTTCTCAAGCCCAGGTCTTGTCGCACATTTTTTATATAATTTTACTTATCCAACTTTTGTAGTTATAGGTTTAAATTCTTTGATAGTATTCTTATGGGTAAACAGCGCTAATAAAAACAACTATTTTTTACTTGGATTTATTCAAGGTCTTGCAGGCTTGGTAAGATATTCTACGTTAATCTTCTTACCTTTCTTTATTTTATTGCTCTTACAAGAAAAGAAAAAAAAGGAAGCATTGTTTTTAATTTTAGGATTTATCTGCGTTGCTTGGGTTTATTTATATATAAACTACGTATTTAGAGAAAATCCTATTGATTTAGGACAAAACTTTATTATTGAACGATCAATAGTAAGCACAATTAATTCCGACCTATTAGAAAGTATAATTAAATTAACTAATCTTCAATATATTCTGGTTATTCCTGCGGGTTTCTTGTCCTTTTTCTATATTAAAAAAATGAACAGTAAATTTAAAATTTTAAAGCAGACTATGTTAGTTTATTTTTTAATTTTCTTTTTGATTTTAAGTGGATCTTATTATTATTCTGCATTAAATCTTACATACGACACCAGTAGATATTTTAGTGAATTACTCCCAATAAGTTTATTATCGATCGATAAATTACCTACGCGCATACAGAGATTAGTTTTGTTCGGAATACTTATCTTGACACCATTTAGTTATTTTTCATTTCCTTGGTTGGACAACGGCGGAAATAGTTGCATCTCATCTATTTTGGGAAATTTAGGACATATGTTCGGATTAGTTCCTGAATAATTTATTTAGTTTCTTATCAATACAGAGTATCCCTTCATCCCAGTTATTTTTTCTGGTATTTCAGAGTTTATTACCTCTTTATACTTTTTTAAGCAGTCCCTATTAACGCCATTATAGCTTAAAAAATTTCCAGGTTTTAATTTTATTATAATATCGAACTCAATGTTTTCGCATTTGTTAACAACAATCTGTTCATCCCATAAACCTACTTTATCCAGATTCTGAAGGGTATAAGGATCGCCATACTCTATATCCTTATTTTTGTTAATACCCACAGAATATCCCTCTATGAAACTACTATTCTTATCTATGAGATACTCTTCGGTTTTTTTCATAATATCGGAATATTCCTTCAAATTTTCTTCGACATAATGATAAAAATTAAAAAAATTTGTCGGATCTAAACTTTCAATTAATGTGCTTTTTTCATATACATTAAACGGATAACCCTCTGGAGTGTCTTTTCCGAGAGGAGATGGGAAGATCACAAGAAAAATGAACACAAATACTAAGAGCATTTTCATATTCTGCCATTTATTTTTATTTTTTATTATTTCATAAATTAATAAGGCAGTTCCGATAGTTAGTACAAACATTAATTCAAGATAATAATTTGTGTCGCTGCCAGTTTTACCGATTTTAATAAGTGAAATTAATATTAATATTAGATAAATGCAAAGGAAAGGAGGTTTTCGCTTTATCAGTATATATGTGCCGCCAATTATAAATAATAAATTTTTCTGGAAAAATAAGAAGATTTTTTCAAAAAAGAACTCAAACGAATAGTTAATTCCAGGTATCGAATAGATTAAGGTGTGTAATACGTACTCTGATCTAGTCATATTCTCTAAAATCAATATAAATGCAGTTAGACTAATCATATATATAAAAATAATTTTTGTTAGACTTCTTTCATGGTTTAAAAATAAGTATATACATGCAGCTATGGGCCCAAGGATAAGCTCAGATTTAGTAAAAATCGCCAATATAAAGAAGATAATAGAAAAATAACAATTATTTTTACTCTTTTTATAATATAATATAAAATAAACACCTAATGCGGTAAATAAAATACCAAGCATATCAACTCTAAATAATGTTGACCATCTGAACACATACTCAGAAACGAAGAATAATAAAAATGAAATCAGACTTATACTTCTATTTGAAGTTTCATTGTGAATAATTTTATATATAATTAATCCAATTAAAAGTGCGCTTATGAAGGATACTGCTCTTCCAACTATCAAGGATTTACCAATGAAAAGCATCGGTAGAGCCGAGAAGAGATAATAGACTGGGGGATAGAGCGTTACAGTAAACGGGCGTTCAAAAATATCAGTGTATAATCGGGATTCTTCATACATGCGTACGGTGTCCTGAAAGACATATGGTTCGATATAATTAATGTTATATTCAAATCCAAGAATCAATCCGGAATAAGCTAAAAATGCCATAAAATTAACTAAAAGAATAGACAATACAATAATTATAGGAAACAAATACAAAAAATCTAAGCGTTTCATAATTTATTTATCATATGCTATGTTTTAAACATAGTTTATATTATTCTTATAATCCGAATAATTTTTACTTTATCTTTTTCAAGTTCTGTTTCAAAATCTATTATTTTATCAATATTTAGTTGTACTTCAAAACCAAAAAACCCAATCCCTTCTATAAGATTAATGATTCCTCCAGTTCTTTCCTGACCTATTAAGTTAATATCTATGGGCAAACGGTTGTTTAGGTTCCAGATTCTTTCATTTCCTTCAATCTCTTCTGAGAATTCAATTTTTCCAGAAACATACATGCGCTCATTCAGATTGTTATATCCGTTTAGATCATTTATAGTAATGCTTGCATTAATCCATGTCCAATTGGATGGAAGTTTCGGTTTAAGCATTAACGTGTTTGTTAAAGCATTGTAATCTGGGTCAGCAAATTTAAGATAAGCATCAGCAAAGAATGTTTCCGATTCCCAAGTATTTGGCCAGGCTGCTTCAAAAATAAATGGTTTAATTCCTGGTTTTTCTATTAAGCTAAACGTTGTATTGTCCTTCGGCTTAGCAATCTGCTCGGCCATTAAACCAAGGTGATCTGTGTGGTCTGCAATAAATTTAAGATAATTATGAGCTTCATCAATGTCATTTCCATTGTTTCTATCAAACAGATACTGTGCAATCCAAACGCTACTTAATGTCCATGGGCCTCCATCATAATATACGTCCGCAAAGTCAGGACTATTGTCAGGTTTCTGTATGTCTCCCCATATATTAGTAAATCTATCCTGGCTATAATCTGTACTCTCTTCGTTGTAAATCCACGGATCCGTCCTGTATCTTATCGCCGAATAAGGTCCAAAATAATCCATTTCATTATTAACCATTTTGAATTTGTTTTTTGGATCTTCAACAACACTTAAATCCGGGTTATTAAGATAATACTTTATTGCTTCAAACGTTTTTATTATTTTATCTTCGTTAGGTGCAAAAACATTTAGGGGGGTAACTGCGCCTAGCATAGAAATGTCAAGCACCTTTGATCGAGTAATATTATTACTATATCGAAAACTTCTTTTATGATTTATAGCGTGTAAATACCTTCCTTCTTTTTCTTCCCACATCTGTTCAAGACCTTGCTTGATCAATGTTTTTCTCTGTTGTCCTATATCTGCATCCTTTTTCTCTCCCTTTTCATTCGCTAAATTCTCTAATGCCTCAAGCCCTGCATAAACTGCTGCATTTGTATAGAAAAATGCACCAAACTTATCTTCCCATAATTCTTGTGAAAACATAAGACTTTCATTTTCCATAAAGTCAATCTGTCTACTCCAATACGTATCCTGATCATCATTTTCACTAGCTCCAAATGCCAAACTTTTTATTTGCTCATAATAACTAAAAATCAAATTATTTCCAGTTCGTTCATAATATTTCCATGTTGACCAAGGTATAAGCGCACCAGAATCTACTTGAACGTTTATCCAATCACTTTTCATTCCATCAGCATAGTACCGTTGTAAAAAATAAGTATTTCCCTGTCTGTTTATTATTTTCTCCGATTTATTTACCCATTTTAGAAGTTCCACGAAATTATTCTGACCGTATTTCGACATTGTATCAAATACAAACGCTTCATCTCTTAGCCAAATACCTCTATACGCCCCACCAATAAGTCCTGCTAGATAAACTCCTCTTTCTTCATCAAAAAGTAAATTCGTTAGGATAAGAGCTCTTTTTGCAATGGCATCCATGTCTTTATCTGGTGTAGTCAAAGACGTTAGCGTTAATAAGAAATTTTTCCAATGTTTTTTAGTCAATTCTTCGAGTACATCTACTGACTGATTAACTAGCCACGTCTTGATAGGAACTTCCCAGTAATAATATGCTTGAAAATCATCTTTATAAGGTCCATATGCTCCAATAACAAATAAAGTTACATCTTTAGTTTCATTAGGTTTTAGCTCTCCGATAGGCCAGGTTATTATTGTTAACGAATCATTTTGTTTCTTAATAACTGAATGTTTCTGAAAACTTAAAGTTTCAAAAAATAATGAAGCACCATTTGTTTCAACATCATACCTAAGTATCGAATTGTTAGAAATCACTAACTGATCTTTATCTTTACCACCATTTATTGACCAATCTTCGAAGTAAAATAAACTCACGTTTTTTATAGTAATCTCTCTCTCATTTTTTACTTGTATTTTTCTAATTATAAAATTAGTCAGCCTTTTGTTATCTGAATTTATCGGAAAGTTAATCTCATCAGATTTTGGAGCAAAATCATTTATTTTTATACTGATCCCATTTTTATTTGCGTTGGTTTCCAAGATTGCCGTATCTTTAACGTACTCCTGTTTGTGGTTCCATTCGTCCGTGTTTAGCCAGTCTATATCTGGATTATTTTCATTAGTTTCGCTATAACCAAAAAAGTTTGACCAAATATTGAATTTCGCATAACTAAATGTACTCTCTAAAGGCGTAGATCTCCCGTACATACTATTTTTTGAGGTCACCCCTAAATGTGGTGCAAAAATATCATATAATGTGCCGCGTTTATCAATTATTGCCAGAATCTGACCATTTCCAATTATTCCATCTGGATTTCTTATATCCTCAGTATTTTTTGGCCATAAGTTTGTGTCATTATTTTCTTTCAACTGCATTGCATTATTTAACGAAAAATTTAAAATCACAAAGATTATCAGCACACAGTACATTCTCATTTTATCTTGCTCTCATTTTTTATTAACACGAAATATTAATAGTTTTAAGAAAGTTTCAACCATGGCAATTAAGCTAAGTTTTGAGCCTGATTTTTCTTTCCAAATTATTGGGATAGAGGTTATGGTATAACCTTTATTCTTTGCTTTCCAAAGAATCTCTGCATCAAAACCCCAGCGTTCATTTTTTAAATTTTTAAATAACTCTCCTGCAATCTTTCTTTTAAAACCTTTTATTCCAACTGCAACGTCATAATCAATCTCAAATAATATTTTGCTATACGCTCTATATATCTTACTAAGTTCCATTCTTAAAAACGATCGTTCCGTTTTCGAATCTTTATGCATTCTATCTCCCAAAACTAAATCAAACGCAATAAGGCGACTTATCACGTTTTTGATTATTTCGGGGGAAATCGCGCCATCGGCATCTATAAAAATAATATTCTTTCCACTACTTAATTCTATCCCGGTTTTTATAGCGGCACCTTTGCCTTTATTTTTTTTATAATTATATAACTGTATATCTCGTTCTTTTTTTATAATTGATTTTATAATTATTTCAGTCCTATCCGTCGATCCATCATTAATTATTAAAATTTCCTTATCCTTTATTCCTTTTACAAATTTAATAAGTTTTATTAAAAATGGTTTTATTCTTTTTTCTTCATTATAAGCTGGTACGATTATAGTTAAGTTTTTCATTTGTCACATTTAAGTGTTCATCTTTATCTATTTAACTAAGTACTTAATGGACATAGCCATAGACATAGAAACCTTTTTAAGTCTCATTGAATTGTTATAACATGGCAAAAAAGACCAAGAGGGCGACAAAAATGGCGAAAAAAGATTCAAGTCAACGAAACCAAGCAATCGGTATACTTATCTTAGCACTTATTGTGGCAGCTTTATTTGTGATTGTGGCAACAATTCCTCAGAGAACAACTCCGCAGACCGGAGCAGTTATCACAGGTGGTCAAGTTCAGCCACAAGTTACAAACGTATCTAAGCCATTGACAACGCTGCGCGTTGTTTATACTAAGTCGTAGAATTAGTTTTTAGAATTAGATTTTCGTTCTAGCTATCAGATCAACTTAAATATTATTTCTTTTCTTATTCTATTCTCAGGTATGTTTATGAAAGTTCCTAGGCTCCCTTATCCATTCATAGTAATATCTATTCTAGAATTATTCACACTGTTTGCTTATATAATCCCTTTTGTAGAAAAAAATAACCTTTACATCTGGGACATGGTCGGTCATTATTATTTGGCAGATTATTACAAAACAACTCTTTGGCCTCGTTTTGTAGGTTGGAACCCGCATTTTTTTGGAGGCTTTCCGCAAGGACAGTTCTATCCTCCATTATTCCATTGGTTAGTCGGAGGGATTGGTCAATTGACGGGTACATTCTGGGCATTTAAGCTGCTGACAGTTATCGGGTTGCTTCTACCACCGTTCGCATTTCTTTATTTTGTTAGAAAACTCGGATTCAACGACAAAGAATCGGCACTTGCTGTGCTTTTCATGTTTCTTCCAATGATTTACGGATTTCATGGTGGCGGGTTCGAATCCACATTTAACATAGGTTTAGTAACTCAAGGTTTTTCTATTTCAATTTTATTTTTTTATTTAGGTGCTTTTATAAGTTCGTTAAGAAATAAGCGTTTCATATCATCAAGTATCTTTTTCGTATTGTTAGCACTCTCTCATTTTTACAGTACTTTTGCTGGAATCGTAGCAGCATTTGTAATTCTGTCGACCTTTTCTTTTACACAAACGCAGTTTGCTAAAGACTATTTTATTACGAGTTTTAAACATGCCTGCTTATCTTTAGCCCTTTTGAGTTTTTGGTTAATTCCGTTCATAGTTAATCTTCCATTCATTTCATCTTCTTATATCTCTGGTGAATTGCAGCCAATCTCCTCTGTAACGTTTTTTCTTTTATTGATCTCAATAATTGTCATAGCCAAAAATCAAGATAACCGGGCGTTTCTTGCGTTAGTCATTGCATTAGTCTTTCTTTTGTTATACGTTTTAGAATCAGTATTGACTAAATATCTGCCAATACAGTTGTATAGATTTTCTCTTTATCCGAGTATTTTTATTTCCGTTCCAGTGGGTATCTTGGCAGTTTATCTAACGGGCAAAACGATTTCAAAATATTTTGGTCCATTTATAGAAAAAATAAAAATTTCAATAAATGAAGAAAAAATTTATCCATACCTGTCTGTTTTTTTTGTAGGCTTAACATTGTTTTTACTCTTTTCCGTACGTATATTTAATGTAGCAAATCCAGTCGGAACATTTGACATGAAACTCAATCTTCCTCTCGAGTTCGATTTTAGTTCAGGAAGAGTTCTAACAAATCCAATACAAAGCGATACAGGAGGACTTAATCCGATGTATCATATCGCTTCGCATCAAGTTGCATGGAACGGAGCTGAGGAAGTCGGGGGACTTTTTGTTGAATCGACTCCGAATGCGGGTTACATTCAGCATATTAAACGTGAAATTGATCCAAGAGCGGCTAGCTGGGGCATCCCTACCTCATATATAACTGAAAATAAAGATGTTCTTTTGCCTTATCATGCAAAATATCTCGGAATCAGCTATATTTTGACAAATATAGACCCTACATACTTCGAATCAATTTTTGGTAGATTATATTACTGGTATATAGATACGAATTCCGTATTCGGCATCTATAGATTAATTCATATCGCAGATAACAATGTGTTCGAAGTTCTTGATTATCAACCTGTCAAAGTTAATGGAGATTGGAGAGATGAGCAATTTGGTTGGTTCTTCGATGATCAAAGAATATCGAAGTTGATAACTCCAGACGATGTCCCTTCAGTTGTAGGATCAAAAAATGTCACCGTTACGGTTTTGAGAAAAGAACCAGAACGAATAGAGTTGTTCATTAATTCTATGTCTCTTGTCCCAATTCATATTAAGATTCCCTATTATTCAAATTGGAATGCATACGTAAACGGCGTTAAGACGCAGATATATAAAGTTCCAGTAAATATGATGCTTGTTTATGGAAGCGGAGTGGTTGAATTACGTTATGAACCAACTGCTTCAGATTATCTAGGTATGTTTATTAGTGCAATAGCAATTAGTTATTTGGCCTACGGTGTTATATTTGAAAAGAAAAATAAAAAAATTAAATAATTTAAATAATTTAAATGTAGGGAGTTCTTTTAATCTCATAAATTTTTTGTTCAGTTTTTTTGATGCAAAAAAGATTGCATTTTTTTCATTTATCTTTTATTTTTTATTAATTCAGATTTATCCTTATAGGACATTTTTAGTGGGAGATGAAGTATTCTATTATGATCAAGCTATAAAATTGCGCCAAGGTGTTATTGAAAACTTTCAAAATACTCAACCCTTCGCATATCCTGTATTTCTTGCAATAACTTTCATTTCTGATCTTACTATTCTTAGAATTATTAATTCAGCTATTGTATCTATCTCGGTCTACTTCCTATTTTTATATACTGAAAAGTTTTTCAGCAAAAAAACTGCAACGTTATCTACCTTAATCTTTATAGTAAATCCTTGGACAGTTCAGATCGCTACGATATTATACACGGAATCTTTATTTCTTCTTTTTCTAATCCTCTCCTTCATCTTATATGAAAAATTTAAAGAAAAAAACGAGATCAAAATTTCGTTGTTGCTCGGATTATTTTTAGGACTTGCAATTGAAACTAGAATCGTAGGTATCTTTTTACCCGCATTCTTCTTAATAAGATCTATTTTTGATCGGCGATTAACTAAATTTTTGCCAGCACTGGTTTTATCAATTTTAATTTTCTTACCGTATCAAATACTAACTTCCGGAAAATTTATTCAAGAAAAAGTATACTGGACAGGATTTGACAGATACTTGTTCTCTTCCGCATTAGTAGAACTTTTTACAATTCCATTTGCTGAAAATCTACTTTTAGGTCCAGCAGTTATATCTATCGGAGTTTTTATGTTCGGTTTAGTCATTTTTTATGGAAGTTACTACCTATTTTATAAAAAATCAGATATAGTGTTTTTTATAATTTTGTTCACTACTGCGTTCACATTTACATCGAATTACCTATGGGGCAGATATTTTCTTCCACTGCTGCCCTTTTTTAGTATAGCAATCGTTTACGGTTACGAATTATCTAAAAAACTGAAAGAAAAGATTATCGAATACGGTTATTTGTTCTTCTTTATAATCTACTTTTCTACTTCATTTATCGATGCGACAGGTGTATTATTCGGTTTCGAGAGGCCAATATTTTTATCATTTAATCGTTTTTATACAGTTCCTCCTTCAGGTTGTATGTTATTAGATAAAGACTGGACGTTATATCACGGAGATATAAATTCAACAATTAATCTACCAAAATTTGATCAGTATGGAAATGCAGACTATCTAAAATCTGTTAGTATAAATGATTCTTATTCAAAGATTGTTGTATCAAACGGTGACGACGGTTATGAACTTTTTATCAATGATAATTTCATAGATAAAACACAAGATTCAGTTTTTAAGCCACATACAACTTACTATCAATTAAATCCCGGGGAGTATAACTTCAGATTTTTTGTATATAACCGTTACAATATAGGCGGGATAGGACAAGTGATGTTATGCAAGTGAGTTTATGAAAATGAAAAATAAAACTCAAATCAAAATTTCTATTGTTGTTCCAGCACACGACGGTCAAAGTTTTTTAGGAATAACCGATTGTACGTGTTTATAACATTTACGGTATATATCCACCATACTTGGTAATATGTTCGGACGTTCGATAGTTCTTTCGGTTATCGGAAAGGGATACCGAATAGAGCTTTTAGCTGTGCTTTTTGATTATCCAAGTAGAAAGTTTACTATCAATGAGCTAGCTAAGACGGCAGGAGTGCCAGTAATGACTGCACATAGGGCTGTAAGAGAATTTCAGAGATTAGGCCTCGTCGAAATAGAATCGATAGGCAAATCATTTGTTGTTACTTTGAACAAAAAGTCTAAGTTGGTTGAATCGTTAAAAAAACTTAGTCTCCCAGATCCATTTGTAGACGCAGCTAAAAAGTTTGCAAAAGAGATGTCAACTACCAAAGGGGTTGAAGAGATATATCTGTTTGGGAGCGTGGCTAAGAGAAAACATAAATTGACCAGCGATGTTGATCTCGCAGTAATTTACAATTCTGAAAAAATCACAAAAAAGGAAATTGAAACTAAATTGTCTGAAGCTGTCAGTAACATTTTATTAACTAATGCAATTAGGATAGTGCCATTGGCCATTACAAGAAGAGGAATGAAAACAGCTGCAGAAAGAGAATTTATGAAAAGCGTATATGCCGGTGAATTGATATGGAAGGTTACGATCAAGCGTTAGAGGAAGCAGAGGAATGGCTTTTATCCGCAAGAAATCTTTATTCAGTTGAAGTCAAAAAAGGAAGGAGAAGATATGCAGTTGTTGCAGCCCAGTGCATTCATTCAATTATAAGAGCTAACGACGCCTTATCTCTAAAGTTTTTGAATCAACGAGCTAAGCAGCATTCTGATGCAGCAGTTCTTTTTTTGGAGCTCATCAAACGCAACAAGATAAAAAGTTCAGAAGCAAAATTCAGAGATATTCTTATCAAGACAGCAAGAGAAAAATCATCAATTGAATACTACGGAGAAGCAATAACTTCTGCAGAAGCTTCGAAATGGCTGGAGAATACTGAAAATTTTCTTAAGATGACGAGGGAGTATTTATCATAGTTGAAAAGATTTGATCTTATGCAAAATGTATCTATTATTGTTCCTGCGCATAATGAAGAAGCAAACATTCCAAACCTAGTACAGCAGCTTCATCGTTATCAGCCAGGCGCAGAAATAATAATTGTTGACGATCATTCAACCGATAAAACTGCAGAGGTTGTTAAAAAACTGGAGAAGAAGTACGAATTTCTTCGTCTTATCAAAAAGAAAGGTCCAAAGGGAAAGACAACTGCCTTACTTCAAGGTTTTACGGCCGCTAAGGGAGAGATCATCGGAATGATTGATGCAGATCTCCAGTATCCTCCTTCAGCAATTCCGAAGATGGTGAAACTGATAAGAGAAGGTAAAGCAGATTTAGTAATAGGGAAAAGAATCTTTAAGGATCCTAACCTGTTCCGTAGATTTCTCTCCTTAGGTTTCACTTGGTTCTTCGGAAAATTTTTACTTGGAATTCCCGCGACAGACATTCAATCTGGGGAAAAAGTTTTCAGGAAGGAAATTCTTGATGACGTTGATGTTAAGGCAAGGAGATGGGGTTTTGATGTTGAATTTTTATTCAAGGCTAAGCAAGCAGGTTACGGGATAGCAGAAGTACCTATCGTTTTTTCTGAAAGAAAGGCAGGAATGACTAAAATTAATGTGGTTAATACAATTATCGATCTTACAGCAACTGCTCTGAGACTTTTCGTTTTCAGAAGATAAACTTATAAAAAATCAAAAAATTACAAAAAAATCGAAGAATTTTTAAAAAATGAAACAGGAGAAATGTTTATAAATAGTAAAGGAACTAAGTTCTAATACAGTTTGGCAGAGCTAATGTGAATTGAATGAAACAAAATAACGGCAAGTCAGATTTAGTGGTAAGAAAAATTAATCTTTTTTATCTTGCTGTCGGTTTGTTCACAGTTCTTATTATTGCAGGGCTTGTCAAGCTAACAGATTTTGCTTCATGTACAACTGGTTATGGTTACGGATATGGGTTGGGTGCAGCATGTAAGTTAGGTGCATTTATCCTTGATACGTTGGCTCCAAGCATATCAAACCCACGCCTAGATATTAATAATAATATACTATTTGATGTTAACGATCCTTACCAACAGTTCGAACAGCACGAATTCAATCCAACCGGCGTCTCCCAAGGTAAAACAACAAGTGATGCAAGTTTCAGGCCAACAAACCGAATATTTATTAATGAATTATGGATCCCTGTAGGCGCACGTCCAACTGGATTGGCGAGCATACAATTTAAACCATTTCCGGATGCGCCAACGATAGGTTACGGTGTTACTGTGTCTGTAGTTGATGCATTAACTGGGCAAACATTAGCAACCCGTGATTTCGGTGTTATAAGTGGAGATGTAGTGGATATCAGTACTGCTTTATTATCTATTCTGCAATCTATAATGAGCAATAAGCAATGCAAAGAGAATGAATTCCATTTCTGCGTATTGAATTTTGTTTCTAGTGAAGGAAGAGTTGAGGTAAGAACAGGAGAAGAATTTATCGGCCGACAATTTACACTCATTTACGATTACGCATCCGGCCTTAACTACCCAGAAACACTTGATTTCAGCGGAATCAATGCGTTCCTCAACCCAAGAACAATCAGCACATTCAGTGATGGAAAAAGCAGCAAAGAAATAGCGTTTCAATCTGAACTAGGCGAAGATATCGTTAATGTTAATATTCCGAAGGATTCTCTTGTTTATGACTTAACATTACTATTCAAGAAAACAATAATTGATCAGCCAGCTCTTGGATCAACTGTAACGCTGCGATCTGCAGATGCATTCGGAGTAGTTCAAAGCGGTGTTATTCAAAGTTTCACTATAACTGAGCCAACAACAATTGACAGATTAGTATTATACAGTCTTTCCAGACAATCAGGTACTGGTGGGCCATTAGCCATTGCATTGTATGATGGATCTCCATTTGCTTCTAGTAATACTTATATGACTACATCAGTTGCACCAACCGAAGTTGGAAATACGATAAAGAATTATGCTATTGACTTTTCACCTGTTACTCTGCAGCCAGGTACATATTACATAAGAGCAACTGCAGGTCCAACCGCTGATGGTAAATGGGTGTTAAGTATGTCAGGAGACGCAATAGATGCGTATACGGGTGGTGTAGCATATTTCATTCAACCAGATGTTGGCAGTGTACAAATTACTAAGGATCTTTCATTTTCACTCCGAGGATCCGGGGCACCTCCAAATCTTAAGGTTGACATAGGTAACGATGGAACAATTGAATCAGGCCAATTTGATCTGAGTTCATACCTCTCCAACTGTTTTGTTGTTGATGTAACTGAAGAAGGGAAGGTTTGTCAGATTCCAATAGGAATTTCTGCCGATGGTGGAGCAGCAGAGGTTAGTGTTAGTATCTCTTATCAGAATGTCCCAATAATCTATAGAGGATGTGAACTCCTAACTGTGTTAGGTGGACGAGACATCTTTGAGCCAGTCGGCGACAGAAATGGGGGCGCATCAAGTTATCTTTATTCAGACGGCGAAGTCAATGTTGTTAGAACTTGTAAAGCTATAGGCTTTGATCCATCCACCGTTAAAGGACTTCGTGTGAAGGACAGAGCACTCAATACAAGAGATGTCGGCGTTCAACTTATAATTGACAGGACACCTCCTGTTACTACTGCAACAGTAGATCCAACTGCACCAGGAAGTGGATGGTATAATTCAGCTACAACTTCCGGATTCGGTGCTCAGACAATCGCCGTATTACTTACTTCTGTCGATCCAATCGTACAAGGTGAAACAACAACTGGAGTCAAACAAGTCAATTATATTGTTGATGCAGGACCAACTCAAACGTCACTTACTTCCGTAGTTTCGTTCCCAATCAGTGGTGAAGGAATTCATTCGGTTCAGTTTTATGCAACTGATAACGCAAACAATGCAGAGCAGACAAAGACACTTGTACCTGCAATTAAGATTGATACCAGATCGCCAATTACAACTGCCAACAATCCACAAACAAGTGGTAGCTGGAGCAACGTGCCTGTTACAGTTACATTCAGTTCTGCTGACGACACAGCTGTAACAAGTGATGTTTCAGGATTCGCAGGCACATTCGCATGTGTTGATCAAACTAATACTTGCGATCCATTCGCAAGTGTGACAAACGTAGTCCCAGGATCAACAACTGTATCTGCTGAAGGCAGAAACTATGTTAGATACGGGTCAGTGGATGTAGCAGATAACAAAGAAGTAGTCAAGTCAACAACTGTTCAGATCGATTACACAGCACCTGTCACAACTTCATTAACAACTGGAACAGTGCAAGGTTCTCCATTCAACCTTGAGCCAAACTTATACTACTTAGACAGCGCAACTGTGACTTTGACAGCCACAGATCCATTGCCAGTCGGTGTTAACCTCCAGTCCGGTGTAGCTGATACGCAATATTGTGTTGATCAAACCGATACGTGCACTCCATCAACAAGCGGCACATCTGTAGGTGTCACAACACAAGGAATCAATTACGTCAGATTCAACTCTGTTGACAATGCAAACAACGCTGAAACAGTCAAATCGATTGTAGTTAGAATTAACAAGGATAGTGACGGAGACGGTGTTTACGATAATTTTGATGCATGTCCAACCACAACCGGACCATATCAGGGATGTCCAGTTGGAGACAAGAACCATGTTGACTTACACATCATAGACCAAGCTAAACGTGGTGACTGCAATGGAGCAGGAAGCTGTAAGTTCCCAATTGAGGGTGCAACAGTCAAAGTATTCAACAGAAATGATGCAACATTCCAATCATTATACGGTGGAAAGAACCCATCTGGAACATTATACCCAACCATATACGAGGGTTCAGCTGGTTGGATAGGTGCAAACGTACCATTATACAGCCTGTTAGGTTACAGCTGCAAGACTAACGCAGCAGGTGACTGTACAGCTGGTGAAGCAGCAGTTGGTGACTATTTGGTTATAGTTAAGCATGTTGATCCAGAGACCAACACAAAGGTATACAGCGGCAAGCCGAAGAGCCCAGGTGACTTTATCAGTGGAGTAGCCACAAAGGAATTCCAGATCATTAAGACAATCACAAAGACAGGTACGATTGACTTCAAAGGTGGCAGTAAGACACAATTCGTAGGATCTTTGCTTGAAGTTGTTTATCCGGATTACGCAATCTGGCAAAATTCATTGGAGTTCTATCCATTCATCTTCACATCCGACAGCGCATGGACAGCTGATGTTTGTGTGATGGTTCCAGAAGGATACAAAGTCGTTTCACCTGGTGAATGCACACAAGTCTTTGTAGCTGGTGAGACAAAGGAAATTGTATTCGAAGTTACTCACGTCGCTAGCCCAGAACCAAATGTCGAAGTATCATTGAAGGCAAAGGCACCATCTGGAAAGGTTACTGAACAAACATTGTCAATCAGTGGAGTAAGAGTTGCAACACTTGAAGGTCAAGTCAGACAGATCCAGGAGCAGTCAAAGGTTGGCGCAGTTTCAACAACTGCTCTGATTGCAATAGCAATCTTCGTAGTTCTAGTCGTAGTTAGCATTGTATTGCTAATGAGAAGAGAGAAGGGTGAAGAAGGCACTGAGACACAGTAATTCTTTTTTTCATTTTTTTATTTTTATTTTTTGTTTTTTCTTTTCGTTTTTCAATTCGTTTTTCATTCTTTTGTATAAGCTTAGTATAACTCTCTGAGCCATAAGGTTTAAAATATTATACTATAGCATATTGTATTGATCTATATGGTTCAATTATTTAAACTATTAAATAGTGCGGTAGCAAGCAGAGTTCTTTTGTTTTTCTTAAAAAGCCCTACAAAAAAAGCCTACGCAGGAAAAATACTAAAAGAGATGGAGATATCGAAGAAGAGCCTTTTCGATTCCTTAGTTAAACTCAAAGGAGAGGGATATCTGGATGCAACACAGATAGGTAGAACTATTTCCTACTCATTGAATCGAAACAATCCGGTCGTTAAACAATTAAAAATTCTTTTGACACTTTCTGAGTTAGTTCCAAAGATTAAGCATTTTGAAGGCAAGGCAGAAGCCTACTTATACGGTTCTGCTGCAAGAGGCGAAGATACAGAAAGCAGCGATTTAGACCTTTTGATTATAAGCAAAATGGGGAAGGTAGAACTCATGCATAGCGTAAGGGAGATGTCTAAAGAAAAAACAAAGTTTGTGATTCTGACTCCAATAGAATATGCAAGGCTTGCGCATAGCGATACACCGTTTTACGAAAGAATAGAAAAAGACAAGATAAGGTTGGTTTAATGGATGTAGAAAAATTTATTGAAAAGGGATTTATCAAGAAGATAGAGCCATCAAAAGATCTGGTGATCAAAGAGTTTAAAGAAGCAGATTACGATCTGTCAAAGGCAAAAAAGGCAATTATTGACGAAGATTTTAAATGGGCTACGGTTAAAGCATATTATGCTATCTTCCATTCTGCAAAGGCAATCTTATTCAGTTTAGGATTACAAGAGAAAACACATTTCATTGTAGGAGAAGTTTTGAAAGAACTTAGTAAAGATGGTAAATTAGAATCAAATTATACCGATGTATTCAATGCAGCATTAGCCGCAAGAGAGGACGCCGACTATCATTACGAATATTCCGATAAAACAGCAAAAGAATTGGTGACAATGGCAGTAGATTTTGTCAAAAGGATGAAGAAAATGGACTTGATGTGATGATTTATGCTTAAAATATTTTTATTCCTTTTTAGTTTAGCAATCATCGGAGTGCTTGTTTACCTTAGCGATCCAACGAAGCTATTAGGTTATTTGTCAAAGGTTGACCTATCAACTATATTCATACTTCTAGTTATTAGTCTTCTAGCCTTGTTTATCCGTGTCTACAGACTTCAGTTCCTGCTTAGTAAAAAATACAAAATTAGCTATCGTTCACTGTTTCCAATTTACATGTACGGTCTCGCATTAAGCAACATTATTCCAGGCCGCGTATCTGAACCTGTAAGGGCTTTGTTGCTTAAGATTATCGATAAAATTCCTCTTTCTTTCTCTCTTGGAGCTGTTTTTCTGGAGCGTCTTAGCGATATGATAGTTATCCTTCTCTTTTCGTTGCTAGCTTTCTATTTCGTTAATGCATCAGTCTTCATTATTCCTTTTGCAGTCATCCTAGCCTCAATTTTGATAGTCATCTTTACGTCTCAGCATCCATTGACAAAACAGGGTGTCTTCATTATCCTTGATACATTAAAGATGGGGAAACATAAAAAGATCTTCTCAACTCTTCTTACCGAGGTCAAGGTCTCAAAAGCCTTTATTTATCCATTGGCCATGTCTTTCGCAGTCTGGTTGATAGACGGGTATATGTTTTACTTCGCACTTCAGGCAGTTGGGGCCGAAGTCAATTTCTTTGCGGTTCTCGGCTTTTTCACTCTCTCACTTATTGTAGGTTTAGTTAGCTTCCTTCCGGGCGGATTAGGTTCATTTGAAGCTGCAATGGCACTGTTGTTATCCTATACAGGTACAGAATACTCATTAGCATTAGCCGGTGTCATTTTGGCACGTCTATTCTTTGTATGGCTTGTTGTACTCGGTGGCGTTCTATCTTCTTTAGCAATCAAACAAGAGAATCTCAAAGAGATGCAAAAGCAGTCAATGAGCTTCTTAAACCATGGAAAGAATAGCAAAAATAGCAGCAAAAAGAACAAGCGATAAAACCTAATTCTTCATCCGACAGCGTCGACAGAAAGCCATATATATCTTTTCTACTTAGTAAACTGATTCAAATGTTTGTTAATTCGACCAAAGCAGGGCAGACAGATAACAACATAGTCTCTTCTGCTTCTTCTGTTTTTATCAAAAAACAACCCGCCAGTCTACCCTGTATTCAGGCTGATTTTCTAACTAAGTCAAAATCATTTGTTCTGCACAAAAAAACTAAATCAAATGGGATTGAAAAGGAGACAATTCTGCTTAGGCCTGCCTCAGAATCCGATAGTATGGAGATAGTCCGAGTTCATAATGAAGCCTGGAAGAATGAGCAACTTTTTGCAACAGTTCAACAGTTTTCCTCCCGCTTTAAGATTTTTCCAGAAGGCCAAATAGCCGCGTATAACGAACGCGGAGACTCGATCGGAGTTATAAGTTCTTTTATAGCTGATTGGACATTTGACAGATCCAGTTTGTTTGTCACGCAAAATGACAAGTTCGAGCTTACGTGGTCCAACGCCACAGGAAACGGGTTTCTCACAACTCATGATCCAAACGGAAACACGCTTGTTTGTCCATCTGTTGCAGTTAGGCAAGATTATCAAAAATATGGGATTGCCAAACAGTTAGTCCTTTTTCAAAAAGAGCTTGCAATCTTTTTAGGCGTCAAGCAGCTTGTTGCATACAGCCGACCAGCTTCTTATGACGAGTATTGTAAACTTACCAACAGTGGTGTTTCGATAGATATGAATTATTACATCTATGTTACGCGTAAGGCAGAAAAAGTGTCAGAACTGGTTGAAAGGTATAAACAAACGAATCCTTCGGCAAATGCTGGCGAAATAGAAGAATATACGCAAGAAATCAAAAAGGAAACTGGTGCAGCACCATATTTTGAATGGGCTGAGCGGAAAGGGAAAAGCGTAGGTAGAGGTTCTTTTCTAGATTATACTAAGATAAGAAAGCCTTACGATACTGCATTCGGTCTTATCCATATTCAAAATGGTGCGTTTCCAATAAAACTGATTCCGAATGGCAGGCCAGCCGACTGGGAAGCAAGAGGATGGATAGTTATTACTGAATATCCGTTACCTGTGAGAGGTTCGGATGGAAATGAAGGAATCACTGCATTAGAAATGCAACCTAAAGAAAGTAGTACGATTTTTCAACAGCAGCAACAATGAATCACCTGCTGGAGTAAAGAGTTATAAAGCTTATTTGATAACATATTTACAGATAGAAACGAAAAAGACTAATTAATTATTCGAGGTTTTATTATGTATCCAGTGCAACCATCAGCTTATGATCGAGCCATTACTGTTTTCTCACCTGATGGTAGACTATTTCAGGTTGAATATGCAAAAGAAGCAGTCCGAAGAGGAGCAACGGCCATCGGTTTAGCAAGCAATGATGGTATTGTTTTGATTGCACATAAAACAAAACCATCAAAACTTATTGTTCCTATTTCACTAAAGAAAATTTTCGAAGTTGATGATCACGTAGCTATAGTGGCATCTGGTCTAGTTGCGGATGCAAGAAGACTTATTGATATGGCAAGAATAGAAGCACAACGATACCGCTACACCTACAATGAGGCTGCAGATGTTGAATATTTGGCTAAGCACATAGCAGATCAAATGCAGCTTTACACCCAATACGGTGGTGCAAGACCATTCGGTGTCTCACTTATCTTTGGAGGAGTTGATTCAAATCCAAAGCTTTTCGAAGCTGAACCAAGCGGTGCATTAATTGGTGCCAAGGCATCTGTTATCGGTGCAGGAAAAACTGAGGTAACTGAATATCTTGAGAAAGAATACAGCGAATCAATGTCAGTCGAAGAACTTACTACTTTAGGATTCAAAGCAATGAAGCAAGTGCCAGAGATGAAGCTTAAGACAGACATATTTGATGTTGGAGTTATACCTACATCTTCGAAGAAATTCGAACTTCTTCCAATGGAAAAAGTAAATTCTTATGTTTCTAAAGCATGATTAATTAGCTTTTGTTGAAATAAATAATAAAAAGAAGGAGATACTAAGAACCTTGGTTCTTAGGGTGAGTTGAATGGGTTCTTTAGAAAAGTCTGTAGTAGCCCGTATAGAAATTAAAGGAGAAAAATTTGAGATTTTCGTAGATCCGAATCTTGCGTTAGATTTCAGACTCGGAAAGAAAACAGATTTCGCTAATGTTATGGTTGTAGAAGAGATATTCTCTGATGTGAAGAAAGGTGAACATCAATCTGACGAGAAATTGAAAAAGTTTTTCGGAACTACAAATGTACTCGATGTTGCTAAGAAAATTGTAAAAGATGGTGACGTTCCAATAACAACCGAACAACGAAAACAGATGGTTGAAGAGAAAAGAAAAAAAATAATTGCAATTCTTTCACGTGAAACAATTGATCCGCGAACGGGTGCACCGCATCCGCCGCAGCGGATTGAGAGAGCGTTGGAAGAAGTAAGAATTCACGTTGATCCGTTCAAGCCTGCTGAAGCCCAAGTTAATGAAGCTTTAGCAGCACTTCGGCCGATTCTGCCGATGAAGTTTGAACATGCGCGTTTCGCAGTGAAAATTCCTTCAGATGTTGCTCAGAAAGTTTATGGAGCATTGAAGGAATATACTATTCAACAGGAAGAATGGGCAAGTGACGGTTCGCTGATGGTTGTGGTCGAAATGCCTGCGGGAATGCAATCGGATTTTTTCGATCGCATCAACAGGTTAACTGCTGGTCGAGCTCAGACAAAAGAAATGAAAAAATAAAAATAAGAAAAAAAATAATGATTTTACGGAGATGAGTTTATATGACAAAATTAGTTATTCCAGGAGATATGTTAACTGAAAAAGTTATAAGAAGTCCTTACGTATTTATACGAGAAGGAAAAAGCTTTGCAGCTGTTATCGGAACATTTGATTCTGAAAATGAGAGATTTGTTCCGCTCAAAGGTGCATACTTGCCTCAACTTGGAGATGTAGTAATAGGTGCAGTTGAAGAAGAAAAAGTGATTGGTTACCAGATTGATTTATTCGCACCATACAAAGGTTTAATTTTTTCAAGAGGACTTAGATCAGCACTTTCTCAGGGAGATATCATATCCGCAGAGATTTCAGAAGTTTCAGAAGTCAAAGATGTGATTCTTGACAGACCGCGCACATTGCGCGGAGGACAAATTGTATTTATTCCACCAACAAAGGTATCGCGTATTATAGGAAAGCAGATGTCAATGTTGCAGTTGTTGCAGAGAGGAACAGGTTGTGAAATCTTTGTAGGAAAGAATGGAGTAGTTTGGGTTAAAGGACAAAATGCTAGTAAAGCAATTGAAACGATTCTAAAGATTGAACGTGAATCACACACGCGAGGATTGACAGAAAGAATACAAAAATATTTAGGTGTTGAGTCAATGCCAACAATGAGTCAAGCTTCTAGTGTGTCAGAAACACGACAGGAGCGAGCACCACCAAGAGAAGGAAGAGAGTCTAGTTCCTTTGATTAAATAGGAGATATATTTGTTAAGAAATTATGATTTTATAGAGGTGAAATTATGGTAGGCGGAGAAAGTCCAATTCCATTGTTTGTAAATGGAAAGAGACTGGACGGAAGAAGTCCAGATGATATGAGAGAAGTAAGTATTGTTGCAGGACCACTGAATAAAGCAGATGGTAGTGCTTATCTGGAACTTGGTAAGAATAAGGTACTTGTTGGAGTGTTTGGACCACGTGAAGTGTTTCCAAAGCATCAGACAGATCCATACAAAGCAGTTGTCAGATGCATATACAGAATGGCACCATTTTCAACTGAAGAACATGGAAGAACTAGACCAAACAGAAGATCGATAGAAATTTCAAAAGTTATCCGTGAAGTGTTTGAAAATGTGATCGTGCGCGAAATTTATCCAAAGACGGCAATCGAAATCTATATAGAAATTCTTGAATCGAACGGCAGTACGCGTGTAGCAGGTCTCACAGCTGCATCAGTAGCTCTTGCAAATGCAGGAATTCCAATGAAAGACTTGCCTGTAGCTGTATCTGTTGGAAAGATCGACGGTAAGATTGCAGTTGATATGATGAAAGAAGAGGATAATTTTGGTCAGGCAGATATGCCAATAGCAATTAAGCCTACAACTGGTGAAATCCTTTTGCTTCAAATGGATGGGAAGATGACGGGCGAAGAGTTTGCGAAAGCCATTGATATGGCATTCAAGGCATCTGTAGGTGTTCATGAGAAACAGATTGCAGCACTGAAATCATACTACGAAAAAATCGAATCAGAGATTTCAGAGAACGGAGCAAGCGGACAGATCGGACCGATCGAAAAAGTATAGACTGTGTAACGGCTATGAATTAAAATTATAGAATAAGGTGATATGCATGATATCAGATGAATTGAGAAAAAGTACGGTTGTTGAGTTTGCAAAAACCGACAAAAGACTTGATGGAAGAGGTTTGAAAGATTATAGAACTATCACAATTGAAAGAAATGTGATTGGTACTGCAGAAGGTTCTGCACGTGTCAAGATTGGGGATACAACTGTTTTAGCAGGTGTTAAAATTGATCCGATCGAGCCATACGAGGACAGACCAAACGAAGGAACATTGGCAGTTGACGCTGAATTCCTTGCACTAGCACATGAAACATTTGAACCTGGCCAACCAGGTGAAGATGCGATTGAACTTGCTAGAATAGTAGATAGAGGAATCAGATCAGCCGAGGCAATCGATGTTAAGTCACTATTTATTGAAGCTGGTAAGGCTTGGGGCGTATACGTTGACCTTTACGTGCTTGACAACGATGGAAACTTAATAGATGCAGCCGCCTTAGCAGCTGTAAACGCTCTGCAAGGAATGAAAGTACCAAAACTAGTTGATGGTAACGCTGTTAGAGTTAAGCCAACGCCAATGAATCTTAAGACAATACCAACTTATTGCACATATGTTAAAGTTGGTGATAAGATTCTCTCCGATCCAACTTACACTGAAGAGGCTGCTGCGGATGCAAGAATAACCTTTTCAGTAGGAGACAATATGCTATATGCGATTCAGAAGTCTGGCAGCGGTGCATTCACAAAGGCTGAAATCTTAGGTATGTTCGATCAATCCTTGACAATCAGGAAACAATTATTAACCTATATCAAGTAATATATCTAGAACAAGCTATAGTGTTAATCTAGTACAAATAACTAAAATCTAGTACAAACAAATGATATTATGACATCCTACGCGGTTCGTGGTGGAAGATCTGTCAAGATAAGGCTTCAAGCAGTAGCCAAGCTTCTTAGGACAAAGCAGAAGTGTCCTAGATGCGAAAAGAAACTGCTGAAGCGAATAAATACAGGTGTTTGGAAATGCAAGTCTTGTGGTAGTACATTCGCAGGAGGCGCTTACGCCCCAACAACCTCTGCAGGAGAAGTAGGTGCTAGAATTATTTCAGATTTTAATAAGAATAAGTGAAGATATAGTTTATGGAGATGATGATGTTATGTATACATGTGCAAACTGTAGTAAGGAAATAGAGTCGATAGACAATTTCGTTAGATGCCCATATTGCGCATGGCGCATTCTTTACAAACCTTCATTACCTATCTCTAGGACAATCAAGACAGATTAGATTGTCACAGGAGTCTGAAGATAGTTTCGGATGACAGAGATGAAAACAATTATAGAAATTCCTTTTGAAGATAGTAAGCTGGCAAAAAATGCTTACAAAGTTCTGCAAGGGGAGCTCACATTCAAAAAAAGAGCAGCACCAAGTGTAAAAATCGTAGGAAAAAGTATTGTAGTAACGATAAATGCTGATGACATATCTGCATTGCATGCAGCAACTGGATCGTTCATGCGTGCATTGAAAGTAATATTTTCTGTTCAATCAACGAAATAAATTACAGATGTAGGAAGGAGATAGTAAGAACCAATGGTTCTTACGGTGACGAATATGGCTCAAGAAAGAGAAGAAATGGAAAATTATCAAGTGGCACAACAGCAACTTCAGTTTCTTATGTTACAAAAGCAACAGATGAAGATGCAGTCGGAAGAAATTGATCACGCTCTTAAAGAAATTGAGAAGGCGAAAGGAGATTCTTACAGAATTGTAGGTCCAATCCTAATGCAATCGTCAAAAGATGAGATAGTTAAAGATCTGCAGGAAAAGAAATCATTGTTCGAGTCTAGGATTGAGATTCTTAACAAGCAAGAAGACAGGCTAAAGAAATCTTTAATGGATGTACGAAAAGCAATGGAAAAACCTGACAGAAATTAGTCCAATTCACTAGTTAATTCCATTCTTACTTAAACCTGTATTCGTACGTCTTTAGATCTATTTTTTCATTTTTTATTTTTATTCCGTCCCTTTTAAGAAGTTCTACCTTCTTTTTCAGACCTTCAGAATATCCTCCAAGTCTTCCATCAGAGTTTATCACTCTGTAACATGGAACTCTCTTAGGATGCTTATTCTTATTCAGTGCATTTCCAACTGCCCTATACGCTTCTGATCCAATCGATTTTGCAAGTTCCTTGTAAGTTGTAACTTTGCCTCTTGAAACCTTCATTAGATTTTGGTAGATCCTATCAGAGAAACTTTGCATACTTTATCAAAACAGTGTATATTTTTAAAGATCAGCGAAATCTATTTATGACTGTCCAATTGGAGATAATATTTATACAATCATTTTTCTTATTTGCTATCACACTTTTGATTTGGTTGTTTCAGTCATATTTTGTTCTGAGATTTGCTAGAAAATACGTTTATCCCACTCTTTACAAAAACAAACTTACAGAATGGTTTATAGCAGAAGCATCTATCCTTCTTCATGAGGCAAGTCATTTTCTCTCAGTCTTTTTCACAGGTTCAACAGTTGAACTGAAGGAATCGTACATTACGTCTAGAGCCGGCCGAGTAGCTGCAGTTAGAGAAGAATCTATCTTTGGTTGGATCTCTTCAGTAATAGCTGCGTTTTCACCATCAGTCCTTCCTCCATTATTTTTCTCCATTCTTCTCATTCTCATAACTGGACAGCAACTGAATATTGCTGATTTATTTCTCTATCAAGATACTTTAGACCAAACACTTCAGGATTTAGGGAAAACAATACAGACAACTTTATTACCTGCCATCAAGCTCCTTTACTTTTCTTTGTTTCGTTTTGATGTGATAACGATTGTTCTTTTTTATCTTCTCATCATCTGTTCGATTGCAGCAGGACCAAGCGAAGGGGATTGGCAAGCAGCCGTAGAGCTTTTTGCATCTCCATTATCCATGCTGGCAATGTTAGGTGTATTCATTCTGTTAAACTATCTTTTTGCTTATTTTAATATAGGGTTCTTTGTGCCAGCAATAATCTTACTACTATTCCTTTTAGTTGTTGTTTTAACTGGTATTTTTATTGCATTTATTGTTGTAAAATTATTAGAATTAGTTTTTCAAAGAATTAGTTAAGCATGGCAAAGATAGTTGTAACCTAATTTACGTTTGGTCTACGTATGTCTTTATTCCTTTGACAAATTTAATTGCACTAACTCCTGCATTGCAACCTTCTCCAACAGATTTTGCAACCTGGACATTCCCGCCCGTACAGCTTCCAGCTGCATAAACTCCTTCAAGATTTGTTTTTCCATCTCTATCGATAACAAGAAATCCTTCATCCATTATTATTCCAAGTTTGTTTGAAAAATCAAGACCTGTCGCTGTGCCCATTGCAACAAAAACAGCATTTATACTCATCTCAGATCCGTCAGCCATCTGAAGTGATTCAACCCTTTCCTTACCTTTGATAGAAACAGCCTTTCCAGTTATCATCTTTACATTTTTCTTTTTGAGTTCTTCCATAAGCTGCGGTGTAATTTCAAATGCTGTTCTCTGAGAGATTAATGCCACATTCGGTGTCAGGCCAGTCATTTCTATTGCTTCTTCAGCAGCTAGGTTGCCGTGGCCAACAATGGCAACAGTCTTTCCCTTATAGAAAAAGCCGTCACAACTTACGCAGTAATGTACTCCCTTTCCTTTGAATGCTTCTTCTCCTTCAGCACCAGATTTCTTGTATTGTGTTCCTGTCGCGAGTATTAATGTCTTTGTTCTGAATTCCCTTGCGTCTGAAGTTTTAATCTTGAAAGTTTTTGTTTCTTCTTCCTGAACAGAATTAACAATTTCACCTGGCATAATCACTTCTGCCCCATATTCCTTTACTTGCTCGATTCCTCTTTCAAGTATATCGATTCCTGTTTTATGATTTAGTCCAATATAATTACCAACATTCTCTGCATCAGCAAACATGCTGTCTTTTATGTCACCAATAACCAGTGTCTTAAGTCCAGCTCTTGCAGTATAAACTGCAGCGGTCAAGCCAGCCATTCCAATTCCAATTACAATTGTATCATAAATCGGTAGTTCTACCATATTTGCTTTTGGTATAATGTATTTAATTATTTATCTAAAAGCTGTCTGCAGTTTTATGCAGCATTTTTTTGGCAGTTTGTAGAGCTTGTTTTCCTTCCTTAGTAATAGTATAATATATCCGTCTTCCTTTCTCAGTTTTTTTGACATATCCTTCATTTTCTAATTTGTAAAGTACGACGTAAGGTGTGATAAAACCAGGGATCCACCCAAATTCTTTTTCTATTTCATCTGCCACAGTGTATCCGTGCAGTTTTCTTTTCGAAACCAAGGATAAGATATATATCCACGTATTTGAGCGTGTTAAGCTGTCCTCTAAACGTTCGAGCGGTTTTACCATATCTGAATGTTGAGAGGTAGGCTTATATATTTTATGTCCGTGAAGTATTTTACGTGTATAAAACAGTTATAGAAAAACCTAACGGCAAACTCGGCGTGTTACTTGTAGGACTTGGTGCAGTGAGCACTACATTTATTGCAGGAGTTGAATCTATCAAGAAAGGACAAGCCAAACCTTTTGGCAGCCTTACACAGATGCAGACCATTCGTATAGGCAAACGTACCGAAGGAAAATCACCATTGATTAAAGATTTTGTTCCATTAGCTAAACTTGATGATTTAGTTTTCGGAGCATGGGACCCAATTCCTGACGATGCTTATACTGCTGCATTAAAGGCAGGAGTTTTAGAGGAAGAATTGCTGAAAAAGGTGAAAACTGAGCTCATTAAAATAAAACCAATGTCTGCAGTATTTGATAGCAAGTATGTTCGCAATTTATCTGGCAGCAATATAAAGAAAAATAAAAATAAGTTCGAATTAGCTGGAGCCTTGATAAAAGATATTAAAGCATTTATGAAAAATAGCAGATGTGAGAGAGCAGTCATGGTTTGGTGTGGTTCTACAGAAATTTATGTTGAACAAAAGGACTGTCACAAATCTATCAAATCCTTTGAAAATGCTATGGAAAGAAATGCCGAAGAAATTACACCTTCAATGATCTATGCCTATGCAGCAATAAAGTGCGGAGTTCCTTTTGCAAACGGCTCACCAAATCTTACAGTTGATGTTCCTGCAATTGTTGAATTAGCTAAACTACATAATGTGCCAATTGTAGGAAAAGATTTCAAAACAGGTCAGACTCTTATGAAAACTGTATTAGCACCTGCATTGAAGGCAAGAATGCTTGGTTTGAATGGATGGTTTTCAACAAATATTCTGGGGAATCGCGACGGTCTTGTTCTTGAAGATCCAGAAAGTTTTAAGACAAAACAAAAATCAAAGTTATCTGTTTTGGATAACATTCTGCAGCCTAAAATCTATCCGGATCTGTATGGAAAATTTAAGCATATTGTAAATATTAATTATTATCCTCCCCGTGGTGACAGCAAGGAAGGTTGGGATAATATAGACATCTTCGGTTGGTTAGGATACCCTATGCAGATCAAAATCAATTTTCTATGTCGCGATTCAATTCTTGCAGCTCCAATTGTACTAGATCTTGTTCTTTTCATGGATCTCGCAAAGCGAAGTGGTATGAGCGGAGTTCAGGAGTGGTTATCATTCTATTTCAAAAGTCCTATGACTTCGGGTAGTTATCCTGAACATGACCTTTTTATTCAACACATGATGCTCAAAAACAAGTTACGCAGTTTGATGAGTGCACCTTTAGTCACACATCACGAGTTAGATTAGTATTTAACTATTTCTCTGCAACTTTATTTCATGCAAGTTGAAGCAAGCCCTCTTTGGCCGCATAATACTGATTTTCCGAAGCTAGCAGGAGACCTTAAAGTTGATGTAGCGATAGTCGGCGGAGGAATAGCCGGAATTTCTTCTGCGTTTTTTCTTGGATTGAGAGGTTACAAAGTTGCACTTGTTGAATCGGAACAAATAGCATCTGCAGCAACAGGTGCCAGTTCTGGTACACTTTTTTATGGAAGTGAAACAGATTTTCAGGAATCCATTAAGCGCTATGGTATTGATTCTGCTAAAGCACTTTTCAGTGAAACAAAGAGTGGAATAGAATTCATGATTGATCTGATCAAGAAAGAGAATATTTCTTGTGGGCTGCGAGAACCCGGGATAATATTCGCAGCGAAAAATGAAGCAGAAGCTGCTTATTTAGAAAAAGAACAGGAAACTGCTAAGCAGTTTGGAATAAATGGGAAAATTCTTGATAGCAATGAAATTGCAAATGTGTTCAAAGGTAAACAGTTCATTTCTGGAGCAGAATATTACTGTGGACAAATTCATCCTGGTCAATTTGTTGGAGCTATTAGTCAGATAATCAATCCAAGATTTGGCGTCCAGATTTATGAGAATACTCCTATGTTGAGCTACAGTGATAACGGGGCGAGTGCGATAGTTAAGACAGAGAACGGTAGCATAAAAGCTGACAAAGTTATTGTAGCTACAAACATCAAACCATTCTACGGACTTGAAAAACACTTTTTTGTTGAGAACAGCACAGTTATCCCTAGCAAACATCTTGGCGACAGAGTCAAAGAGATTATGCCAGTTGACAAAATAATCGAAACTCTTGAAGAGAAATACGATATTATGTATCTGCAAGAAGGTCGTCTTTTCTTAGAGCTTTACAGTGCAAAAGGAGCCCAGGAAAAGATAAAGGAATATTTTCCTTCTTGGTTGGAATTCGATATCAATGGCCAGTGGGGTGATTCTTGGTCTAAGACAAAGGATATGCTACCTATCGTTGGTCATGTCACATCAAATATTATCGCACAGGTTGCAATGGGTGATCAAGGAATAGTTATGGGATTCACTACGGGCAGACGAATGGCAGACATAATAGAAAAGAAATCCGATCCATTTATCGAAATGCTTTCACCTAAACGTTTTGGCTAACATTCCCTCTCTAATAAAAGGCTTTTCTTGCAATTATTACTGAGAGTATTTGAATACATATTAGTGATTTTATGGTTAAATCAGGTAAGAAAATTCACGTTATTTCTGAACGAACGGCTGAACTTCCGCGCACAATCTTTTCACGGTTTATCGGCATGCGAGACAAAAATATTATTTCACTTGGTCCCGGTGAGCCTGATTTTTCAACACCTGCTAATGTTAATGCAGCTGCAAAACGTGCAATAGATAAGGGATATACTGGTTACACGAGGTCTGAAGGTCTTATCGAACTAAGGGAAGCTATTTCAAGGAAAATTAAGCGAGAAAATAATCTTAGATTAGATGATCCAGAAAAGAATATCCATGTGACTACTGGTTCTACTGAGGGAATCCTAATGTCTGTCCTTGCAGCGATAGATCCGACCGAGGATGTACTTGTTCCAAATCCAGGTTTCCTTGCTTATACTCCTACAATAGAACTTGTTGATGTGCAAGCAACCAGTTACATGCTAAACGATGAATCTGGTTTCCAGATTGATGTCGATAAGCTAAAAAAATTAATTACCCCAAAAACGCTTGGAATTATAGTTAACACTCCTTCAAACCCTACTGGCACAGTTCTTTCTAGAAAAGTACTTGAGGAAATTGCAGACATGGCAATTGAAAACGACTTAACAATTATCAGTGACGAAGCATACGAAGCTTTTGCGTTTGGAAAATCTAAGCATATTTCTATTGGTTCCTTCAACGGACTTGAGAACCACGTCATCAGCCTTTATTCAGTTTCTAAGACCTATGCAATGCCTGGCTGGCGTATCGGTTATGTGGTTGCACCTGAAAAAGTAATTGAAAGTATGAACAAAATGCACACTTACACCACGCTTTGTGCACCGTCTATCTCTCAGTTTGCAGCTATTGAAGCGCTAACTGGTCCCCAACAGATTGTAAAGAAAATGAGTAATGAGTATGATAGAAGAAGAAAATTTATTTTGAAGCGAATTAAAGAGATAAATGGTCTCGAAGTGAAAGTTGAGCCAGAAGGAGCATTCTATGTATTCCCAAGATTCGATATCGGAAAGAAAATGACTTCAGAACAATTTTCACTCTGGTTGCTGGACAAGGCTAAAGTCGTAACGATTCCAGGTACGGAATTCGGATCAGGGGGTCAAGGTTTCATCAGATTAAGTTATGCAACTAATATGAAAAAGATTGAAATTGCAATGGACAGAATTGAGAAACTTCTTGGAAGTAGTTAGGAAAGAAGTGATAATATGGCAATTCAAATTAAACAAGAACAACCGCAAGCATCTGATAAACTTCTAATGGTATTCGGTATAGCTATTGTGCTTTTTGTGTTTGTATTGCTGCTTTTGATTTTTCTAGGAAAACCCTCTGCACAAAAAATTACAAATGATACTAATGCAACAACCCCGGCGGTTGAAGTTACTAATCAAACTTCTTCAATATCAACTTCACCTTTTGGCAGCAGCAGTTCAAAAACGCCTGTCAGTATTGCAGGTAAACCAATTTATGGTGCATCAAATCCAAAAGTTTTACTTGTTGTTTTCGACGATTTTCAATGTCCATTCTGCTCACGTTTTCATCCTTCTGTTAAGCAAGCACTTTCAGATCATCCTTCATCACTTGGTTTGGTTATCAAAAATTTTCCATTAAGTATTCATGAAAATGCAAGAAAGGCGGCAGAAGCTTACGAATGTGCTCTTGATCAAGGAAACGAATTCGGTCTCAAAATGGCAGATACACTCTTCCTCAGTCAATCGGATTTATCCGAATCAGCGTTGAAAAGTTATGCTAAAAATATAGGTTTAGATCCAATTAAATTTGATTCTTGTTTGGCTTCTGGAGTAAAAGCATCACTTATTGAAACAGATTATCAAGAAGGTATTTCTTTAGGTGTTTCAGGAACTCCGACCTCATTTATCGGTAATCAAAAGATTGTTGGCGCTCAGCCTTATTCTGTCCTTAAGCAGGCCATTGACGCTGAATTGGTAAAAGCTACAGCAGATTAAATGCCCACACTAGTGCAGCATAAAGAAGAACTCCATAAAAGAACCATGACGGCCTTCCTTTTTTACCAGATGGGATTTCATCACGTACTACGACATAGAATATTGCCCCAACTGCGAAGGCAAACAAATAATTGAAGACTGAAGAATAATCTGGAAGAAGAGAAGGTGCAACCGCGCCAAATATTGGTGCCGATGCAAGAAGTACAGCTGCAACTGTAGATCGTTGTAAAACGGAAGGTAACTTTTCAAGCAGTGTAGTGCTGAATAATGTATGGACAGCGACAGGGATCAAGAAGAGTAAAAGTGCTACGGGATTCGCCTGAAAGAAATAGAATGCAACTCCGCTGAGGAAGTTGTAAATCAAGAACACTATGGTATGTATGGCATACACTTTTTCTGCTGCACTGACCGAATAACCTCTTTGGCTGAAATATTTTTCTACCATGTGAACTAGCACAAAACCTGCAAGGACAATATAAAATTCTAGTGGAAGTCCCTTTACGTTACCATAAACTGCTGGAAAAAGAGTTAGAAACATGTACGAAACCATCATTCCTGCAGCAAATGAAATAAGTGTAGGTTTCTTCGGTATTTTTTCTGTTATTTTTTCAGAGAAAAAAGTAATAAGTGTTAGTATTACTGCTGCAATAAATCCAAACACTCTCATCGCCCCATTTCTTTTTGTAGTTGTGTTTTAAACATTTATCTTCTATACTCTTACATAAGACTATGGTACATTTATTAGCATTAGCGTTTCCTGCTGGGGTTGCAGCATTTTTTAACCCCTGTGGATTTATCGTCCTTGTTGCTTACGTAACTAATTATCTTAAAGAAAAAAACTTTAAGGAAGGAAGTTGGAAAGCGATGGTCGAGGGGGCAAAAGCAGGGATACTCGCAACAATTGGATTTGTCTTACTTTTTGTTTCAGTTGGTATGGCGTTCACATTTTTAGGAAGAGGGTTGGCGCTTTTTATTCCTCAATTCATTTCTTTGGTTGGAGTTGGACTTATTCTGCTCGGAATAGGCTACTGGTTCGGCAAGATATATCTATCCGTTCCAACAGCTACACCAACTGAGAAAAGACCTTCATTTGTATTCTATGGCATATTCTACGCAATAGCTTCATTAGGTTGCGTTCTTCCGATATTTTTAGCAGTTCTTTCTGCTTCTCTCACTGAATCAGTTCAAGATGCATTTCTGGTTTTTGTTACGTATGCCATTGGAATGGGAACTGCAATGATCACTGTGACTTCTATTCTTGCGTTTTCAAAAGAAACTATTATCGGCTACACAAAGAAAATAGAACCACACATAGATAAGCTCAATGCAGTCGTACTTATCCTTGTCGGGACTTATCTCATACTAAGAAACTATTTCGGAGTACCGATCTAATACAGGTAGGGATTAGATGAAAAAGGTCCGGAAGGTATCTATAGTATTGTTTTTAATTATCTTCATATATGGTTGTATTCAGTTAGAGCAGAACATGAATGCAGGTGAAATAGATATGACAAGTTCAGATATTGATCTTACAACTTCCGATGGGGTAAACATAAAGGCAACCTACTACAAGGGAAATTCTTCAAATGGCATAGTTCTTTTACACATGTTATCTCGGACAAGAAAGGACTGGGAACCATTCGCAAATGAGCTTCAGGGAAAAGGATACAATGTAATCTCAATTGATCTTAGAGGACATGGCCAATCGAATCTTAATTGGCAGTCCTTTAATTCTAGAGATTTCAATAATATGATTGAAGATGTCAGGGCATCAAAAGATTTTCTTAATGCAAAAGGAGCAAGAGTAATAGCAATAATCGGTGCGAGTGTAGGTGCTAATGTTGCACTTAACTATGCTGCAACAGATTCAGAGATTAAGACAGTCATAATGCTTTCACCAGGTCTTGATTACAGAGGAGTTAAAACAAACGAGACAATCCGTAACTTTAATGGACCTACCCTTCTTGTAACTAGTTCAGAAGATCTTTATTCTGTAGAGAGTGCATCTAAACTGCATAAACTTTCTGTTTCAAAAGATACGAAGCTAGAAACATATGACAATGCAGGTCATGGGACCGAGATGCTTAAGGAAAAGAAACTTCCAACGTTGATATTTAATTGGCTGTCTAAACATCTTAAGTAGAGTCATTCAAATTTAGGTGTCATACATGTCAATGATGGAGCTTAGTTTTTTAGCTGCATTTATTGGGGGATTAATTTCTTTCTTTTCTCCATGTGTTGTTCCATTGATGCCAATATTCATTGCCTATCTCTCTGGCATAAAGCCAACAGAAATTGAAAAGAAAAAGGGTAAGAGCCAGAAAACAAAAGTATTCTCAAATGCTGTAGCATTCGTTATTGGTTTTTCCATCGTCTTTATTATGCTGGGAACGATCGTTGGACTGTTGAGCCAAAGTTTTCCTGGCTTTAGATCAATTCTCTCAAAAGTAGGGGGTGTCATTATTATTGCGCTAGGTCTGCAGACTCTTGGTCTTATCAATATTCCATTTCTGTCTACGTCCTATAGAGTTAACGTAGAACGAATAACACCTTCTTATCTCAGTTCAGTTCTTATAGGTGGAGCTTTTGCGATTGGCTGGACACCTTGTGTCAGCGGAATTCTTGCATCAATATTTGTGCTAGCAAGCGTTAGTGCGTCAGCAATAGACGGAGCAGTGTTATTGGCAGTATATTCCGCCGGATTCGCCATCCCCTTTCTTATTTTAGGTTACTTCACATCTGAAGCAACTTCTTACATCAACAAATACAACAAATATCTGGGCATAGCAAACATAATAGCTGGAATCTTACTGATAATCTTAGGAATTATTGTTTTTACTGAAAGATTTCAGGAACTTATCAGCAGATTAATCTGATGAGAGTATCGAGTCGGATAGAATGTCTAAAAATTTTAAGATTACCAAACGTCTTATAACTCTTATAGTAGTACTGATAATAATCGGTTTAACCATTTTCTTTTTGGAAAGTACTAAGCCTAGTAATTTTCAAACAAAGCAAATACAGACTCAAGGACAAGTAACTGGCGAATTAATAACTGGTGAAGTAATGCAAATTGGATCAAGGATTGGTGATCAGGCTCCTGAACTTATCCCGGGTGGTGACTGGTTTAATTCAAAGCCTCTTACTATTGCAGGACTGCGTGGAAAAGTTGTGATGATTGATTTTTGGACGTACACATGTATCAACTGTATCCGAACTATTCCATACCTTAGATCGTGGCATGATAAGTATGCTAAAGATGGTCTGGTTATAATTGGCATTCATACCCCTGAATTTAATTTCGAAAGGGATGTAACTAACGTAAGGAAAGCAATTAATGATCTTAATGTATCTTGGCCAGTTATGCAGGATAATAATTATGCAACATGGAATGCCTTCAATAATCATTACTGGCCTAGAAAGTTCTTAATCGATAAGGACGGTAAAGTTCGTTACGACCATATAGGAGAAGGAGGTTACGAAGAAACTGAGGAAATGATTATGAAACTCCTTAAGGAAACAGGTATGCAAGTTTCTGAAAAAGTTGAACTTCCAACTGTGGAAAAAGAGGGTCTTCAACCGACAACTCCAGAAATTTATATTGGCCTATCAAGGGGTACGTTTGGTAACGTGGCTACGTTTTTTCCAGGTAAATATGATTTTAATGATACAACAAGTTACATCCGTGACCGAATATATTTTGTAGGTACTTGGGAGTTGCAACCAGAGTTTGCACAATATTCAGGAAGCAGTGATCAAAAAGGAGAGTTGGTGCTCAAGTATTCTGCTAAGAAAGTTAACTTAGTTCTCAAACCAAAAGATGGGAAAGGAACGTTTACTCTTGTTCAAGATGGTAAACTTCTCGACAATTCAAATAAAGGAACTGATGTCTTACTAAGGGGAGGAAATTCAGTTATTGATGTAACAACTGCCAGACTCTATAATCTTGTTAATAATTCAGATTATGGGCAGCACGAACTCAGAATTATCACTAATTCTTCAGATTTTGAGATGTATGCGTTTACTTTCGGTTAGAAGCATAGAAACCTATAAATACTATAATCGGGTTAAATTTTTATGCGAAAATTTTTTCAAAGAGTTTTAGGTTTGGAAACTGGATCTAACGATTCGATTAAATTAAAAGATGTTAAAGCAGAAGCGCCAATGGAGAACCTATCGGAGCAAAAAAAGAGACTTATTGAAGATTTGATCTTAGTTCCTATTTCGTTAAAAAGAATCTCTGATGCAGTTGAACAATTAGGTGATCTCAAAGCTTACGAAGCAGTTCCGGAATTAATTAAAGCGCTTAAGTTAATGAGTGAAATCTGCAGATGTGATTATTCATCTGAAGGAATTTGTAAGCACTCAGATCTTCACATCGATATTGGTGATGTATTAATAGCTTGGGGCGAACAGTCTGTACCCTTTCTTATAAAAGAATTACAGAACGATACCAATGAAGCTTTCGTTCAAGGATATCTAATTTGGATTCTAGGCCAAATCGGCCCTAACGCAAAGGATGCTTTACCTGCAATTACACAATTTCTCGAAACGGTCCAGACGCAAGATATTCATATCGAAGCAAGAGACGCAATTGAGCAGATAGCTTGTGAAACTGCGTGATCGAAATAACGTATTCGTTATTGTCCCTATTTTTTTAGATGTTTTCTGCTATATTCGTATAAAAATTGCTGTGCATAGCCTGTATCTTTGCCCCATTTTCTTCTTGCAAATTCCTGAATATCTTTATAAGAAAATTTAGTTTTTGGAAACATTTTGCGTATCTGCGTACTGTAATATTCTTTCATTGCTCTAGCAATCCAGACATCAATTGGAAATGCTTCATGCTTATCCAGCGAGAATAGGCAGATACAATCTGCTACCTTTTCGCCGATTCCAGCACTTTTGATCAAAGAAGTTTTTGCTTCAGCATAGCTTTTCTTTTTCAGTTTGGATATATCAAACTTCGACATCCGTTGTCCAAGTGCTTTCACGTATTTATCCCTAAATCCAAGTCCACACGCTCTAAGATCTTTCATTGAAGCTTTAGCAAGTGCTTCAGGCTTAGGAAAAAGATAAAAGGAGTTTCTTTCAAAGGAAACCTGTTTTCCATAAGTATTTCTCAAACGACTGAGTTTCTTTTCTATCCTAGGTATGTTGGAAAATGCACTACATACAAAACTAACCGCAGACTCCCAAGGGTCTTGTCGCAAGATTCTAAGGCCGTTAAATTCGGTTACAGCTTTTTTTAGAATTGGATCATTTTTTGATATTCTCTTATATATGCTGCCGACATTTTCATCAAGTGCAAAGTAATTTCTTACTTCTTCCTCAGAAGATCCAATAAATAATAGTCTATTCTTTTCTTGTTTTAATTTAATTGGTTTGCCGTCTATCTCGCCATAAAACCATCCATCTATCTTTTTCCATCCAAAACATTGGCCGCTTGCTAAAGTAGTCTCAAGATTAAATTGATTGATTTTAATAGACTGCAAAATTTCACTTATCCGGTTATTCGTCAGGTAGTTTTTCATCAAGAACATCTTTGAAGAGGTTCATTAGCATCAATGAAATAAGCGTGAATTCCGTAGTAGGAAGAAAAACAGGCGATACTGCAGAGAGTATTGCTACGATCAGTCCTGCTAAAATCATTGCTTTGAACGTGTATGGCGTCGTTTTCGGTTCTACAAGCATGAATGCTGAGAAAAAAAAGTATCCCGATAAGAAACTCGGATCAAGGACTTGCGTTATAGATAATTTTAGTGTAAAAATAGCAAGAATGGGATAAATGATGAAGAATGCAAATGTCATTGGTAATTTTTGAATACGGTATGAGATGTAAAGACCAAACGGTATTACAAGTAACGTCGCACCAATCCACCATGATCCGACTATAGGCGTCTTCAGGAGATACGTAAATATTAATCCAGTTAGCGTAATTCCGAAACCGGCTGGATTGAAAATATTCCTGCTAGCGAATTTCAGAGTGTGTTTTGATAGAATTGCGAAGAATGCTGCTATAAAATGAACATATATCGGAGCAGTTGGATCGAGTATGCCTGCCACAAATAATCCAGAGATCAATGCAGTTTTTGGTAAGGCTATCGGTTTCTTGAGAACGAAGTATTTGATCCCTAAATCAAGCAATGCTGCAAATGCTGGGACAGCAATTAATCTTATCCATGACTGAAAGAATGAAGTCGGATTGCTAAATGAGAAAACATTGAGATAGACGTTCGATACGATGTTTAATGTAACTAAAAAGATTATCATATAGTCGTAGATTGACCTACTATTAAGTTGATCAATAATTGACATTCATCCACTCTTTTATTATTTTACAGCTATCTTTCCTTTCATTCCAGGATGTCCTGCACCACAGAACACTGTGCAGAAGAATTGGAATTCACCTTTCTTGTCAGCAGTGAATTCCGCGGTCGTAACTTTGCCTGTTTCAAGAACAAGATTTACGTTAAAGTCAGGAATTGAGAATCCATGCGTTACGTCCATTGATTTTACATTCAACTTAACCTTGTCACCCATACTGACTTCAATTGTTGCAGGATCAAATTGCCATTGTTTAGCCGTCACATTTATCTCTTTAATCGAAGCAGTTGCAGTTGTTGTGTTTGTTGAAGTTTGTGTTGTGTTGTTAGATTGGTTAGCATTTCCATTGGTTGTAGTCACATTCGTTGAAGAGGTCGTATTCGTCACAGTCGTTTCAGTTTTATTCATCACATCTTGCTGAGAAACAGTAGTTGATTGCGTATTTGAATTAGTAGTAGCTGTAGTTGCAGGGTCCGTAATCGTGTCTCCTGGTTTTTCAGTTGGCTGAGCTGGTGCTAAACATCCAAAAATTAAAAGCGAAATAAGTAATATTCCAAAAAGTTTGTTCATATCCATAACTGAGTGATAATGTTTTAATAGCCTTACCTTATCCTAATTTCATGAATAATCCTAACAAACTTGGTTTTATTTTATTTCTTATGTCCGTGAGTTTAATTTTTGCAGTTATTGGGGGAGGTGGAGGAAGTTCGTCAGGTGGGGGAAGTTCCTCAGGTGGAGGTAGCAGTAGTTCTGCCTTAGCACCAACTCCGGATATTTTTATCACAGGTTCATGTAGCGGTAAGACTGTAGCGATCAGCGTATCTGTAAATGGTACTGCAGTTGTCAATGCAGATATTGAAATAACACAATTTAGTTCAACTAGACCGCCGGTTTCTATTAAGCGAGATAAGACCGACATTAATGGCGTTTATCTTTTTACTCCTGATTTAGCTACGTCGTATCAGTTAACAGTCTCTCACAGCACTATCCAGACTGTAAGTAAATCCTTTTCAGTTATCAATTGTGAGGAAAAGAAAAGCGACACTAACGTAACCAACGTTACGGTTCAGCCTATCTCTGCTTCAAACATCAGTGAATCGAGCTTAAGTTGTGGAAATCTTTCAACCATGAAGGAAAGGATAACGTGCAGGCTCAATATTCCAGATGAATTAGCACGTCAAGGTCTTACTTTTGTTCCGGAAGAATGCAGAGTTCTTAATGGAACTGATAGAGCAAGATGTCTTACAAATTACGACTGGCTCCAGCGTTGCAGACACCTTTCTGCCGATCCAGATAGAAACAAATGTTACCTCGCACAAATAAATGTGACAAATATTGCAACACATAGAATTGCCTGTGGAAGTAATTTGACTTGTTTAGATGATCTGAGAGAAAAAGTTTTCGGATTTGTCAAATTCAGAATATATAATTTAGAAGAAAAAGCAGAACTGCTAGCAGACAGGGAGCTGATCACTGAGGATCAGGCTATCGATTTTATTCAAATACTTGAACTTAAAAAACAGAGTTTCAATGATGCTAAAAACGTGACTGCTAAGAAAGCAGTAGTCAAAGAAATTCAAACTGAGTGGCAAAATCTACGTGTGATAGTTGTAGACGCACTTAAAGCGAAGGCAAAACAATGAGGACAAATAACATTCAAATCTGGATTTTAATTTTTGCGATTAATTCATTAGTTCTTGCTGGCTGTTTACAACAACCGTCACAGCAGCAACAAACGAATGCATCAGAACCTGCAGCAGTTACAAATGTTACTCAACCCCTTACAGAGGTTGATACTACAAAACTAATCGATAATCCGGATCTGCTAAATGATGAGTTTACTTCCATTTATTCAGATCTAGATGCTGTTTCCGAATAGACTCTCTCAAACTCTTTCATATCCCTTATTCCAGAGATTTTAATAATCTCTGATAAATACAAGTATTATGCATGTTTTTGTAACCTCTACGCGCAAAGTAAATGATGAATACTTTTTAGGATCAGTTTCAAGCAATGGTAGAGTCATTATTATTTCTAAAGAAAAGTACAGCCCAGGCGATTATCTTAGCGTGGAGGGGGCAACTAGTAAACTTGATAGAGATATGAAAGAAATAAGGGCAAACGAGACGGTTCTTTTAAAAGGAAAAAAACTCGCAGAAGCTAAAAAAGAGATAGAATCTTTTATTCAAAAAAACTGTAGACTAAGGAATACGCACATCTTTTCAGATCAAATTATGAGCAAAATGGACAAGTTATTTGAGCAAGCTGCAGTAAAGATTAAGCGGGCAATATTCTTACACCAGCCAATTATCTTGAGGCATGATAACGATTCTGACGGCCTATGTGCCGCCCTAGCGCTGCATAAGTCAATAAGTGGTGCATTGCATCTGAAAGTCATTGCACAGGAATGGCCGTTGTATAAGACTTTAGATGCTGAAGCAGATCTTCGATACTTAAATTCGTTTGAAGCCGAATATTTGAATCCGATTCTGATTTGTGCAGATTTTGGAGCCAATCCCGAAAGTATAAACGGATATACTTTAATTAAAAAAGAAAAAGCAGGTTTCGAGATTATTGTTATTGATCATCATCCAATGCAAGAGCCAAAAGTCAAGGAACTTATCGATGTCTTGGTCAGTCCTTGGGTTTTCGGAACAGGTTCTAGCTATGCAACAGGTCTTCTTGCCTCAGAGATTTCACAGCGCATATCCGATGTCGATGTCAAGCGTTATGCAAACATTGCATTGTTTGCAGATCGCAGCAAACTTGTCAAATGGACTAAAGAAGGAGAGAAGTATTCGATGGCTCTCGAATACCTTATCTCTACTTCAAAATTCCCTCAAACAATAGAGACCTTCTCAAAAGTTATCGATGATGAGGAGACTCTTGATCTTGCGTATGCTCAAGCCCAAGAAAAAGTGGGAGACATGTTAAACCGGCTCAAAGGGTTTACAAAAACTAAGCGATATGGGATCATAACTGCGTTCGTTATCAATACAGACAAACTTTCAATTAAAGGCCAGTTTCCTAGAAAAGGAGTGATCACAAGTTTTGCAGCCGATTATCTAGGAAAGAACAATCCTGAACCTGTTATCACAGTAGGTTACAGCCAGAGAAATATGAACATGCGGCTCAATCCTGCAGCACTCAAAGCTGGGATTAATTGTTCGGATATTGTTGTCAAAGTTAAGGAAGCATTAGGAGATGCAATTGAAGGAGGCGGGGGGCATCCAGGTGCATCTGCACTTAGGGTCAGGATCGGTTTTAGTAAGATTGCATTGGACCAATTATTAAAAGAAGTCAAAGCTTATGCAATAAAGTGATGTAATTGATGTAACCGATGTAACAAAAGGGATAGAATGGAAGTATTCTTTAAAGGCAAATTCAATAAGAAGCATTTCGAAAAAGCACTGAATCTAATAAGTGGGTTAATCCCGCAATTGCCAAAAAATTTACAACTTTATTTTATAGACAATCTAGATTCTTGTCCAACTGTTCCAAATCTGCCGAAATATCAGAAAATAATCTTAAACAAATTTTGCTCGAAAGATAAGATTTCTTTCTCTTATAGTTATGATGACATAAATGTAATATTAATCTGGGTTACTCCAGAGAAAAAGTTTTTGAAAACAAATGTGAAGGCTGCTGCAGGATTGATCGCTCATGAAATGATGCATACGATCCTAAGACATAAAGGACTCGATAAGCAGCTGGTTGATGAATACTTGAGATCTTACGAGAAACAATACTCCCTTCTATCGCAGTTATCTTACTCAAAAAGTAAGCTTCAACCAATTTTTGATGAGATAGGCAGCGAAGCTGTAATGACACTTAAGGAGCTTTATGCAAATGTGGAGCTTTTGAGGGCAGGATATGGCGATTATCTCCTTGAGTATTACTTCCATAAAGTTGGTACCGAAGCCTATTGTCCTATGCCTCTTTTTTACAAAGGCAGACTCGGTGATGCAGAACTAATTCAGATAAAAAAGGCAATCCTTTTTCAACTTTCTTTAATGCCTGCTGAGATCCCATTTCAAAAATACAATCATCCTAAAGCCGAGAAACTTATTAAACATCTAGAAAAATGCTATGAAAGGAATATAGAAGATATAACTAAAGAGTTTCATGATGTGATTAGATTTGTTATAGATGAGTTCGAGCCGTCAAAAGAATTTCATATTAAGTTCTTCAAAAGGATTTTTATTAATGCATACAGTATTCTAATCTAGTATGGGGGCATAGTCTAACTTGGCAAGATAACAGGCTCCAGACCTGACTAACGTAAGTAAGTCAAACTCGGTTGTCTTGCGAAGAAACCTGTGGTTCGGGGTTCAAATCCCCGTGTCCCCACTAAAAGGTTTAAAAGATAAGATTTCTAAGTTGGTTATATGAAGTCAACAAAAAGTGTGTTTTTCCTTTCAATTATAATTGTGTTGCTGTTGCCATTAGCTTACGCGCAATTCAGGGTTGAATTATCTGAAGAGAACATAACTGGCCTTACAACTGAAACCAAGCAGACTACGAAAGTAACTATATTTAATGAAGGTGAAGTTGCCTTATGGTGCAGTTATAATATTCAAGGCGTAGATGAAACCCTGACGGCAGGATTAAGTCCAGGATCAAGCTCAGGAGTTAACATAAAATTTACTGTTCCGGAGGATTGCAGAGAGCCTTGTGCTATACCCGTTCACGTGTCCTGTTACAATAGAGATACTGGCGAGTTGGTAGGGGAGACTGATGTGTCGTTTGATCTTTATGGGATACAAGTTGAAAGTACATTTACACGTTTAAGTCGCCTATTTATTTTACTTTTAATCTTAGGAATTTTTGTAGGATTTATTTTTGGTATATGGAAAGTCGTAGGAAATTTAACCAAGAAAGGTGTGGCGGCTGGTGAAAAAGTTGTTGATCAGGAACCAGGAAAAAGGAAGCTTTCGGCAATTATGTTTACAGATATGAAGGGATACAGTAAGGAAATGGGTGCAGATGAAGAAAAGACACTCAAAAAGGTTTGGAGATACGAAAAAGCAATGAGACAAGTAATAAAGGAACATGAAGGTAGAGTTGTCAAGACTATTGGCGATGCCATAATGGGAGATTTTGATTCTGCAGTTAACGCAGTGAGGGCGGCTGTGGAAATACAACAGCTTTTGGCAAAGGAAGAAATAAAGATAAGAATCGGTATCCACTTAGGAGACGTCATTCACAAAGGTGGCGATATCTTCGGTGATGGAGTTAACATCGCAAGTAGGATCGAGTCGATATGTGAGCCAGGTAAAATATACATTTCAGAAGACGTCTACAATCAGGTCAGAGATAAAATAAAAGCGGATTTTGAGAATTTAGGTGTTAAGCCTTTGAAGAATATAGACAGACCACCTAAAGTTTTCAGAATAAAATAATTGTTAAAAATCGAAGACAAAGTCCATCAAATATTTATGAAAATTACAGTTAAAGTAATTCCTAATTCAAGAAATGATGAGATAAAAGAAGGAGACTCGTTAGTTGTCAGAGTTAAGGATCCACCTGAGAAAAATAAGGCAAATAAAAAAGTTATTAAACTTCTATCAGATCATTTCGGCCATCCTATACGAATAGTCTCAGGTTTTACATCTAAGAAAAAGGTTATAGAATTATAAAAAATCTGATTTGGTTCCGTTCCAGTAAACTTTAAAGTATGAGCTATAAATATTTATTATCATTTAGTAAGGGGGGATCGTATGTACGAAGCAAAAAACTTTGATAGACTTTTAGGGTTGAGCGGTTTCAGCGATCAATTGCTGAAAAATCATTTTACTTTATACCAAGGTTATGTTACTAATACAAACAAGTTGGCAGACTCACTTTCAGGAATGGCAAAGGAAGGAAAGACAGGAACTCCAGAATATGCTGAACTCAAGAGACGTTTCGGCTGGGAATTCAATGGCATGCGCCTCCATGAGCTTTACTTTGAAAATATGCTCAAAGGAGGATCGATGGTGGACAAGAACAGTGAGCTGGCAGAGAAACTCGCGTTGTCATTTGGTTCTTTTGAAAACTGGGAGAAAGATTTCAGATCAACTGGTGCAATGAGAGGAATAGGTTGGACAATTTTATATCACGATCCTATAGCTGACAAGTTGTTCAATGTCTGGGTTAATGAACACGACATAGGGCATCTTGCAGGTTGCATTCCTTTGTTGATCCTTGATGTATTTGAGCATGCGTATATGTTGGATTATGGACTGAAACGTGCTGATTATATCGATGCGTTCTTTAAAGCAATTAACTGGCCAGAAGTCAATAATAGATTTATGAAAAAATAGTGTGAGTATGAAAAATAAAAAACAGT
>CAYHPR010000003.1:88213-90269 GCA_964358895.1 Microcaldota archaeon
AGTGTGAGTATGAAAAATAAAAAACAGTTTATACACTATCCTCATGATGACGGCAATATCCGTGAGATAATCTTTGGTGCGGAAGACGGATTTGTCTCTACGCTCGGTCTTGTTTTAGGTATGGCAACTGCCACTAATGATAGTAGAATAGTCATAATTGCAGGCGTGGTCTATGTTATTTCAGAGGCATTTTCAATGGGTGCCGGGACATATCTATCCTCCAAGGCTCAGAAGGAATTTTACATGTCCGAGCTCAAAAAGGAAAAGGGCGAAATAGTTAAATCACCGGAAGAAGAGAGACAGGAAGTTAGAGAAATTTACAAATCTAAGGGATTCAGTGGTAGGCTTTTGAATACAATTGTTTCCCGTATCACTTCTAAAAAAAGTCTATGGCTTAGGGTGATGATGGAAGAAGAATTGCGAATTTTTCCTGAGAAAATCAACCCGATAAAAGATACTGTCGTGATGTTTATCGCATCAATCCTTTCAGGTTTTGTTCCTTTACTTCCTTTTCTTCTTCTATTACCTTCGCAAGCAGCAATCGCATCAGTTTTTGTTACTCTTGCAGCTTTATTTGTAACGGGCGCAGTTAAGGCATTATATGTTCAACTGGATTGGAAGCGAAGCGGATTGGAAATGTTAGTTGTCGGTGCTCTTGCTGCAGCAATAGGATATGTCGTCGGATCTGTCACAGGCAAGTTTTGAATGCTCGAAGTTATATCTATTTAAAATCTGCTTACGCAGAGGTTATTATGCATAAAATGGCCAATGCGGTTAAAATCGTATTCCTTTTTACGTTTATTTTTAGTGCTACTTTTGCTTACTGGTCAGAAAAAATAGATGTTCAGGTTATTGATATTGCGGGAAGACCGATCAGTAATGCAGATGTAACGATCGTTTATCAATCTGTAGCCTGTAGTACGCATAGTTCTATCGTTAAAGCGACAGGAGCAGATGGCAAGGCGCATTTCGAATTCATTAATACGATTGAGGAGACTGCAGTAACTACAAACTGCGTTGAACGTTTATATCCAATAACTGTAAATTATGCAGGCACTTCTCGTAGTATTATTGGAGACGTTAACCGAACAGATAAACTTTACGTGGTTACATTTCCTGTTGTATACTACATGCTGAGAGTGACGGATGCGAACGATAACCCATTATCAGACTCAATTGCACAATATGACGGTGCAACATATAGGGCGGATATCCGAGGAATAATAACTTTACCAACTCCTATTGGAATAGAGCAAAACGTCAAGGTTATCTTTGGAAATGCTATCAAAAACGTAAAAATTGTGGCAACTGCCGATTCTAGCGAGACAGTTAAACTGCCAGTTTACGATCTGAGAGTCAGAGTTTTCAACGAATTCGGTCTTAGGATTGCCGCAGTTGTCAATACAGATAATCTTACGTTGCAGGCAACCGAACTTAGTGATGCAATATTCGAAAAATTCTCTTCAGATATAGCCAGGATTACTATAAGCGTAGATGATAAAATAAAGAAATTCGATCTGAAAGTAACTGAACAGATTTTAGACGTTTATTTTGACCTCTCTCCTCCTTCCATTCGAGATTTTAGAGTTGAAGTTGTGGAAAGAGGCAATCTGAAGATGTCAGTAGCTGTTGTTGATGAAGGGACGTATGCAGCAGGTATCTCTGTAAATCCTCAGCTGTTATATGCTTTCGACAATGAAAATTTCACTCAAGTTCAAATGTTTCCAGTAGGAGATAACCGATTTTCTACAGTTGTTCCTTCTCACGGAGCAAATACTGATTTTAAGATAATCGCAACAGACTCGCAAAACAACAGTGCAACTTACAACAGTAGCTATCTTTTTGTTGAAGAAAAGAAGAAAGAAGAAGCTCCAGTTGTTCCAGTTTCACCAATTCATATAGTAGGTCTTATCATCTTCGTTATAGTAGTCATTTTTGTTTACCAAAAGCTCAGGGAACAATTCTAACTAAGAACCTACAGTTCTTAGCGTCTCCTAGTAAACTTTTGTAAAAAGTTTGATCAAAACTATTTCTAAAAGAAGTTTCATCAGAAAAG
>CAYHPR010000004.1:0-2219 GCA_964358895.1 Microcaldota archaeon
TCTTGTTTCAGTTGTGTTGGTATTTCCTGCTGTGTCATTTGCTGTTGAGAAGAATGTGAAGTTGCCGTCGGAATTCAGAGAGTAGTTGCATGGTGAAGATGAACATGTTTGGACAACTGTTCCATTAACTGTGATTGTAATCTTGTCAAGGTTTGTATCAGATGCAGTTACATTGATCATTTTCACAGAATTGTAAGTGCCGTTGGCAGGAGTTGGTGAAACAAATGCAACGGAGGGGGAGGTTGAGTCTGCAGACGTAGCAATAAAGTAAGTTGTTTCTGTACTATTCATATTTCCATTTGTATCATTGGCGATGTAAGTGAGGTTATATTGTCCAACTACATTTGGGATAGTAAACGAAAAATTGTACTTGCTACCGACTACATTTGTAAGGTTAATTGTTTGTATCGTTCCATTTGGCAACGTTATGTTTACTTTTACTTTGTCAATAGCTTGATTATCCGTCGCATTAGCTGCAATTTGAATCACAGTAGTGGTATTGTAGGTTGTATTGGCAACAGGTCTTAAATCAAAAACTTGTGGAAGAGTGTTATCGACCGCATTGAAAAACGTAGTTGTCGTATTTGTGTTATTGCTTGTATCATTGGCAGAAAATGTAACGTTATATCGGCCGACTAAATTAAGTATCGTAAATGAATTATTGTATTTGTTTCCTATTGAATTTGTGAGATTAAGATTCTGAACAGTTCCATTTGGCATTGTCACATTGGCTAAAACAATATCGACACCAACATTATCTGTTACATTAACAGCTATTTCAACTGTGTTAAGAACACCAATGGAACTATTTTGAACAGGTTTTGGATCAAAAATACTTGGCAGAGTTACATCGCTTAATGTGAATGCAACTCTCGTTATTTCTGAATTGTCTGATGGATTATAAATAATCAATGTCCACGGCCCTAATGCTGAAGAAGTACTTGTATTTATTTCATCATCCGCTGTGCCACCCGATACAGAAATATTAGCACTTTGTCTCACCTTTGTTCCATTTGCATCATACCAGCTGAAGTAAACAGTTGCAAATGATGTCAAATAGAATGCTCTTGCGTATATAGACGTATTTACGCCTGGCGAAGTTACATAAAATGCGCTAGTGACGTTTGTACGTGCGGAATCATTGTAAACTAATGCGCCTCGCACTGTAGAATTAATCAGGATGCTTCTGATGATGTTTGGGGTGAGTGAGGAGTTAGCTGAGACATTTGTTATGTCACTGCTGCCCAAGGTGGCATTGAGTGGTACATCTACTTTAGCATAGATTGTTACCTGTCCGCTGTAACCGCTGACATTTATGTCAACTTTCCCATTCCCGTTCGTATCAGTCAACTGCGTAACAAAATCTGCACGTAAGAAAGTGGCATTCCAACTGAGTGTGGATGTTCTAGAGATATCAATTGCGTCTGTCTGGTTAAAGTTGTTAGTTATGTTCAACTGATAATAGATGCTTTCCCCTAAACCTACTGTCTGGCTGTAATTCTGCACAAATAATAATCTATTTTTGACAGTCGTGTTAGCAGTTGCAATATCGAAAAGTGATGGAGAAGCTGTCGAATTGATCCTTACAGTAGTTGTGTCCAGAGTGTTATCGCTTGCATTTGCTGGCACTCGCACCAACACAGCTAAAGCTCTGGAATCTTTCGAAGACATTGAAGCGAGATCTAATATTCCATCAGAGTTAGTATCGGTAAGTGCAGTTCCATTAGAATACTGCAAAGTGATATTCCAGCCTTGGCTGGAAGTTGCATTAACATTGATTGTGTCACTTACATCTTGATAATTGTAAACTGTATAATCAAATCTTAATGTAAGATTTTGTGTAGCATTAACAACTATTGACTTTGGAGAGATAGCAACTGCACTAACAGTTGTCGTGTCATGAACTGTTTTGTTATTTGTTGATCCGTTTGCGGTTATGTTTGTTACATCGGTTGTACCTATGGTCGCACTAGATGGAACATCTATTCTTGAGATTATGATATTATATTGCGATGCATTCAAAGGAATGTCTGGCACACTGTTTCCATTTGTATCAGCGATAACGCTTTCATTAGAATAAAATAGAGTGACATTCCATCCTTGACTTGATGTCTTATTGAGTTCGGCCCTGTCGAACGCATTACCACAATTCATTATGTCATGATCATAATATACTGAAGTGCTGTTTTTCGCTGGCTTTGATCGGTCTGGTTGAAAAA
>CAYHPR010000004.1:2319-80813 GCA_964358895.1 Microcaldota archaeon
AGACCAAGCTGACTCTGACCGTTCATCACACGTTTAAGATAGAGAAATAGGTGAGAGCTGTTGTAAGTGTAAGCAAATTTTGTCATATCTCTATTATTTGACTGAATCGCATCAGTATCTCCTTGTGCGAGCGTGAGATCAGTCACATAATTTGACGAAGTGGCGAGAACGCCTGCCCAATCAGAAAAGTCGCCATTGACAGAGATATTCGAAGTCGTTATCGTGCCTGCAGCACCCGTACCTGAAACATCCGAACAGGATGGATGAACATTATCAACAACATTAACAAACGTTGTACTTGTTGAATTAGTCCCAGAACTATCATTGAAGAATAAGGTATAATTCCAAAGACCTAAGAAATAATTATTAGGCCTAACAATTATATCTACCCCGCTAGTCCACGAAACAGGCCCATCAAATAATGTTCCATTTCTCTTGACGTAGTATGATCCGCCAGTTCCCTGCAAATTCCACGTGATACTTGTTTCATTTCCTAGTTCGACCGTTTGATTAGCAGGTGCAGACGCGTTCAAGACAGCTGAATCGTAGGTTACGTTATAATGTAATTCATCCCAGAAAATATCTTTGTTCCCTCCCGTTGTACGAGTCAGTTCTGATTTTATGTACGCACGGTTACCAGAAGAACCAAAGAAATTTGAACACGTCCAACCTTTGCTTGATGTAACATTTTGACAGACGCGTCCTGGATTTGCAGACGTACCTGGACACGTTGTATTTGCTGCCGTAAAGTTTGTTCCGTTTTGGTTATCGACTGAGATATCGCAGTCGCTCGGTGACAAACCCGTAGCTCCCCACCATTCAAAACAAAGAAAAACACTTTGAATTGATTGACAGTTTGTAACACTTGAATTGAACTGTGAAATTTTGACACCGGAGTATGAAGAACCAGATGCTGTGTGAATTTCTGATAATGCGTCGTTACATGAGAGAAGGTCTCCTGTGGAGTTACATGCATTTGGATAACTGCCATCACATGCAATATTGAATGATCCCTTTGCTGCTGAATCATGAGCTGAACAGATCTGGACGCTTTCCGCAAATGCAGGATCCTCAGGTGTCAAATTAAATGTGTAATCTTGCCCAGGTATCAGGTCCATTAATTTTATCCAACTACCAAAACAGGTTTGCGTTGTAAAGTTCCAATCCTTGCACTTGTAAAGACTAGAACCTTTTGCAGTTGCAGTCACAACGCCACTAACGAAACGTAGAGGAGTTGGATCAATTGCATAAGCCTGAATAAAATTGTTGCTAACTTTTTCTTGAGGAATGGAATCAAGACCCACAAGCATATTAACATCGTCGAATATTTCTGCACGTTCGATATCTATCTTTTTAACTGGACTTCCTTTTGGTACGATTGTAATATTGTACTCTCCCTGGTCTAGTTCAGTACTTCCCCGAATTCCTGAAGAACTGGACCTGGTATCTTTATTTGTAAAGATAAAATCTGCATCAACTCCCTCACCTAACCCATTCTTTATTACTGCATTAACACTAGTCTTCTTTGGTTTACCAAATACAAATTCTTCTGTGTGCTCACCGACTAACAACTTGAAATATTCATTATTCCAGTTGAATACGATGAGAGTCACTTGCGCTCCTCCGCTGGAAATGTTCTTGCTCAACTGATACTGGACATTACCTTTGATTCTAATAGGTAAAGGACTTGGAGAATTGTGATGGAACATGACTATAAGATTTCCATCATTCTTAGACACGTTTTCAATAACCGCCTCGTACGATGGATCACTGTTGACTTTTTTATAGGATAATTCTGAAGGTAAAGCTTCTGAGCCAGTTCCCAGTTCAGTAACTGTAGAAGTGATAGAATCATTCACACTTTTTACATTCTGATCTGAGATAGGAGATTGAGCTACGATTGAAGTCAGTATATTACTAGTAGGAGGTAGTTTCAAAAAAGTGGAAAAAATGAATAACGTGGATAATAATACTAATATAAGCAAGATAAAAAAAACCGGCTTATCAACTGGTTTTTTGTTAGGATACCAGGGTTTAGACATTGTATATATATAGTTTGTTTATTTATAAACATTATTCGACCTAATTCGAACCCGAATTTTAACTAAAACTTAACTAAATTTAAGCACTATTTTCTCACCAGATAGCTCTTCCACCACTGACACTAAATTTGATGCACATTTTTCCAATTCTTCCTTAGTAAAAGACTCTTTTTTCTCATTTTTAGAGATTTTCTCTGTATTTTGGATTAATTCTTCATTTAATAAGTCAAGGCGTTCTTTCCTTTTTGACAACGTATCTTTCTGATAGTCCAGATTATCTAGCTCTTCGCTTAACCCAGACAGCTGCTCAACGGACTTGATTAAACTTCCACCCAATATCTCATTGATTGAAGCAATCCTACGGGATCTGACCTTAGGATCATCTTCAAGCTTGCCTTCTTGAAGTGCGGTTTTCATAAATGTCAGAAGTTGCTTAAGACCTGTGTAATCTCGTGTAAGTTCGAACTCAGAAACAATTGTCACATCCGGTTGGTTTACGTATTCCTCTAGCAGCTTCGCTTGTTTTTTGTCTACAAATAGCTTTTGCATTTTTCTAAACTGTCTTTGAAATGGGGATAACATATCTGAAATAATTTTTTTGTTGTTCGAAATTTGCATTAATATTTTTTCAATCTCTTCTTTTATTTTCCTTTCTTCAACTTCGATAGCTTTATTTTTTTCAGTTGCAGAGGATATTTTTATTTTCAACTCATCATTTTGTCTAGATAAACTCTGTTTTGTTTCTTCTAAATGAGAAAGTTCAAGCTTCAAGTCTTGTAATCTTTTTTCTAAATTTTTTGCATGAATAATTTTTTCATTTAGAGTTCTGCTTGGTTCAAGGATAACTCCGAATTCCTCTGTAAATCTAGCTATTTCGTTCATATGCTTTCCAAACGTACCTATCTCTGCACTTAGAAAAAACGGCAGATATCTGTTATCATGGGTTATCTGCGTTATTTTAGATAAAATTTCTATAGATTTAGAATGAAAATTAGAGAATGAGGAGTAAGAATTCACTTTAGGCAGCGTGATGCTAGAGAGTACTTGAGGAGTTCTCTCGGAAAAATTTCTTTGCATTTGCAGTGCAATTTGATAATGTTGTTGATCTTTGTCAAGCTCACTTTCGCTTACTATCTGTGCAGCCTTTTTTGCTTTTTCTAGTTCGTCCAGTATACTTACACATAACTTTACACATTGTGAATAAATCGGTTTAGTTTTTTTCTCAAAAACTTCTTCGGCCATTTGAACTGCATCAGCAGGAGTAAGTTTTCTTGGCTGTTTTTCATTTCTTAAACCTTGCAGAATAATATCAAATAAACCCATAGAATCACATTGAGATATTTTTATAGAATTTGGAAGATGAATAAGCTTTGCAGTTTTTCAAAGTTTATAATACTTAGTGAGTAAGTAGTTATATCTCAACTCTGTTTTAGCGGAGTTTTTCTGTGTGGTTTTATGGATCTTCCTAACATCTACGAGGGCAAGTATAGTCGTCTAATTATCTTGCCAATTCTTTTGATTTTGATTTCTATCCTGCTACTCCCTAGAGTCCCGTTTGGGATTGACTTAAAGGGAGGAATACTTGTAACCCTGCAGATAGACAAGTCAGTATCTACTGATGAAAAAAGTTTAGCTGAAACACTTAATGCCATGGGAGCAAAAGACTTTTCGATAAAAAAATACACGAATCCGTTAGGTGAACTTGTAGAAATCGAGATCCCGACTGATGACCGATTCGAAGCAATAGATGATGGGATAGCACGACTGGATAAAATTGACAAGGAGTTAAGTGATCTTGAATTTACGCTTGCAAGATTAAGGGTAGAAGAAACAAGCGGTAAGGACGTTACAGCACAAATAAAAGAAAATGAAGATAAGGTAAAGGTAAGAATTACCGAAGCGAGTGACTTGCTTGCAACCATAGTTTTGAAAACATCGGACATAACTGGAAAGCCTGAAGAGATTGTTGCACAGGATATGCAGACAATCCAAAAATCTGCAAACGCCTTATTATTAGCTGCAAAAAACACTTACAGAGAAAAGATAATTTCTTCGCTTTCTAGCAAAGCGCAATTTTCAAGTTATTCGCTTGAAGAGGTAAGCCCGACACTTAGTAAATTACTTATTAGCAAAGTAATTGGAATTGCATTCATATCAGTCGTTATCGCAACAATTGCGATCTTCTTAATCTTCCGAGTGCCTGCACCTTCGATAGCAGTACTGGTTGGTGCAGGAAGCGATATACTTATGGCACTTGGTGCAATGGCGCTGTTCCAGATACCGCTTACCCTGGCGTCGTTTGCTACATTGATGATGCTTGTAGGACTATCGCTGGACACAGATATGATGCTTACAATAAAAACGCTTAAGCGATCAGAAGACACGCCGCGTCAACGAGCGTACGGAGCGTTCAAGACAGGATTTGCAATGACATCAACAGTTATTATCGCATTCGCAGTTTTACTCGCGTTAGGAATTATCGCAAGAATCCCGATCTATTATCAGATTGGTGCGGTTGCAGTTGCAGGTCTTTTCGGAGACCTTATAGCAACTTGGCTGCTGAACGCAGTTCTCATACTTTGGCATTTAGAGGGTTATTATGGCAAGATCTTTGGCATGGTTAAGCGATAGACGAACAATTATTATTATGGCAGTTGCTCTTTTTGCCCTAGCGATGCTTTACTTCAATGGTCCACACTTTGGTATTGAATTCACAGGTGGAACTCGATTGCCAATCATATTGGAAAAACCTGTTTCTAAAACAACGATGGAAGAAGTAGTAAATACAATAAAAATAAGAACAACAAAATTCGGTCTGACACAGGTAATCGTTAGATCCGTAGGAGATCAGCGAATCGATGTAGAGGTCAGTCAAAGTGACCCGACATTCATAAATGATATCCAAAACATTTTGAAATCAGAAGGAAAATTTGAGGGAATAATCGATGGAAGAGTAGCAGTCACTGGAAGTGACATTATATCTGGAAGCATCAGAGAAGATCCAGTCATACAAGGAAACGACGTAAGGTGGGGCGTTTCGTTTATCATAACTCAGGATGGTGCAAAAAGATTTGGTAATGCAGCATTTGGAAAGGCAAATTACCCAGTTAATCTATTCCTAGACAGAAGTGAGGATACAGGAATTTTGATAAGGGAAAAAGAGTATTACAATGAGAACGTCACCAATGCGGAACAGGATGAAGCAGTTAAATCTGTTTTAAATTTCAGCAAGAATGTTGTAATTTTGATTGATGATAATGCGACAGAGAGAATACTTGAATCAAACAAAAGCAGGTTTATTGTAGAATCAAACGAAACAAAGATCATCGCATTTCTAAAAGAAAAGAATTTCACAGTTGTCGAACATACGCTGCAGGAGATTAAACCGAAAGTGACAAAGTCTAATTCACAGACGATAGTTGAAGAATGGAATGCAATAGGGTTACTTTCAGCACCTGCATTAAGTCCTAATCTCGCAACAGGTACGGCAGGACAACAGTATAGGATTGAAGGCGCTGCACCAGGAAGCACGTATGACGAACGAAGGGAGTCTGCTGCAGCAGAAATGAAAAAACTTAGATCGATCCTCAGCGGTGGAGCACTTCCTGTCAGAATAGAGTTGGGAAGTACGATAACTGTTCCTCCATCTTTAGGTAAGGAATTCCTTAACTACAGCGTTATTGGAATTATAGCCGCGGCAATCGCTGTTTCACTAGTTGTTCTGATAAGATACAAGAGTATAACCCACGTTATGCCGCTCATCTTTGTAGCAACCACACAGATGATTATCCTCATCAGCATACTAGCTGTTTTCGGAACACTTGATCTGGCAACTATCGCAGGAATTTTCGGCGCACTGGGAACATCAGTTGATGCACAGATGGTGGTGTCTGATGAATTGCTCAATCGAAAGATAGAAAGCAAGGATGAAGCGAAAAGACGACTTTCGAAAGCGTTCTACATCAACACGAGGTCGTCTATGGTTTTGCTCCTTGTTTTACTTCCGTTATTATTTTCTAGTATTGTTGAAATCATTGGATTTGTGACAGCAACTGTACTTGGATCCATCATAGGAGTAACATTAACTATACAGACGTACAGCGCAGTAATAGATAAACAAGAAATCTGATTAGAAAAACTCTAACCGGAATAGAAATAGTAAAAGTCTAATAATAATTAAAATAATATATTAACAACGTGGGCCCGTAGCTCAGCCTGGATAGAGCAACAGCCTTCTAAGAAACTTTTTCAGGGAAAAAGTTTCATCAAAAAGCGTAAGTTTCTTGGTGAAGCTTCTTTTCTAAAGAAGCTTCGAAGGTAGCTGAAGGTCGGGGGTTCAAAGAAACTTTTGAAAAAAGTTTCATCAAAAGTTTGGGAAATCCCCCCGGGCCCGCTGAATAATTTTGAAAGTGAGATAAGGTGTGGAAGGTGATTAAATGACAGATATGGAAGATAATAGAGAAGAAAAAATTCGACAAATTATCTCTTTAATGGATATGTTGATGGGAGATATGGGTGTTCCGAGAAACATAAAAAAAGCAGTTGAAGAAGCGAAGAGAAGGCTGCAGGAAAAAGGAGAGCCAGTAGTTAGAGCCGGTGGTGCGATATATAGTCTTGGTGAAGTTAGTGAAGATATAAACTTGCCTCCACATGGAAGAACTCAAATATGGCAGATCCTTAGCGCATTGGAAACAATAAAGGATCAAGAAGAAACTGAGTAAGGGATGGTGATGAGTGGGATCAATGGAAACGATAGACATCATTAAGTTATTCAGGAATAAAGGACTCCTCGTTAAACCAGGAGTATTGGATGATCTTAAAGTCAGAAAAGATGAGGAGATCGTTGAGATAGTAGAAAAGATAGGTAAGAAAAAAAATGAAGGAGAAGTTGTAAGCGAAACCGCAGTTAGAGAAGTAACTGAAGAGATAAAAGTTCCTGATTTTGTTGAAGTAAAAAGGTCCAGCGACTTTAAGCCACTTGCAAAGGAGTACGGCCACGATTATCGCATTTTTAATGAATGGGACGTGACAGGAAAATCAAAAACCAAGGGCGAAATAGAGGATTTTGTTAAATATTTTAATGACCGATTAAAAAAAATAAGAGAAATCCTTTTGTCGAGACCAAGCAGAAATCGAGTGGTCACAATAGGCATGCTCGACAATGTTCCGAAAAATACGGATGTAAGAATAATCGGCATGATTAGTGCGAAGAGAACAACGAAGAAAGGGCACGTAACTATAGACATTGAAGATGATAGCGGAACAGCAACTATTCTAGTTCTTAATGACACTAAAGGGGCAAAATGCTTCGAAAAATCAACACGCGTGATAATGGACGAAGTAATTGCAATTGATGTGAAAGTTGCAAATAATTTCAACATTGCATCAGATATCACCTGGCCTGATGTGTCTGTACGAAATAAAAAAACAGTAGAAAAAGATCTCTCGATCGTTTTTGCTTCAGACATACATGTAGGAAGTAGATTCTTCAAGGCTAAAGAATTTGAAAGAATGCTAAAATGGCTGAACGGAGGAGAGAAAGGAAAAAGAATTGCTGAAAAAGTTGGATATATGATGATCGGCGGAGACGTTGCTGATGGGATTGGGATTTATCCTAAGCAGGAGCAAGACTTGCTGATCAAAGATATTTACGAACAGTATGAATTATTTCAGAAATTTCTTGAAGTCGTACCTGATCACATACAGGTATTTATAGCGCCTGGAAATCATGATGCAGTTCGCCATGCAGAACCCCAGCCTGCACTCGAAAAGGTAATGGTTCCAGAAAATGACCATATACATTCGCTAGGAAATCCTGCACATGTTGAGATTGAAGGACTCAAAACGCTCATGTATCACGGAAAATCGATTGAATCACTTGTTACAGACATCCCTGGCCTTTCTTTCGCAAGACCCGAAGAAGTTGCCATTGAATACCTGAGAAGAAGAACTCTCGCACCAATTTATGATAAAAATGAAATCGCTCCTGAGAACCGTGACTATCTTTTCGTTGATGAGGTTGACATCTTATACAATGGACACGTTCACAAGAACGGATATACCGAATACAGAGGAACTGTTTTACTTAATTCTGGTACATGGCTTGATAAAAACACCAAATGGCAACTCCGAAGAGGTTTTACGCCAACACCTTGCATACTACCAGTTTACAACATGAAGAGTGGGCGCGTCACACACATTGACTTCAATGGAGATGAATTGAAGTTTTACGAGTAGAACCCGCATTAATTAACAGGTAATTAACAGGTGTAGAAATGATTGATGAAAACGAAGTTAAAAGAGCTTATGATATAGCGAATAACGCTAGGGCAATGAACTTTGATCCCAGTGACAAAACTGAAATTATTCCTGCACCGGACTTGGCTGCGCGTGTTGAAGCAATCGTTGGTCCGGTGGGTGTTGCTGAAAAGATCAGAGAAATGTCGAAAGGAAAAAATAGAACGCAACTTGCATTCGCAGTCGCAGAAACAATTATTGATGGTGCATTCGGACTGTGGTCACGTGATAAAACTATTGAACAGGCAGTTCGAACAGGAACTGCAATCATAACTGAAGGAGTACTTGTTGCGCCAACCGAAGGAATTTCTGCAGTTAAAATTAATAAAAACCAGGACGGAACGGATTATCTAGCAATTTATTATGCAGGACCGATCAGAGGTGCAGGAGGAACGTCAGCTGCATTAAGCGTCCTTCTTGGAGACTTCGCAAGAAGAAAGCTTGGCATAGGGGAATACAGGCCGACAGACACAGCAGTTGAGCGATATGTTGAAGAAATTGATCTCTACGACCTACGAGGAGCGCGGTTACAATATAAGCCTCCAGAAGACGACCTAAGATGGATAATTCGAAATTGTCCTGTGTGTATAGATGGCGAACCAACAGAGGATTTCGAAGTTGGCGCATACCGAAATGTTCCAGGTATTGAAACGAACCGCGTGAGAGGTGGTGTTTGCCTTGTTACATGTGAAGGAATCGCACAGAAGGCATCAAAATTACTCAGCTTATCTAGAAAATTAGGAATGGGATGGGATTGGTTAGAAACAGTCATTAAGATAACTAAGACAAAAGAAAAAATACAACTGCAACCGGATGGCAGATATCTTGAAGAAGTAGTTGCAGGCAGACCGATATTTGCTTATCCGTCAAGACTGAATGGGTTTAGGTTAAGATATGGAAGAACTCGTATCAGCGGGATACATGCCAAGTCAGTTCATCCAGCTACGATGGTTATCCTCAATTCATTTATTGCGATCGGAACACAACTTAAGATCGAAAGGCCTGGAAAAAGTGCAACTATCCTTCCGTGTGATTCGATCGAACCTCCAATTGTAAAATTGGACGACGGTTCAGTTGTTGTAGTTAGATCCGTTGAAGAGGCTATCGCACTAAAAGATAGAGTCTCGAAAATTCTTTGGCTTGGAGACATGCTAGTAGGATATGGAGATTTTGTTAAATCTAATACGCCACTTATGCCTGCAGGATACTGTGAAGAATGGTGGGTACATGAAGTTACAGCAGCTGAAAAAAAACTCAATAAAAAAGCTGACAAAAAAAATGAAAAAGAAATAACCGCGGAAGATGCTTTCAAAATATCTGAAGAATTAGATGTTCCATTGCATCCTAAATACACGTTTTTCTGGAATAATATAAATGGAAAAGAAATCAAGGATCTGATTAATTGGATCAGAAAAGTAGAATCAAAATATGACTGGCTCACGCTCAAAGAAATAAGCGTTGAATACTCAACGGAAAAAACAATTCTTGAAAAAATTTTACTTCCACATAGAGTGGATAAAGAAACAATCCTTATTGATTCTCAGAATGCTTACACTCTTCTAAAATCACTTAATCTGTTAGGAAAAATGGATCATAAACATGTTGAAACATCTATCGAATCGATTGATGATGAAGCCAATGGACTTGATGTGATCAGCAAACTGTCAGGAATAAAAATAAGAGATAAAGGAGGATCTTGGATTGGATGCAGAATGGGAAGGCCTGAAAAAGTTAAGGAAAGACCAATGAAGCCGCCAGTCCATGTGCTGTTTCCTATTGCAAACGCAGGTGGAAAAACAAGAAATGTAATAAAAGCATACAAGGATGCGAAAGCAAACAAACTGAAATATGACATTAATGTTGAAGTCGCACGCTTAAAGTGCGAAATGTGTGGAAATATCACCTTCTGCAAAAAATGTGAATTATGTGGAGGACTTACGAAACAGGAACGTGTTTGCACAAAATGTGGAAAAATTTCTGAAAGCGATGTAATGGTTCACGGATGTGGCGGGAGGACTAATGCGTATGAAGAACGTCCGCTCAATATTGTTAAGCACATGGACGACGCAATTGCAAGAACGAAAACCATTCCTGAAGAAATGAAGGGAGTTATAGGAATGATGTCTACAGAAAAAATTCCAGAACCGATTGAAAAAGGAATTTTTAGAGCAAAGCATGGGGCATGGGTGTTCAAAGATGGGACGTGCAGGTTTGATGCAACTAACGCACCAATGACACATTTCTACCCGAAGGAGATTGGAACCTCTGTCGAAAGGCTGAGGCAGCTTGGTTACACTAAAGATGCTCACGGAAACGAATTGACAAATGAAGATCAGCTTGTAGAACTGAAACTGGAAGACATGGTTGTTTCAGAGAGATGCGTTGACTACCTTACCAGAGTCTCAAACTTCATTGATGACACACTGGTCAGCCTTTACAGAACTGAACCATATTATAAAATAAAAAGCCGAGACGACATGATTGGACAGATTGTTATCGAACTCTCTCCGCATACATCCTGCGGTATTCTTGGTAGAATTATCGGCCAAACAAAGGCGCATGTTTGTTATGCACATCCTTACATGTTCTGCGCCTCGAGAAGAGATTGTTTTGATGGAAACACTATGATGTATTATCAAAATTCTAATAGATTACATACAGATAGCATTTCGAAAATGTTTGAAAAATATTCTAATCAGCCTAAATTCAAAGATGGTGAATGGGAGCTCATTGATTTGACGAATAAAAATGTATTTACATTAGGTGCAGATACAAGTGGAAATTCTGAAAAGAAAAGAGTAAGATATCTAATGAGAAAACCATACAATGGATCAGTACTGAAGATTGTGGCTGAAAACAACCAAGAATTGCTAACTACTCCAGATCATAGAATGTGGGTATTCGATCCAGAAACTAAACAACTAAAAGAAAAGAGAGCACAAGAGCTTACTGAAAATGATCTACTTGCGTCACTTTCAACCGTTGAACATAACTCAGTGGATACTCAAACTGATTTTGATCTCGTAAATTTATTTATGTCAGATTCCGAGTCTGAAAAAATAACCATTAGAACTGACAAAAGATTTACAAATGAAATTATGAAAAAATTTGGAAGCATGAAAAATGCTTCTAGAAATCTAAAAACAACTATGACAGTTATTGGAAATAGCTTCTACAGGAAACCTTATGCAATTCCTTTAAAGTTATATAAACAAATCAGAAATGATAACTCTAATTTTAGAATAGGATTTAAGAGAAATTTTGGAAGTATGCCGCTGAAGATAAAAGTTACTGACGATTTGCTCAGATTAATCGGTTATTATGTCTCTGAAGGTTGGACTTGGATTTCAAAGACAAAAGGAAAAGAGTCTTACCATGTAGGTTTTGCTGCATCAAACTCGGTAATAAGAAAAGAAATAAAAGAATTAATTAAAAAAACACTTAATGTCCCAGTTTATGAGGATTACAAAGGAGTGTATATTACAAACAAACTTTGCCATAAGCTATTTACAAACGAACTAAAATTGGGTAAAGGCGCCTATTCGAAGGATATTCCTGACTGGATATTAAATCTTTCAGACCAGTTGATGTATGCATTTTTAGGAGGATGTTACCAAGGGGATGGAAACGTATACAAACGAGAAATAAAATATTGCACGGTTTCTGAGAGTCTTGCTTCAAAGATTTACTTCCTTCTGAGCAAGCTTGGGATGAAGCCAACATTTAAAGTGGAAAGAGATAGACCAACTAATAGCTCGTTCTTACTTAAAAAATATGAAAAACTTAAGAAAACTCCACCTATAACTACACTGCATTATGTATGTTTATACTCAACAGATTCTGAGTTATTTGCTAAAAAAGTGAGATTGATAGCGGCAAAAGGTAAACTACTTAATGAAATCAAAACTCTGAACTTTGAGAGAAAATACATTAAAAGTCAGAAAGATATTAGGGTTCTAAAAATTAAAAGAATCGAAAAAGTTGGTCCATCAGCTCTATCTGAACCATTTGTATATGATATACAATTAGAGGCAAACAAAAACAAAATCTTTGCTTGTGGTAAAGGAATGCTCCTTTCTCATAATTGCGATGGAGATGAAAATTCTGTTATGCTACTGATGGACGGGTTACTGAACTTCTCAAGATCCTTCCTACCGCGCACACGCGGTGGTCAGATGGATGCGCCTCTTGTTCTTATGACAAAAATAGATCCTAGTGAAATCGATGACCAGGTTTACGCTATGGAAATCTGCAAGGAATTTCCGTTAGAGTTTTATGAAGCAACTCTCCAGTACAAAACAGCATCCGAAATTGATATCGAAACTGTATCGGACCGGCTGAAAACAGATAGAAGTGATAGAGAACTGTGGTTTACGCATGACGTCTCCTCGATCAATCAAGGAGTCATTACAACAAACTATGTCGCACTCAAAAGTATGAGAGAGAAAATTGATTCGCAGCTTGAACTTGCGCAGAAGATAGTTGCAGTTGATGCGAAAGATGCAGCAGAACGGGTCATACTGAGCCATTTCTTCCCAGACCTTTATGGAAATATGAGATCTTTCACTAGACAGCTTGTCAGATGTGTTGATTGTAACATCAAATACCGCAGGCCGCCGTTGTCTGGGAAATGCAATAAATGTGGAGGTAAACTTATTCTCACAATCAATAGAGGAGGAATTGAAAAATATCTTAAGCTCTCACAGGAAATGGTTGAAAAATACGGCCTTCCGCATTACCTTAAGCAGCGTCTCGCACTTTTAGAAAAAGACATCAAATCCTTATTCGAAGATGAAACAAGTAAACAGTTCAACCTCGCAGAATTTATGTAAATAATTATTGCATAGATGATTGGTTAGTAAAATGGTAAGAGATATTGAAAACAACAGTAAAAAATTTTATTTTTGTGAGGTGTGCATGTTCGCATACACCGACAAGAAAATAGTTAGCGATTGCGAGAACTTCTGCGCAATACATAATAGTTGTTCTATGGAGATAACTAAACACGCAGTCGGAGTTATTGAAAATGGAAAACTCATAATATTCAGGAAAAAAGAGTAAAAATTCTGACTATTTGATAGAAAGAACAATGTCCGATATTTTGATTCTTTCCTGTTTTGTTGTATTTCTGTCTCGGATAGTTACTGTCCCATCCTTCAACGTATCGTAATCAATTGTTACTGCCCATTTAATTCCAACTTCATCAGCTCTGGCATAACGTTTTCCAATCGAACCAGATTCATCATAGAGCGCTGAGATATTGCTGCCGCGCAACATGTCTGTTATTTCATGTGCTTTTTCAGCAAGACCGTCTTTTTTCATAAGTGGAAAAACTGCAACTCCATAAGGAGATAACTCTAACGGAAGGTCAAGCCACTCCCACCCTCTATCCTCACCTTTTCGGTATGCATGCTCAAGAATTGTCCAGAATAATCGATCAACTCCGAAAGATGGTTCAACCACATGTGGGATAATCCTTCTTCCATCTGGCATTACAACCGTCAGATCTTTTCCAGAAGTTTCCATGTGGCTCTTGAGATCGAAATCAGTTCGATATGCAATTCCTACTGTTTCAATCCATCCATAAGAGGTGTGAACTTCAAGATCAAAGTTTCCTCCAGAATAATGCGGCATTTCATTTGGCAGAAGCTGACGGAAGTGCATTTCGGCAAAAGGAATTCCGCACTCTTCATAAAACGCAGTTGTTGCACCTAGAAAGTATGAAAGTATCTCATTAGGCACTATTTTTTGATCAACTGCATCTTGACAAGTAAGAATTGTTGGCTTTGCATCTTTCTTTCCTTCCTTTTCTTGGCTGCTTTGAGTAACAATTGCTATTTTTTTATTTTCCATTTCTTTGAATTTAGAAAATTTAGGTTCTTGAGGATCAAAAAAATACTCAAGTTCCATCTGAGTAAATTCACGTAAACGAATAACTCCCTGTCTAGGTGAGATTTCGTTTCTAAGAGATTTACCTATTTGTCCGATTGCAAGCGGAAGCTTTCCGTATGTTCGGTATATGCGTGAAAAATCAAGCATTATTCCTTGAGCAGTTTCAGGCCTACCATATCCTGGCACGCCTCCAGTTGGACCAATATTTGTTTTAAACATTAAATTTTGAAATGTGACTTCACTAAACCCTTCTTTCTTACAGTTTGGGCAGATAATTTTTGATTCCTTAATCATTTTATTTATTTCATCTATCGTTTTTCCTTCAACATGCAATTCGTTTTCCTCAAGCAGATGATCTGCTCTAAATTTAGACCCGCACAGCTTACAAGTAGTAACTGGATCAGAAAAATGATCAAGATGGCCTGATGCCTTAACAACAATCTCTGGCACGATGAGGGAGGTTTCGATCTCGAGAAATCCATTTTTCTTTATGAAATACTTTCTCCACAGATCTTGTATTCTATGTTTAATTGCAGTACCCATTGGCCCAAAATCATAAAAACCACCAAGTGTTCCGTAGATCTCTGCTGCAGGAAAGATAAGTGATCTCCTCAAACCTATCTGAGATATGCGTTCCCTTATTTCAGTTGAAGTCATAAAATCGCTTTAGATATAATAGCGAAAGGATTTATAAGACATATGCGGATTTACGTCTATACTGACTTTTAGAAAGATTGATGGTGTTAAGATGGCTAAAGAAACGAAACGAGAACGAATCATAAGGGAAATGAAGGAAAAGATAAAAGTTGCATATAAGCCTAGAGATATCCTTCTTGTTTTCGGAGAAAATACGATAAGAGACATAGAAAAAAGCAATAATCTACTTTTTGAGAAACTTAATGAATGGTATTCAATATATTTTCCAGAACTTAAACTTGAGGATCGTGTAAAATATTGCAAATTAGTCTTAGCTATTGACAAAGAAAAAATGGAAGAGAACAGGGCAAAAATTAAGGAAATAATGGGAGAAAAAGGAGAAGAAGTCTATAAGCGACTTCAGAACAGCTCAGGAATTGATTTAACGTCTAAAGATTTGGAAAGCATAAGAGAATTAGCCTCCACAATTCTTACATTGATCAAAGAACAACAGGAAAAAGAGGCATATGTAGAAGGAATTGCACGAGAGGTATGTCCTAATACAGCTGAGGTTGCTGGACCCAGAGTTGCAGCAAAACTAATTGCACACGTTGGAGGACTTGAAAAACTGGCAAAGTTGCCTTCCTCAACAGTCCAAGTATTAGGTGCTGAGAAGGCTCTGTTTAAACACTTAAAAAGAAAGACGAAGCCTCCAAAGCACGGCATCATTTTTCAACATAGTTCAATCCATTCTGCACCAAAGGATCAGAGAGGAAAGATTGCACGAGCGCTCTCTGCTCAGATTTCTATTGCAGCTAAGGTTGATACTTATGGCAAACGCTTCATAGGAAAAGAACTAAGAGAAAAATTTGAAAATCGTGTGAAAGAGATAACTAAATCTGTTAAAACAGATTAAGGTGACTGCATGACTGAATGCGTCTTTTGTAACATAATAAACGGAAAAATTCCTGCTGAAAAAGTATTTGAAAATAAATCTTTCATAGCTATTCTTGACATCTTTCCAGCAAATAAAGGCCACACACTAGTTGTCCCAAAAAAACATGTTGAAAAAATGATGGATATGGATGACAAAGAGATAGGCGAAATGACAGTGGTTGCAAAGAAAATTGCCAAGGCCTTAAAAGAAGCACTGAGTGCCGGAGGCATTAATTTCATATCAAATAATGGAAAACTCTCAGGGCAATTAATTGACCACGCGCACCTGCACGTTATTCCAAGATTTTCAGGAGATAAAATAGATTTCGGATGGAATCCGAAAAAATATGAAAAAAATGAGATTAAAGAGATGGGACAAAAACTCAGAAGTACCATTTGACTAATAGCTCAGAATAAAACCTAATTTAACTTTGTCAGTATTCTCCTCTGAGTTAATAGTCCCGTCAGAAAATGTATCGTCTGCTAATGCATTTATTTTTCTATACTCAAAGGTTGGCACTATTTCGATATCAAAAACTTTTAAACCTGACGCAGATACTGCAAAACCAACTTCATTTGTAGTTGAATTTTCGAATGGCCTACCACTTATTGAATACACTGTAGTTCTTTTTCCTTTATAAAAATAATAAAGGCCTGAAATAATAATGTGCTTATACATAAATCCAAAATTGTTTTCTAAACTTAGAAGGTTATATCCGAACTTTTGATCCGATGAAAAATTACTAACATGTGTCGTAATTCCTCCACCAACAAAACTGAAACGCATTGCTAAAAGGCCAAAAAGAGTATTATTAAATTCATTTGTAAATAAAGGATAAACCGAAATAGCACCCAAACTAAATCCTGCACCTAAACCGCTGGAATCACCAAGAGATATTAATTCTTGATCGAACGGAAACGGATAATATTCGCGTCTACTAGATGAATAATTGCGGTATTCCGTAATAACTTCGCCATTAATTCCTATACGATTTAATTTTTTTTCCATACCGTAATATAACTTACTTACAACTTGTTCAGCATGACCTGCAACAGTAACATTATCGGCAGAGAATAGTGGTGATGCGTTAGTTATAAAAAACAGATTTCTATTGAAAGAAAAACCGAGATATGATGTTTTTGTTTGCTTTGTTCTACTAAACGATAGGTTAATAGACATATCAGAAGCGTTACCTCTTTCATTTAATTTTAAAAGTAATGGCTCAGACCCTGTTTCTAGATGTATATCGTTATTAACTTCAGAATTTCCACCATTAACTGAAAACTGTTGTTCAATCTTAAACTGTTTTATAATTTCTGGGTCAGCAACCGGCTGCTTTTGAAGCACCTGAACTGCGTTCTGTTTTGGCATATCGGTTGTATTCTTATGTTTAATAACTACAGGTGTTTTCTTTTTATTTTGGTTAACTTTTGCAACAGCCTCTAAACTTGCACCTCTAAAGAGCTGTTGTGATACTAAGAAGCACGTTGCAAAAACAGCAATGGATTTGATACTAAATAAATTGGATTTAGGTTTTTGTTTAAACGTTGTTTCCATATTATATTGGACCAATGGAAGTATATAAAACTTTGTATAATAAATTTACTGTTGAATTTTTTCTTTAGCAAAAACTTCCTTCAGTTCTGATTTTCTTATTTCAATTCTTTTTATTGGAGCAAATCTTTTTAGGACAGGTGTAAGCTTCATTGAAAATCTTCTAAAGAATAATTCTTGTAAAAATTGATCAAGTGTAAACTGTGCTACTTTTGCCTTCAATTCTTGTCTTAATGCAGTTCTTATAGCTGCTTCAGTATCTCTTGCAACTCTACCCGCAGTAAAAATCATGACCTTCAATCGGAGGTCCTTACCGTCAGAGGTTACCGTGTCAACTACGTCGTCAACAATAGTTCTGTTTCTCTTGATAAAAGTTCTTATAAACGCAGGTTGCTGTTCGTGACCTATGAATGAAGTGTAAGCATTCTTTCCTTTAACATCTGTTATTCTGAAACTAACCGTTGTGTAGGTTTGTGATAAATCGCCAGTGATTTCATCAAGCCCGACACTGATCAATCTGTCTTTTAGATGCTTGTCTTCCGTAGCTACAACTTCACCTATCGGCTTAGAACCGAACGTTTCCGGACTATAAATCTGATACCATTGCTTCAGTTTCCAAGTATCAACAACTTTTTTTACCATAACATCAACTTAATATTATCTCAATATGATTATCTAACAAGTAGTGTTGCCTTCTCTGGATCATATGTCCAACCAGCTGGCAATTTCTTTGTCCTGACGTAATAAGTACCGACACGCCTTATCTTTGCTTCAATATCGTGCAGCTTTGTTTTATTGTGCTGATCAGACCTGTGTCTCTCAAGATGTTTTCTAAGACTCACAGCTTTCTTAATCAAATTAAGAATGTCGTCGGGATAATCAAGTTTGCCAAGATTTTTCTCAATCATTTTAACTAACGGCATGCCAGTAAGTTCATGAATGCTGCCGACACCGTATTGATCTCTTAGGATGTGACCGATTTTTGAAGCGGAATTGCCTGCCTTTCTTAGATCAACAACTAGTTTCTCAATTTCTTCAGCTGAGAACTCGACCCATTTCTGGCTTCCCTTGATCTTTCTTGATCCACTTTTTCCTTTCTTTTTCGTATGTAGCTTAGCCACCAATACACCTAATATCTAAATTATTAACAATATTTGAACAAACTTCCTTAGAAGAAGCTGGGATTATTAGTCAGCCAATCTTTATAAATTTTGCATAGATTGAGTTTTCAGGCTTTTCTCCTAATTTTGCAGCTTAATCAGAATATAATCTTTGTTTCTGGACCATAGGAAATCTTCTTTATCTTGTGCATCGTCTTAAAATCCTTCTCGACATCTGCAAATTTTTCATGAATAATTGCTTCCATAAAACCATCTTTAAGAGATAGGCCCTTGTCCTTCTTAGCTTTCCAAATTATGCTATTAAGCTCTTCGAGCTCAGAGCTAACAAACTTTATCTCGTACTTCTCAGCCATTTTTGGAAATATTTCTTTATGAATGTCGTTTTCATAAATATCCTTATACAATTTGTATGTTACAAAAGGTATTACAGGAGCAAGAAGCTTTAGGAGGGTTTTAAGGATGTAATGAAGCGTATAAAGTCCCGAATTCTGCTCATCTGGAGTAAATGCACCCTCGGGATTGTACACTCTGTCCTTCACCATTTCAAGATAATGCGATGCAAAGGTTTCCCAGATAAAATGACGAAGTTTAATTACGGGATTATGAAAATCATAATTCTCATAATCGTGCCTTGTTGTTTCAATAAGACCGTTTAATTCCTGAATAATCCATTTATCAGTATCTGTTAACTTGATTGTATCTTTACGTTTAGGCTCTGGAAACATTGAAACAAATTTTGCAATGTTCCACAGTTTGGAAATTGTTTTTCCTGACGTGCTTATCCTATCGATAGAACATCTGAAATCCTGCTCAGTTAAGTTTCCTTCTGCAGCTGCCCAGAATCTGAATGATTCAGCTCCATGTTGGTCCAGAATATTTTTTGGATCCATAACATTACCAAGTGACTTTGACATTTTTTCTCCTTTTGCGTCTACAATATGGTAATTGATCCAAGCGTCCCGGAATATCTGCTTGCCAGTCAAAAGATAACACTTGAGCAACGTGTAGTATAACCAGGTCCTAACAATCTCTTTGCCTTGCGGCCTTAACGTACAGAATTCTTGGCCGTCGAAAAATTTCTGATTTCTTTCGTAACCCAGTATGTATAAAGGAGTTATAGATGAATCAAACCACGTATCGAAAACACGTCCCTCTCCTCTAAATTTATCATGTCCACATTTAGGACATGTCTTAACTGGAGGGGCGTCCTTCCATGGTTGATAGTATTTACCCTTCGTCGGAACAATTATGTGATTACATTTTTCACAGTACCACAAAGGCACTTCCGTAGCATAATATCGTCTTCGGGAAATAGGCCAATCAATCGAAATACCGTTAATCCAATCTTTCAGAATCTTGCGGCTTTCTGGCGAAAAGAAATTAAGTTGATCTGCCATCTCAAGCATCTTTTCTTTATTATCAAGTTGTTTTACATAGAATTCTTTCATAGCAATGAATTCTATCGGATCTTTTGATCTCTCACAGATTGGTGTTCGGTGTGCAAACTGCTGCTGATTTCTTAGAAGATTTGCTTCTTTAAGAAGTTCGATTATCTTTTCTCTCCCTTTCTTTACATACAACCCGGCAAGGGGGCCTGAATTTTCATTAAGTTTTCCAGTTGCATCAATCAAAAATACAGGAGTAAGCTTCAGTTCTCTGAAAAATCGGATATCCGTCAAATCTCCGAATGAACACATCATCACAAGACCTGTTCCCTTCTCAGGATCTGCATAAGGATGCGCCATAATTGGAACTTCCTTGTTGTAAATAGGAAGGACTGCGTGTTTGCCCTGAAGCTTTTGATAACGAAAATCTTCAGGATTGAAAATAACCATCTGACAAGCGCCTAAAAGTTCAGGACGAGTGGTTGCAATAATAAGTTCTTCTCCAGTCTCCTTAACTTTGAAAACAATATCATTGAAAACTGTTGAATGCTCCGCGTATTCCACCTCAGCATCCGCAATAGTTGTCTTACAACCAGGACAATAATTATTTGTTCTTTCATCCTCGTAAATCAATCCTTTATTCCACAAATCAATAAATGTTGACTGCGTAAGAGACCTGTATTCTGGAGAATCAGTCATGTATGCATCTCCTATTTTATTTCCGAATTCCCAAGAACTAAAGGAAATTCCTGAACGTAGAAATGTTTCTGTAGATGCGATACTGCTCTCTTCTAGAACTTGCTTACAGAGCTGGAGAAATTTCTCACGATCGACTTCATTAAATTTAATTTTAAATTTTTTCTCAGCAGCAACTTCTATTGGAAGCCCGTTTCTATCAAGTCCAAGAGGAAAAATAACATTGTAACCAAGCATTCTGTGAAAGCGGGCAAACATATCCATCAGAATATACGTTGTAGCTTGTCCTATGTGGATAGGTGCATTAACATAAGGCGGAGGAGTGTCGATTGAAAAAACAGGTTTGCCACTACCGGTATCAAATTGATATTCTTTGTTTGCCTTCCACACGTCATAGATTTGTTTTTCAAAATCTTTTGACCATGCCTTTTCAGTTACTTTTGCATCCAATACATCACCAGCTATTATGACCGTCTCTTGAATATCTCTTGAACATACTTTTTAAGCCAAAATTATTAACCAAATCGTAAAAAGCGAATACATTTATAGGTGGAAAGCTTTATAAATAAGTTATTGTTGATTATATTAGAAGTTACAGAGAATAGAGATTGATAAAATGGACGCAGTCCTGACAGACCTTGAAGGAGTAGTAAGAGACTCCAAGAACGCGTTTCATCACGCGTACGAGCACTCATTAGGATCAGTAGGGCTACGTCTTGTTTCATATCCTGACGAAACATGGAAACTTAAGGGATACCAAGAATTCAACAGTACAAAATCTTTTCTTAAAGCACTTTACTCAATAGCTAAGAACGGCGAAGATCTCACGCGTGTATTCTGGAAAAAATATCCGACGGAGTATGTTAACGAATTGATAAAGAAAAATGGGCCGAATAAGGAAGTTATGGAAAAACTTGAGAACAGCTACAAACGTTACGTTCTCTCTCCGCGTGTGCTTAGGAGAATTCCGCCAGTAAGAGCTGGAAAGATTGGTGTTAAACTGCTAAGAGAAGACGGTTATAAAGTAGGGGCCGTGACGAACTCACCGGCAGATTACAATTCTGCTTGGATAGCTCATAAAAAATTGACAAAACATTTCGATGTAATGATAACTGCTGAGGACGTAGGTGCGCCAAAACCTGCACCAGACTCAATACTTAAAGCATGTTCAAAGTTGGGCGTTAAACCTAAGAATGCTGTATACGCAGGGGACACCGAAGCAGACATAATAGCTGCCAAAAGTGCAGGACTAATACCGATAGGCATAATGTCAGGCGGGACTGAACGAAGAATGCTAAAAGAACTAGGGGCTGCATATGTTTTCAAAAATCTGACAGAATTTGCACTTTGGGTAAGACACGGCGGAAAGATATAAATAAAAAAATTAGTGAGATATAATTATTAGGCATTTAAATATTTACAAAAAACAGTTATTAGGCGAGTTTTATGGGACACGGAGTAGGCACAACAATAGATAGAAGAGATACAGTTAAAGGAAGAAGAAAGGAGGACAAACATAAAATAAGAAACCTTTTCATCGCAGGTTCTGCTCTTTTAATCGTAGGGCCGCTTAGTTTGTACCCGATGAGTAGCGTTTATAAAAAGATTAAACAGGAAAAAGAGCTAAATGATGCAGCAATAATCCTAAAGCACCATGGACTTGAAAAAGCAGGATACTGGCTAACCAACGACCCATACGAATTGACGCTTACAGAAAAAAGATGGATAAATAACGTATGGGAAAAATTTGGTATCGATCCTGGCCAGATTTATAATATGATAATAAAATATCAATTTGAATGGGAAAGAAACCAAGCATTTGAAGAGGCTATGGAAACATTAAGTTTAGATTCGCCTATGCTAAAAGCTATGTTGTATTTGGAGAACGTACGATTGGATCCTGTATTAAAATCGATAAAGAAAAAAATCAATGAGAGATACCAAAAAGATGAAAAAAGGATCAAAGCTACAAACGGGAATTTATTAACTGAACGAACCCTGAATAATAAACTTTAAATACATTACATTCGATACACAGTGTAGTAAAGATCTGTTTGTTTTACTACTAATTACGCTTAAAAATTCTTTAATAAAATTTGCAATTTTCAAATTTTATGAGGTGGGAGAATGAGTAATGGAGTAATGCCAGAAGGCACTAATAGAGCACTTGGAAGAGATGTACAACGAATCAATATCGCTGTCGGCAGAGCCGTAGGCGAAATTGTAAGAAAAACGCTAGGTCCAAGAGGAAGCGATGTTATGCTCGTAAGCGAAATGGGTGACATCGTAATCACAAATGATGGAGCGACTATTCTTACTGAAATGAATGCAGAGCATCCAGCAGCAAAAATCATGGTCGAAGTGGCAAAGACCCAAGATAAGGAAGTAGGTGATGGAACAACTACTTCAGTTGTTCTTGCAGGTGAATTGCTGAAAGGTTCAGAAGATTTGCTAGACAAAAATATCCACCCTTCAACAATTATCCGAGGATACAAACTGGCAGCAAGCAGATCACTTGAGACGATAAAGAAGATCGCAAAGAAAGTAGCCGTTAGCGATACTAAGACTCTTGAAAAGATAGCCGCTGTTTCAATGGGATCTAAATCAGTTGGAGTTGGCGAATCCAAAGATAAGTTAGCTGCAATAGTTGTTGGCGCAGTTAATCAAGTTGCCGAAAAGAAAGGCGATAGGATAATTATTGATCAAGATCTCATCAAGATCGAAAAGAAATCCGGTGGCAATATCGATGACACAAGCTTAATTCAAGGTGTGTTAATCGATAAAGAAATTGTTCATCCGGCAATGCCGAAAATAGTTAAGGGTGCGAAGATTGTACTTCTTGATACCGCACTAGAAATTGAAAAAACTGAAACGGATGCAAAAATTGAGATCACGAGACCAGATCAACTATCAGCATTCCTTGATCAAGAAGAAAAAATGATTAAGGAAATGGTTGACAAGGTTGTAGCAAGCGGTGCAACAGTCGTATTCTGTCAGAAAGGAATTGACGACGTAGCACAGCACTATTTATCTAAGAAGAAAATTGTTGCTGCAAGACGAGTCAAAAGATCGGATATGGAGAAACTCGCACGAGCAACAGGTGGACGTATCGTAACTCTACTTAACGACCTCTCAGAAAAGGATCTTGGATTTGCTGGTCAAGTTGAAGAAAGAAAGGTTGCAGGAGAATCAATGATCTTTGTTGAACAATGTAAAGATCCAAAGTCTGTAACCATTCTCGTACGCGCATCGACTGATCACGTCGTTAACGAAGGCGAGAGAGCAATAAAGGATGGACTTGGAGCTGTATCGTCAGCAGTTGAAGAAGGACTCTATGTATTTGGTGGAGGGTCTGTCGAAATTGAATTGGCGCATGATCTGCGTGACTTTGCAACTAAAACTGGCGGAAGAGAGCAGCTAGCAATAATCGCATTTGCTGAAGCGCTAGAAGCTATACCGAGAACGCTTGCTGAAAGCACAGGTATGGATCCAATCGATACGCTCGTATCGCTAAGAACGAAGCACAAGACAAAAGATGGCCTCGCACAGGGTGTAAATGTTTACGAAGCAAAGATCGATGACATGGAAAAAGAAGGCGTTGTTGAACCTGCAAAAGTAAAGCAGCAAGCAATTATGTCAGCAAGTGAAGCAGTTGAAATGCTTCTAAGAATAAGCGACATGATTTCAGCCAGACCGAGACCGGCTAGCGGTGGCGGACATCCAGGAATGCCACCAGGAATGGGCGGCGGAGAATACTAACTCGCAGGTTAGAATCTTCTTCGTGGTTTTCCTTTTTCTTCACCTAGCATGCCAGCGTAATAGCTGGTTACAGTTTCATCCCATAGCAATAGGCATGCTTCTCTTATGATGTCGTAAAGATTGTGATAAACAATTTTATTCAGCAGTTCTCTGTTGCCTGTTTGTTTGTACTCATACCAGATAGGTGGAATATCTTTTCCCATCGCCTCAATCTCGATTCCAAAATATTTGTGAGGCAACGAAACAAGTTCTTCGGCTCTTGGCCATTTTGGATCGTTCCATAATGGACGCTGACAGAATTGACACACATTTTCCTCGTTATTCTTAACCCACCTATGAACATAACACCACTTGTGACCTTCCTTCTTTGTACCACCAGCAATCTTTTTCCAGTTGTCAAAAAGATCAATGTCGAATTTAGTGTTAAGCCATTTCTCCTCGAAAGAAGCATTGTACGCATAAAACGGCCTTGGTAAAAATTTCATGGTTTCGATTACTGACTGTTTAAATTTATCCGCCGAATCTTTGTCTGTTTTTGCTAGCTGACAGACTTTGGCAACACCTGAAGTAAAATATCCGAATGTAAGAATATCGCCATCTTGCGGCTCAAGTGCTGAAGTTTCTAGATCAATGATAGTACCTGGAAAAAGAATAGTAAACTTCCACTCATCACAAAATCCATAGTCTGTTTCTTCCATTTTCCCAACATTTCAAATTTCAGCCGACAGTTGTTCCGATAAACTTTCTTCCATGTAGAATCTCGTCTAAATTTTCCATGTTCTTACCGTTTGCGATGATAACTTTAAGCTTCAGCTTTTCAGCCAGCTTTGACGCAATCGGATCAAATGGAACATTTGCACCTGGATCCCATTTTGTACCGACGATCTTTCTAAATTCTTTCCAATTAATTGCCTTTATCGGTCTTGCATCTGGATACTTCTTTGGATTTTTGTTATAAACATAATCCACATTTGACAAATTAATCAATTGAGTAACTCTGAAGTTTTTAGCAAGTAAAACTGCATCGTAATCTGTTGAAGATCCAGGTTTCCAACCAGCTGCAACCACAACTCTCTCTTTATCTTTAAGCTTTAATTTTTCAGTTGGATTATGAATGACTATCGGATGAGCTATATTCTTAAAAATAATCTTAATTAACTGAGCATTCAAACGGGTGGAATGTATGCCTATCCAATCTAGATCCTCAGATCCCAGCTTCATAACACCTGATGCAGCTTCCTGATATCGACGTGCAGTCTTCCCACCACCGCAGATTATGATAAATCGGCTCTCTTTTATGTGGTTTAGAATAATCTCTCTGAATCGTTTAAGAAAATTTACATCAACCTTATCTGGAACAATCAGCGATCCTCCCAGCGAAATAATATAAGTGTGCATGACTAGATTTGGATTGGGTTTTAATATAGTTTCTTCACAACTGCTGAAGTGATGGAAAAGGAATATTTAAATAGTAGTTTTGGATAGTTATAGTTATGGAAATAGTCACTATGGGGAGTTACAAAGATCTTTGGAAAGAAAGAATTACGAAAGTAAACAACTGCTACAATTATTTTTCAACTAAAATGAAAACTCTAAAAAACAATCTTTATGAAAAGGAACCAAAAACTTCGAAGATTTTTCATGCGTCAGTAGCTTTTGCGAATGGTGCGATGGTAAGCACAGGTTTACTTTATTGGTTATTCAAACCTGAGAGCAGAGACTTCAACAAAGTTGCAATAACCTCTGCAGTAGTTTTTGGAATAGCGAATCTTTCAAGGAATCTCTTTATCGAGAAAGAACAGAATAAAAAAGATATGAACTCTTTTCTTAAAGGCGTTCCCTTTGGCGCAATTCCTACTTATGTATTAATTGGACTTTCCTTAGAAAGCACAGTTGTTGGATTAACTACGGGTTTAATTTCCGTATTAATAACGAGAAAATTACACTAGAATGTCAAGGAACAAGTCTAATGTTGCCTGCTTGAGCATTCCTTATCCTTCTAATAATTTCTTCAGCATTAGCTGTACCGATCTGTCCTTGTATCGCTCGTATAGCTTCTTCTCTTTGGTTTTGTTCTATGTTGCTTGGGTCTAACTCTGAAGTTTGCAAAGCTGTCTGGATTGCAGAGATTCTTAAAGCGCCTACCGAAATATTTTGAACTGCAGCTTCAGCAGGTGGCCGTCCAACTGGTTCATTTTCCCTGCGTTGCAGTTGTAATCCTTCGGTTTTAACTGGATGTTCTTCTTGAGTGTGAGTTCTGCTTTTGGCAACAGCCTCAGCATAAACTGGATCGTTTTTCATATGGATCTCTTCAACAGATTTATGCAAGTTATCTAGTCCATTAATTAAAATTTCTAACTTTTTGCCGTCCGTAATTTTTTCTAATTTGCTCAACCCAGATAATTTCCCTGAAAGCTCTATCTTTTTATTCGTTATAATAGTAGTTACATTGCTCAGGGCCGGGATATTGTTAACCTGCTTGGCAAGTTTGATGTAATCCATTGAAAGTTTAGAAATTTTTTCTAAACCTTCAGCATCAGTCTTATTAAGATCAGATTGTATTTGATTAAGCTGTTTGTATAACTCCTCGATTGATTTCGGTCCAATCATGGTTTGCGGATCTGCCATATATCTAATAGTTTTTCATCATTTTTATACTTTTCCATCGAATAGAAATTAACAGAGTAGAGATAGTATGTTAGACATAAAACTTATTCGAACACAACCCGAAGTTGTCAAAGAGGCGATGAAGAACAGAGGCCAGGATATCGACATTGACACTTTTCTGAATATCGACAGAAAGAAAAGAGACTTGATGATTGAAAGCGACAAGATACGTGCAAAAAGAAACATGATTGAAAAGGATATCGCACGAATGAAAAAAGGATTACCCTGCGAGAGTGGTTTCTGCACAAACGAGCAGCAGGCAATGGCTGCCATGAAAGATCTGTCGAAACGGATAGAAGAAAGTGAAGTTGAGTTAAAGCAGCTGGAGGAACAGACTGACCTGCTTCTCTATACGATGCCAAACATACCTCACGAAAGCGTCCCAGTTGGGAAGAAGGATGAATCGATCGAGGTACGCAAGAATGGAACGCCTCAAAAGACTTCAAAGGATGTTAAAGCGCATTGGGAGATTGGACCTCAACTTGGGCTTATTGATTTTGAACGCGGAGTTAAGCTTGCAGGACACCGATTTACGGTGCTGTGGGACGATGCTGCAGCGCTTGAGAGAGCGCTTGTTAATTTCATGCTTGATACCGCCAAATCGCGGGGTTATCGAGAAGCATGGGTCCCTTACATAGTTAATGAGAAAACAATGACTGGAACAGGTCAGTTGCCGAAGTTTGCTGCTGAGCTTTACAATATACGCGAGGATCACGGAAACATGTGGCTAATTCCAACTGGAGAAGTACCACTGACAAACTTACACTCGGGAGAAGTACTGAAAGAAAAAGATCTACCGATTAAATATACTGCATACACTCCATGCTTCCGCCGCGAAGCTGGGGAATATGGCAAGGATATCAAAGGATTCTTACGCCAGCATCAATTTGACAAAGTTGAACTTGTCAAATTTGCAACACCTGAACAATCTTATGAAGAACTGGAGAAGCTGGTAACGGATGCGGAAGAAGTTTTGAAGCTTCTTGATCTTCCTTACAAAGTTGTTGAACTGACAACTGGAGATTTAGGATTTGCATCAACTAAAACGTATGATATTGAAGTGTGGGTCCCTTCTCAGGATAAATACCGCGAAATTTCTTCTTGTTCCAATTGTGGAACCTTCCAGGCCCGCCGTGCAAATATTAAGTATTGGAAAGCTGGAAAGCCTGAATTCGTACACACTTTGAATGGATCCGGACTTGCAGTTGGCAGGACCTTGATAGCTATTTTTGAAAACTACCAACAGGACGACGGAAGTATTAAAGTTCCAGACGTGCTGACTAAGTATATGAACAAATCAGTGATAGGTCGGTAGCAATGGTTAGCGAAGGAAAAAAGAGACGGGAACTAGCGAAGCTCTTAAGCAAACTGAAAGGATTCAGGGGTAGTGGAACTGAATTAATAACCGTGTATATACCAACAGGATATCCTTTAGCTGAAATTTCGAATAAATTGAGAAATGAATACGGACAAGCTGCCAACATCAAATCTAAATCGACAAAGAATAATGTTCAAGCCGCGCTCGACAAGATTATTCAATACCTGAAGATTTTCAAACAGACCCCAGATAATGGATTAGCTATTTTCTGCGGAAACATATCGAAGGACCCTGGAAGACCTAACATAGAACTATTTGCACTCTCCCCCCACCAACCTCTGCAGATTCAGATGTACAGATGCGACTCAGAATTTCAAATGGAACCGCTTCTGATGATGGGAAAGGTAAGAGAGAAGTACGGGTTAGTAACAATTGATGGAAAAGATGCAACTGTTGCAATACTTGAAGGAAATGTAACAAAGATTGTGAGGAGACTTACCACCACAGGACCTAGCAAGACTACAAAAGGGGGGAGTTCGGCAGCTCGATACCAGCGTTATGTTGAAGAGCTTATTGAAAATTATTACACTCGAGTAGGGGAAGCAATGGATGAGACATTGATGACTATCGGAATCAAAAAAGTTTTTGTTGGAGGACCTGGACCAGTTAAAGACAACTTTCTCAAAAAGAAGCCATTCAACTATCAATTTCAGATACTTGGCGTTTTTGATATTGGATACGTTGATGATTATGGAATCAGTGAACTAGCAAGAAAAACAAATGATGTAATTGCTGAAGCAAAGGCTATGAGAGAGAAGAAATTGATTGGAGAGTTTATGAAAGAAATCGCTAAAGAAGGATTAGCAGTTTATGGGCCAAAAGAAACGATGGAAGCACTTGAAAAAGGAAGGATTGGAACGCTGCTCATGTCTGAAAAATTTATATCGAAACTTTTGAGAATTAGATGTGAAAAAGGAGATGAAGAAGACATTATTATTGAAAGAGAAGAGGAGAAAGAAGAAATAAAATGCAGTAAAGGCCACGAAGTAGAGTTTATTGGAGAAACCGACCTTTTTGACCAGCTCTATGATAAAGCAGAAGCAAAAGGGATTGATGTTGAAACTATTGCTTCTGACACAATGGAAGGACAGCAATTCCTGGCAGGATTCAAAGGAATCGGTGCTATTCTAAAATATAAATAAAACCAACAGATCTACTTATGCGCCAGTTAGATTCGTTAGATTATTTTAGCGCTAATTATCGTCACATTCTGTAACGGCCTGTCGTCGGAATCTGTTTGCACCTTTCCTATCTTATCGACAACATCCATCCCCTCGATAACTTTGCCGAAAACAGGATGCTTGCTGTCAAGGAAATTATTATTTACCAAATTGATAAAGAACTGGCTGCCTCCGGTGTTTGGACCTGCATTTGCCATTGCAATCGTTCCTCTGTCATTTTTATTGTTAGCAGTGAATTCGTCTTTTATTGTATAACTTGGGCCACCTGCCCCAGTTCCTGTCGGGTCTCCACCTTGAATCATGAAGCCGGACATTACACGATGGAATATTACTCCGTCGTAAAAGCCTTGGCCGACTAGTTTTGCAAAGTTTCCTGCAGTTATTGGCATATCTGATCTAAGCTCTAGAGTTATGTTACCCATATTTGTTTCAAGTAGCACTTTTGTGCTGCTACCTGTTCCCGTGGTTGTTGCATTCTTCGACATATTTTCACCTACCTGACTAGTTTGATTAACTGCTTGAATAATTGTTTGGTTATCTGATACTGTACCAGTTTCTGCGCCGGTTGACTGCGATACTTCGAATTTACATTCCTGTTCAAATGTTTCATCAACAAACAGATATGCGACATGATCCGTGAAAATTGAATAGGATGCGCCGTATTTAATATCGAAATAAGTCCTGTTTGCATTCTCATCTACACACTCTTTCGGCGTCTTTGTTATCGTATTATTCTGTAGGATTGGATTGCTATACGTGCACTCGCTATCGCTGACTACATAAATGTGAAGATTACTTATATTTTTTCCAAGCTTACCCCAACTGCCTGCCAAACCAGCACCACAAGCGTATAGATATCTAGCCTGATCCGCAGCTGCGCTGCTTACATTCATTACTATTCCTAACTCATTTGAAGCCTGCAGCGTTTCCGAAAACTTTTGAAGCGAAGCACCTGAAGGAGATTGGTTCTTATCTGCTGAAGGAATCTTTGAGCCTTGTGTGAAGTAAAAAGCAAGGATGAAAATGACAAATAGCCCCACTATTATGTACATTGGTATTTCCTTAGATTGTTTGTTTTCTTGCATCTGAAACGCCTCGTATAAACATATATGTTATTGAATATTAATTGAGTATCTAGCAGGGTATCGTAGATTACTTTATGCTATAACGATTACGCTGCACAGTTTTATAAAAGTTATTCAAAGAGGGGAGATAGAAAGGTCACACATGTATTTATTCGATAAGCTTTGAGAACAAACACTCATTGAAGTATGCTTCATCTCCTTCAACAACTGCTTCTACTTTATAGAATGTGTAAAATGAACTAGCATTCTTTGATCCATATTTCAACCTTATTAGAGGTGTACGGCCTACGTCATTAAGGCATTCTGAAACTATCTTCTCGTTGCATACTCCATCAATAACATCAATCTTTGTAACTGTCTTACCTAACGCAGTTAATGCCTGTTCAATCTTTGACCCGCACCCAGCCATCGCAGCAGCATTGGAAGTGGAGGATCGCTCTAAGAATAACACAGTTGCATTGTCCTTCTTTGCCTGGTTTAGATAATTGAATAAACTTGTCTGGCCCGTTTCCTTGCTCACTAAGGAGTTAAGACCGAGAGATAGGCCGATAAGAAGAATGAAAACGAATGCAAATATTATTGTCCAAGTCTTCATCACATTTGACTGCATAAATTTCTCGGTATTTCTCCATACTATGAAGAAGAATCCGATAGCGAATGATGCAAGCACAAGTATATCGACAACTGCGATTACTAGAAGAGGAATGTTTGCAATCCATGCCCTCTTTTCACTTTCCTTTACACCGAATGGTGCAGATATAACGTCAAGAACTGCTAGCGAGATGCCACGTGCAGTGCTTGTGAGCAAGTTATCAGCTGCAGCAGCTTCAAGAGTTCGTTTCTTTTCTACTATTGAAGAAGTATCGGACGTGATAGTGTTGTAATTTGAAGCAAGTGTGTCTATCTCGTTATAGCTAATCTTCGCAGTTACACGTATTTCAAGTGAAGCAAATTTATCCCTCTGCGTCTTAAGATCAGATGAAAGAACTGCGTCTGAAGATTCAATAAGAAGTGACGCTCTGGCTAGCATGACAGACGCATTTAATCTTGCATCTACAACTGGTCCAAGTGTCACAAAGGATGCATTAAGATAAGCATCAAATTCCGTAAGCTTCGAATCAATTGAAGAAACTGTCAGACCTGCTTGGTCATAAAGTTTTGCGTCGACGTTAGAATAGTATTGAGCACTGAGTTCAGTTATTGCATTAACATAAACAGTAATGTTTTCATCACTAACTAATGCAGTTATCGAAGCGGATCTTGTAGTGAGGTTATTGAATTTGGAAGTGAGAACTTCGAATTGTTCCTGCACAGATCCTTTCTGCTTCGTTCCCGTGTAAAGTTCAATTCTCGCCAGAGTGGAATTAATAATTTCTTTAGCCTTGCTGGATGTAGTGTCAAAACATGCTGCCTTTGTCTTGATCGTCGATGCTTTTGAAGCGGCACTAGTAAGCGCAGAGTTATTTAGAGCAAGAGTAAATCCGACAGGTAAACAGAATTCAAACCCTCCAGAGTTACTTCTTATGTATAATTTGAGAGCTGAATAATTACCTGACAAATTCTGCAGAATTGTTACACTATTTGAGATATCTTGTGCTTTTTGTGAAACATTAAATGTGAGCTGTCCCGAGGAGGAAATACCTTTAAGTGTAGCTGTTGCTGAAAGGACAGCCGTAACGTTTGCATCAATACCTCGTTTAACATTCGCATACTTGAGCAATTCTGGTAAGAAGAGTGCGCTTCCCTGCGCGTATTGGAAGCAGGCATACGATCCCTGATTACATGCTATCTGGCAACTTTGAAGAGAAGTACAGTTTCCTTCGTCACCAACAGCCTGCCCAGTTATAGTATCACAATACCCTTCAAGAGTTCCGAAGGAAGTGCCAGTATACCTGCTGTTATTAAATGCTAAAACTAAACCGCTAATATCACTAAGTTCAGTGGCAGAAGGGTAAGACGTTTCGAAGCAGTTGCCTTTGATCGCTAATTCAATCTCTGCTTCATTTTTTACAAAATTGTCTGCTTTAAGAACAAATGTTTCTTTACCCCCTACAGTAACAATCTTGTAAAGGGTTCCATTAACTGTCGTATTTTTCTGCTGTACAGAGGCTGTCGATTCAGTAGGATATAAGTAATCAGTAACGTTAACTGCTGCAAAAACAGTGGTTAAAAGAAGTGAAAGTACGAGGATAAATGTAGAGAGCCTTGCTGCTCTCTTTCTGTTTTCTACTGAAATAGAACTGTTCATTCAGATATTATGAACTAAATGTTTAAAAACGTTAACAACCGCACGAACGCGCGCGTACGTGCTAAAAATATTAGCGAAATAAAAAATCTGAAGCAACAGCTGAAGCTGGAAGATTGTAAAAAAAATAAAAAAAGAAAAAAAAGAAAAAAAGACCCCTATTCGGGGTTCGTTGGTGCTACAACTTAGGCCTTAGCAAGCAACTCAGAGATGAACTGCGATGCTGCTGCAGTCGTGTCGTCTGCAGTGTAACCTGCGACTACGATTCTCTGATCTGTTACTGCCTTGACAACTTTCACACCTGGTCTGTCGATCTTGACATCAGTGCCGCTGATTGTTCTTGCGGTTACTGTGTTGATTAACTGACCTCCGACTAGAATCAACGATTCTGCGGATGGTGCTTCAGAGTCAAGTACAACAAGGCGTTCTGTTGCGCTCATCTTGTATGGTACTGAGAAGGAACCAGAAGCTGCTCCCGTATCGAGAACTGCTTTCATTGTGCCCTTGTCAGCTGTACAAGAGGAGTTGCCTCCGCTTACTGTACAGGCTCCAACTGTTTCACTGACTGATTTGAGTTTCACAGTGCTATCTTGAATAGCTACTTGTCCACCCTCAGCCAATGTTACTGTTGATACTCCTGCTGCAGTTACGTTTGCACCTGATGTTGCAAGCTGGTACTGGAACTCACCGAGTTTCTTTGCCATCTTCAAGGTTATAGAGTTGCTAGACCTTGAGGAGATGACTGAACCTCTCTGTGTAGTGTATCCTGCTTCAAATTCAGAAGCGGATGTCGTACCGGTTGCAGTCAAGTAGGTTGCATCAATCTTCGATTCACTGCCAGAGCTCGACTTGAATGTCGTTGCTGTTGAATTGGCTGTGAAAGAGACGTTTGTTGCCGTACCTGTCAATGCACTTTGCGTTGAGGATCCACCCTTGTTGACGTACTCTGTAACTCCCAGTGTCTCTGTAGTACCAACCTGTTTGAATGTCAGGTTTCCGTTCTCTGCAGAGTTGTCCTGGACGTTGTATGTCAATGTAGCATTTTCCAAATCAAATGGGAATGCCACTGATGTCGGGAAGAAACTTGTGTTCACAATGAACAATGCGGTTGCGTTGAACAATGCGTACGCGCCCAAACCGATGCTTGGACAACTTGAGTTAGATGCAGATACAGACCAAAGATTCGTGGTGTTTAACACGACATTTGAATCTGCTTGCAGCCTGAACGTGTAGTTCGCTCCAGCTATGTCAGTCCAATTCTGAGTTAGGGTTATGTTACAGTTTATCGTACCCGTGTTATTGCTTCCGAATGTTCCTCCTCCACCATTACCGAAGGTATTGTTGGTATTGAGTGCATTCATCCATGCAGTTCCGTTCCAGAGACCGATAGATGATCCATTCCAGACACCGGATGCATCGTCACGTACCAACGTGGTTGTTGTTGTTGGGACGTATCTGATGTAACCTTTGTCAGGCTTCTCGTACAACAGCGGTGTTGCATTTCCAAGACCAAAACAGACTTTTGATCTGTCATCGCTTGAAGCTGGTGCTGTTGCGAAAGCGAATGCCTTCTTAGCAGACGTAGCACAAACGTAGTATCTGATTAATGGATCAGATGATACTGCATTTGTATCTCCTTCCAACGTGTAGTAGGCCGGATTCTGAATGAAAGCAAAAGAGAGTGTATCTCTGCTTGCATCACTCAATGTCGTTCCACTCAACGTTAGTTTGAACAATGCTGGCGAACCAATAAGGTTGATGCTCTCGCCCTCAGCAAGAGTTGGTAATGAAGACCCAGTCAATGTGATGTTTCTCAACGTCAAATTGTTGATTCCACCACTTGATGTACCCCATGCCAAAGCCACTGTCCAGTTCTTGTTCAGATCACTGTCAACAACTCTACCGTTTGTAAGAGTTAACTCTTGCGATAGAACGGACATTTCTGCCCACTTTGCTGCAGTCAATCCTGGTGCAGTCTTGTAGACACGAATTGTAATCTTGTCACCGTTTGGCAAAATAAGTTCTTTTGCCGCAGATGTAGTTACAGTGTCTTCCTTAACTAGTACACCATTCTTGTCGTAGACCTGAATGATTGCCTGTGAATCTGCACCGCCTCCTAGTGGAACGGTTAAATCTTGAAGCTTAACTGAATAAGCTCCTGCAGACACATTCTGACCAGCGTAAACGATCTGAGCTGGTGTTGATTCCTTAGCAAGCTTAATTGAGCTTGGTGAATCAAGTGGCTTCATTTCGCTGACGATCCAATCGTCACCGAGGTACTTAACTTTCAATCTTTGTCTTGACATCAAGTAAGTTTCGGCTGCTGTACAATTTCCTTCCAATACTGAAGTCGTTGCATAAACAGTTGTTCCAGAATAAACTGAACTCAACGTACATGCTGGAACTCCACTGAAGGTGTCGTGCTCGAACTTGATGACATAACTCAACGACTGTGGGATTACCTTGTACTTCTTCACATCAGTGAAGAAAGTTGGGGCGGATCCAGTCTCCATATATGCTTCTTGCTTCGTTGTGAACGAACCAGAAACTGTAGAGACTGTAGTCTTTGAATCTGCGAAGCTCACGAAGTTATCTCCAGTGATCTTCTTTGGATTTAGTGCAGCTTCAGCCTGTTGGTTATCTTCGGTAGATGCGTTATCATCGATAAATCCATACATATAAGTCCTAAACCCATATGCTCCTGCAACAACACTTGTACCAGGTGATGTTATTTCCAATGTAGCTTTCTTGTCTGTAACAGAACATGATCCTGCTCCTGCTCCAGCAACACTACAAGTTGGTGAACCTGTTAGTTGTGCGGTTACTGTCTGACTCTTGTAAGCCAAACTTCCTATAACAGCGGCTATGTTAGCGGCTGCAACTCCATCGGATGCCTTCGCGCTTGCTCCAACAACAACTTTTACGACGGGCTTACCTTGTGCGTTAACGATCTCGGTGTTCCCATACATAATTGGCGCTGCTGCCAAGAGTGATGCTCCTAATAGTGCTGCTCCTACTGTAACAGCTGCTATTTTATTTGCGTCTATACTTTTCACGATATCACCTCAATGTATCGTATGTGCATTACATTTGCAATACTTTCTTTTTTCAAATCTTATACTGTCCTTCTGCCCTCAAATCTAACTGGGCTGTAGCAACAGTTCAAAAGTAAGGTATTTAAACATTGTTGAATGATTTAAACTGCAGTTTATAAACTGCAGTTTAGAGGAAGTAATTTGTCGTACCTTCATATCGGCAAACAACGTTTTCAACTTTCTCACTTCTCCGAACGCGTTCGAAAAATTTAATTATTAATGAAAATATTTTCCGTCCTTGAACTCAATTAACTCTGTTATTAGTTATGACCCTCAAAAATATAAATAGTGATTATGAGAATTATGTAAGTAAGAGACTTATGTAAATAAAATATACAGGATATGGATATACTGGAAGGATATTTATGAAAAAAACAACAGGAAAAAAACCGACGATGTCAATTATTGTCCCAGCACTCAACGAAGAAAAGAATATTGAAGCTGCAATAAAAAAAGCTATTCGATTAGCTAAGCCTCGGTTTAGTGCGTATGAAGTAATTGCAATAAATGATGGAAGCAGGGATAAGACTGGTGAAATAATAGAAAAGATAGCAAAAGAAAACAAGAATGTTGTTGCTGTTCATCATGACAAACCCTGGGGATTGGGAGGCACATATAGGGACGGATTGAGCAAAGCTAAGTATGAATATTTTTCACTGCTGGCAGGTGACAATGAGGAACTGGAGGATTCACAGGCAGTCCTTTATGATCACGTCGGAGAGGCGGATTTGATTGTTTCTTACACCGTAAATCAGAGTGTAAGGGCAACAGATAGGCAGATGGTGTCTGGCATATTTACTATAATAATGAATATACTATATGGACTTAACTTACGTTACTACACAGGTGCAAACATAATCAAGACCGAACTGATAAGGAAGACACCGATGCATACTGACGGGCATTTCTATATGCCTTCTTTAATTGTACGACTTGTTAAGCAAGGATACTCTTACAAACACGTACCTAACCGAATAAGAAAAAGTGAAGGTTCGAATTTATACAAATTAAAGAATGTGATAAGTATCGTAAAGGAATTCATTCGACTTTTTATCGAAGTAAATATTGCCAACAGATCAAAGTATAATAAAAAGCTAGTTATGTTAAGCTAACAGAAAGCGTGTGTACAATTAAAATAACTAAACCGTAAATTTGTATAACACTGCGCTGCCATCATTATTTTTCCAGATCGGCTGGATCAGTTTGTCTAAGTCTTCTTTCCATATTGCATCGTCCCTAGGTTTGTAATTCGATGCATCAATGAACAGTATATCGACTTTCTTGAAGTACCCTCCTCGCATTGAGGGGTCCAGCCACGTTCGTTGTGGAGTGTAATGCACACCGTTAACCTCGAGAACTCTCCTAGTTTCAGGAGTGTCAAAAACTGCAAGAGGATCGAATGAGCCTGCCACTTGACCTTTGCTGTCTAGCTCCCACTCGGAGTGTACCCAGTTTATATCGTAATAGAGATAGCTGATATTGTATTCCTTAATCAGTCGTATCTTCTCCTCCTGGCTGCTGCCGTATAGAATGATTGCCGCTGCGATCTCGCGATCGTCCAACGTGGAGAATGGATCAACATGCCCTCTCCTGAACGCGACTGCCTTACGGCCGGAAATTGCATTTATTACAAAACTGATCTCATTGGAGGAAAGAATGACATCGTTCACTGAAGTGTTTGCCAGAAGATAGCTCTGCAGCTCGGAATATTGAGGGATAAATGGTGTTCTTCCTACTGCTTTCCATCGGTCATTGTACCATCCGTCATATCCAAAAACTGCATTGACCAAGACAAACAGAATCATCAGATGTGACAGATAACCAGTAAACCTGCCAAAGCCATTCAGCCACTTGACGTCATTAACGCCTAACTTCGCTAGCCGAGCCAATGCATGTATTGCAACAAGAATGAAACCTAGTTTGAAGATCAAAAATGACATGTAATTCGGCCCAAAGTATGTGCCAATCAACGGAGCAGTGATGAAATAATGGAATGTGAGGAATGTTGAAACAATAAATGTTAATAGAACAAACTTTGACTCTGGACTCTCCTCTTTTTTGAAAAGAAGGAACCAAAGGCCGAGCAACCCTAGGATGCTTATCGCGCCTTCAAGCAACCCTGAAAAGTTGAAAACGTATTGTGTAAGTGTCTCAAACAAAAAGATAAACTGAAAAGTGAAAGAAGAGAAATCCTGGAAACCCCACTCATTAACCATCGCTTGGGATTTACCTCCGAGCTCAAAAATGGGTTTAAACCACCATATTTGAGCAATCAAAAAACCAATAACAAATGCTACAAAAAAGAAAATTGATGCTTTCTTTATGTTTTCAACCAGTTTCTCCTTGTCAGATAGTGAAGGAATCAGAGATGCAATGCTAAACTCTTTCATCAAGTTTTCAAACACGTGTGAAAATACGGAATAAAAAAGGAAGAATAAAACAAATGCCGTGCCAATTATAATCCCAGTTGGCTGGAGCAATGTGAGCATGCCGTAAATAACACCTAAAAGAAGTGCTCTCTTCAGCGTCTGCTTTTCATACAACCTGAAAAGAGCTACAAGAAACAGAGGAATAGCGAAGACGTGGACAAGTTCTGTATACTTAAGAACGGGAAACACTGTGAATGGCAAAAACACGAGAACGCCGATAATTGAGACTTTTGTGTCTTTAGTAATAAACTTAAAAAGAAAAAATGCAGTTACCAGAGAGATAAGCAGGAAAGGAAAGTTTGAGTAGAAGATCGATTGAATAGGCGTCAGACCGGTGACGACAGAAAAGGCAGCGACCACTGCCCCATAGATAGGAGAATATGTGGCTGAATGACCAAGGATGTTTGAGCTTTTGAACCAATCGCCAGGCGGAGAATTAAGAATGTGATAAACAGAACCAAGCTGATAATAATAATCTCCTCCGAAAATTGGCGAAGGAAGCTGCTTAAAATCTTTAATTAAATTGAAAATAATCGCTGCATAAACAATAAAGATAACGAATAATGCAATCCAAACTTTGCCCATATAGACACCTACGGTTTCTATTACTTCCTAGCACTTTATTTACTACGGTTTCTATTACTTCCTAGCAGTTTATTTACTCCAGTTTTTTATTTACTATAAATTTACTGGATTATATATTGATATATTGTTTTTGTTGTTTCTTATCTTCTTTCTCCATACTCCTTAACAAATGAGAGGTATTCTTTCAACATCTGAACAGTGACACTTCGTGTCCTATTTTCTGCCACATCAAGAATCGTCTGTGTAGTTACCTCCGGTTCTGGCTCGCCTGCAATCTTTGCCCTTACGAGCTTGAGTTTCACTTCCTGACATATCGATGAGATATCGGCACCAGTGAATCCTTCCGTCTCATCTGCAATCTTATCGTATTCAATCTTATCAATTCCTTTTATTCCGTCTAGATTGTGCTTGAACAGTTTTGCACGACCTTCCTTGTTTGGAGGGCCTACAAAAATAATTTTATCAAGTCGACCAGGTCTGAGCAATGCCTTATCAATAAGTGATGGCTTATTTGTCGCGCCAACCAGCATTACATTCTTCAAATCTTTCAATCCGTCCATCTGCTGCAACAGCTCTGAAACAATTTCCTCAGTTATTTTAGATGCATAAGCTTCGCGCGAAGGAGCGATCGATTCCAATTCGTCTATAAATACAACTGAGGGTGCATTTTCACGTGCACGGTTGAATGTGTCTTTAATCAGTCTGACACCTCCTTCATATCCATGTCTAGACATATCGGAAGGTGAGATAGAAATGAATGTCGCTTTCAATTCGTGCGATGCTGCCTTTACAATCAAAGTCTTACCCGTTCCAGGTGGGCCGAATAAAAGAAGACCTTTTGCAGGCCTTACTTTGTATTCCTTCAACTTCTCCTCGTGAAGCAGCGGTAATTCGATGGCTTCTGTCAAAATCTTTCTTACATCATCAAGACCAATTACATCATTCCATGTAATCACTCTTTCCTCTGTTGGCTTGATCTCTTCCTTAACTGCACGCCTCTCGAAATCAATTCTGAACTTTTCATAATCTTCAAGCATTTCATAAGTAACAGATGACTTCAGAGTCTTAAGAACTGAAGTGAAGTCTTCCATTTTAAGTGGAATAATTTTACCTTTTTCAACAGCCGCAGGTGCGGCAACACGCGCAGCTTCGATAACAACATTTGCAATGTCGGCACCTGTGAATCTCTCTGTCATCTTAGCAAGCTTCTTGATGTCAACCGACTTATCAAGTGGCAGCTTTTTGAGATAGATGTTGAATATCGCTTCTCTCCCTTTTTCGTCCGGTGGAGGCTGATAAATAATTTTATCGAGTCGACCAGGTCGAAGAAGTGCATGATCAAGAAGATTTGGAGTGTTAGTTGCAGCAACCACAATAACCTGCTCTTTTTCTTTCATCCCGTCTATTTCTGTAAGAAGACTACTCAAAATACGCGCAACGACGTCGTCGCCTCCGGCGTAAAACTCTCTTTTCTTTCCGATGGAATCGATTTCATCAAAAAATAAAATGCACGGACTGTTCTTTCTTGCAATCTTGAACAGTTCCGCTATATTCTTTTCTGATTTTCCAAATTCACTGTCTAAAATATCGCTGCATTTCACATAGTAGAATGGCATGCGCAGCTCTTTGGCCATTGCAGACATGATCAATGTCTTTCCAGTTCCTGGAGGGCCGAACAATAGTATTCCTTTTGGAGGACGCACACCGTATACGAGTGTCAATTCACGATGCCTCAACGGCATTAAGATAGATTCCTGAATTTCTTTCTTTGTACTGTCGTAATTGCCGATCTCGGACATTGAAGCAGGTCCTGTCTGAGAAACTGATAGATCGACAAGTCCAGGGATTCCAAACATTCCTCTCTTTGTTTCTGCAACAATTTCTTCTTCACGCGTTATTTTGACACCGAATCGATCAAGCAAAAACATAACGCTGATCGTTACAAAGACAGGTACAACAACCTCGAAATTTGGATCTACGCCGGAAAACTCTGCTGAAATAAAATGAATTGGGATTAGAAGTATGAGTACAAGTGATGGAACAAATTGGGAGTATTTACCATGGAAAAATAATGGTAAATAAGCAATTCCGTAGAATACAAGTGACCAAAGAATAATTTGGATAAGTCCGACATCAGCAAAAAATAGATTCAGGATACCTTCAGATACTATTGAGATACTTAGATTAACATCTGCAAAAACCTCGAATGAAAATAAGTTTGCCACGGCTTCACCTATCCCTCCAAGGAGATCAACAATATCTGGCGCAGCATTCTGTGGCTTTAGTAATGAACTTGAAGAAAAGATATGAGTACCTACTGTCAGGAAGGATGCATTATGCGACTGCCAGATTACTGACAGCAGCAGAATCAAGAATACAGCTACGGGAATCAGAAATAATGTCTTTTTTGATCCCAGATGCAGTGCTGAAAATGTTAGGATCGGAATTACAGCTGGACCCAACAACAGATTGAATGGAATTGGCTCGGAAGGTGCGAATGGAGCACTCACAAGTGCCATCACAGCTGCGATCAGATACCAATTCTCGAATACCTTAAACAGCATAAATCCGATAGCAACAAGAAACAGCCATGCCAATGCCGGAGTCTGATAGGATACTGCAGGAAGAATCAGAACGAATGAAAGGATAGTTCCGAATATTGGATTGTGATAGGAAACGACAAAAACAATAATCAACAGCAATGGCAAAAGTAAAGAATAAAATTCAAAGAAAAGGACGAATGACAAAAATCCAAGTGAAATAAGAACAGCATTCCAAAGCTGAGACATCTGAAGGAGAGTCAATACGAATGCGCGTAACTGAGCAAAACGAAACTGATTGCTTGTTCCTTTCTCATTATCGGCATCTGCCTTCTCGGCAGTCATAGTAGTATCGTCTTTCCCTGGGGCCATAAAATTAATGAACAATTGTATTTTTTAAGCTGTTCTTATGCGCGAATAGACTTACGTGTGCGCATCGCATTTATGTGCCATGAACTGCCTTCAAGCTTGTAGGAAATACTAAGGATAGGCGTCTCTTTTTCGTGTTCGTTTAACCATCTTATAAAGATCTCGAGTTCTGTTTCATTAACTTTATCAAAAGGAATTAGGATATCAAAATAATCGAAGTGCCCTTTCAAAAAAGATTCTAGCCAAAGAACGTCTGACGCATGAACTCCACTAGTTTTAAAGTAGTTCAAAACACTTGATAGATCTTCCTGATAATCGTAGCTATAATCCGGTTTTGCATCTGGTTTTGAATTTGATTTTGATTTTTTGTCAGGCGTTGATTCTGCTGTTTTTCTTTCCCTATCCCAGTTGTACGGGCTATTTTTCTGTTCCTTTTTATTTTTTTCTTGACTATTTTCTTTCTTTTCATTTTGGTTACCGTTCTGCTTATTTTTTTCTTTTTGTTTTTGTTTAGTTGGAGTTGTAGCAAAAATATTTTCTACAAAAGGTTTAGATACAAAAAAAGAGAGAGTTGAAACAGCCAGGACGAATGTGATTCCTATCCTTGTAAGATTTTTAACGAGTCTTTGTGAGTTTGCCATCAGATCCTGACGTATTTAGATAATAAATATTTAACTATAACAAAAAATAACTATACGGACTATCAGACTTCTCTCCAAAAAGAGAGATACCACCACCCGTCTTCGTCATCATAACCGAAAGATCTGACGTTGGTAAATGTTGATTGCACTTTTTTAGCTAATGATTCAATCGCACCGTCTAAAACAGGACCTGGAACTATGATATCGACTCCTGAAGAGTTATCCTCTAAAAATAGTTCTAAGTCTTTGGTGTCCTGGTCGCTTACATTAAGTTCTTTGCAGAACTTTAGGATATCCTTTATCAGTTGCTCATTGACTGCCAAAATTCCTTTGAATTTTTCTTTGTGATTTTCTTTTTGTTTTCCTTTGAAATTTCCTATGAAATGTCTGTTTACTTTGACAAGAACTTCAGAAACTTGTCGGTTATTTGTGAATATTTTTTCTGCTAGAACCGAATTGCGGTTAGATGCAAAAAATAAAAAAGAAGAAAGAGCAAAAACTACTGTTTTATTGGAGCTTGATTTTAAGTTTGATTTGATTGATTTCTTGAACAATTGATTAATCATATCCAGATATCCACAGTTAGGATATTTAATCCGTATTACGCTTGCCTAATGGTTGCATATGCTTGCCGAATCTTAACTCACTCTTGCTTCCGTCAAATTCTAACGGTAATGAAAGCTGTTCAACAGGTTTTCCAAAAACTGGTTTTGCATTATTTTCGATCTGAGCTGTTTCCATGTTGTCACCCCAAAAGCTCTGCAGCAATATGAATGTCGCGAGCCTTGATTCTTTTTCCGCGTCTTCGCAACGCTAACCGATATGCATAATGAATGACTCTATGCCCATGGTCTTCTAGCTTTTCAGCTAGCTCGATAGGTGCTTCTTCATCAACACGCTCTGCACCTGCCCTTCGGATTAATCGTTCTGAAACATAGACCAATTTATCTGGCAACTACTCACCACACAACACACACGCTGCGCACACACAATCTGAGAAAGGCGAAGCTATGTTTTTATAGCTTTTTACTTTCGTCGTTAAGTTTTGTATTAGATTTCTTTTAAAAAACGGAAAAAAATGCTCAAAAACCCTAATAGATCTATTTATGGCCTATTAATCGAAAAATTTATACCTAAAATAGCCTTTTTGATTTGTTTGTCAATTTTAAACTAATCTAACAGCTTATGCAGGGCTATTTGAGATACTTTTAAGAAGAGAAATTTCGGTTTCTTCGAGCTGATAAACCTCCGGATTTTTCAGAATTATCGGAGCAAAAAAGCCAATATTCTGTCTGACGTAATATCCAGATGCATGAATCTTTTTACCGACCTTTAGCGAAACTGATTTCAGTATTGCTCTCTTGATCATTGAACGAGAAAGAGTGATTAGCATCGAAGGGAACCTGTATTTTGTGAATTTTTTATATGCCTTTTCTTTAGCAAGTGCAACACCTGCTGTCGCAAGATCAGATGAATACTTTCGCAGTCCCCAGCTCTGTCTTCTTCTTATCCTTCCTTCAAATATATCAGCTCTTGAAAGTGCTTCGTAAGCTAAATGGATGTCTTTAACATTCTCATATTCATTGCAGATATTCTCTTCGATCCACAGCATCATCATTTCAGGATCAACATCAACATTCCACATAGAACTTCTTGCAGAACCAAATGAATCTGCTTTGAACATTATTCCAAGTGCTTTGAAAATATTCATATCTCTTTCGCGATAGGTTGGCATCATATTTTGCAAATCAATCATAGATGCACGGACGTCCCCTCTAGATTTTTCTACAATCTCTGCGATATCTTCCTCTTTTGCAGCAATTCCTTCTGCAGCTGCTATTTTTTTCAAATGCTCAACCAACGTTCGGTTATTTACTGACTTCATTTCTAAGAAAACTGTGACAGTCCTGAGAGGACTGATCTTTTTTCCGAATGGATCATTTGCAATAAGAATCATTGGCTGCTGCGCCTTTTCGATAACTGATTCGATCGTTCCGATTGCACCTCTGTCTGAAGTATTAATCCCATCGACTTCGTCAAGAATAATCAGTCTCCGCCTGCCAGTCAGTGTTGATTCTGTAGATGCTGAATCGATAACTGATTCCAATGCACCTTTATTCCTTAGGTCACTTGCATTTGTTTCCAGAACTTCCCAATCCATGTCGTTAGCAACTGCATGAGCAAGCGAAGTTTTGCCGCAGCCCGGCGAACCGTAAATAAGTAATGGGACCTGTCTCTTACCGACATTCCATCCTGCAGCCCATTCTTTAACCTTGCCAACAACTTCTGAATTTCCGATTATGTCTGCCACTTTCTTTGGCCTGTACTTTTCTTCCCACATAAAAAAAATTATCAAACAGAATTTAAATTGGTTTAGAATTAAGAAAAATAAGATTTATTTAGATTAGACCAAAAGATATATATACGTCTTATGTACTATTAGTTTTGTGGTGTCAACTGCAGAAGTTGAGAAATCAACTAATGCTGTGAAGACAGTTAATAATTAATTTGTTTTTTATAAGGATATGATTTGATGATGCAAAAATTTAGAAAAAAAAGTAAATTCGAGCTTCCAATCCAGCAATTCAGATCCGAACGTTTACTTACTAGTGTTCTTGAAGCACCTACACGTGGTTCGTCTTCATTACAAAATGAAAAACCAACTATATCAATTGTAGTGCCAGCACTCAATGAAGAAAAAAACATTGAAGGAGCCATACTTAAAGCAATTAGACTGTGTCAAGGAAGAGTTAGTGCATATGAAATAATAGCAATTAATGATGGCAGTACAGACAAAACTGGACAGATAATTAGTGGAATGGCAAAGGAAAACCGTAACATTATTGAATTACATCACAGTAAGCCGTGGGGCTTTGGTGGAACTTATAACGACGGACTAAATAAAGCAAAATATGAATACTTTTCATTAATACCAGGAGACAATGAAGAGATAGAAGCTCAGCAAGACTATCTGTATAGTCACCTTGGAAAAGCAGAATTGATTATATCTTATACAACGAACATGGAGGTAAGGCCTCGGGATAGGGAGCTTATATCAAAGGCATTTACATTATACAATAATTTGGTTTATGGGCTTGATTTACAGTATTATAATGGCTCAAACATTATCAAGACAAAACTTCTAAAGAATCTGAAGATGCATACGTATGGATTTGCATACAGCGCTTCAAACGTAGTCCGACTTGTCAAATCGGGACACTCGTTTATAGAGGTTGGTGTCAAAATTAAAGCTCCAACGAATTCAACAAAAGCATACAAAGCCGGAAACATAATTAGCGTTGCAAAAGAAGTTGTAAGACTTTTCTGTGAAGTAAATCTGTTAGATAGTCAGTTATATAACAAACCTATAAATCGTATTGATAAGTAGAATAATAAAAAATAAAAGAAACAACAAAACTAAACACTTTTGAGTTTAGTTAATACCTTTTGAACTTCTTTTTGTAAATTGTTTTCCAGATTTTCTTGTTTAGCTAATGCATCTAAAGTTTCAACAGCATATCTGTCTTTATTTGATGCTAATTTCCCTACCGCTTCAACCGCGTAACGTCTAACATCTGTGGTTTCGTTTTCATTGTTTACACCATTAACAAGAAAAGGCAGGGCAAATTTATCTCCGATATTTCCTAAAGCCCATGTAGCATACTTACGTACATCCGGGCTCTTGTCCTCAAGCGCATCCCTAAGCGCTGTAGCTGCAGATATAGCTTTTTCACCCAAGCTGCCAAGTGCAACGGCTGCATTTCTACGAATATCTGCATTTTTTTCATTACTTAAAATATCTTTTAGAGTATTAACAACCTGTTCTATTTGAGGCTTGTCCAATTTTGTTATATTTTCAGCCCTACTAAGACCCCAAGCCGCAGCCATACGTGAATGGACACTCGTATTCTTGAGCTGTTTTAAATAGTCATTAATTGTTTTCTCGGTGGGTTTAACTGCTTCTGCATAAGGCATGATCCTAAAGAGTTATTGCTATTTATAACAATTTCTCTGTCATAAAATTCAATTAAACTTGAAATTTAAGATAGATATAAATAGGTGAACCGCATCATATTTTAGGTGTGTGAATGCCGATATTTTGGGATAAAAATAAAGACACTAGACGTTTTTGGTCGGAAGGATCAGATAGAAAAAATTTCATATTAAAACCTTTACTTGAAGGACCCAAAATATATGCAACAAAAGCTATCAGAGTATCCTGTCCGTTTCCGAAAGAAAATGCAAGAGAATTTTTTATAACTACTTTTAGCAAAGAGCAGATGATTAATGAAATAGAAAAAAAACCGAGCATCGGAGATTACAAGATATCTGGAAAGGAGTACGTCCGTGCTTTTGATAAAGAAATTTATGCATATAGGAACGACGGAGAGATGGTAGAACTTTTAAGATGTGAGAAAAAAAAAGCGGAGGTATACCTAAAGTGGTGTTGTAAATTTATGGAGAGGGAATCACATAAAACTGGTGACGATCTATGGCCTTATGAAACATTAGAAAAATGGTTAAATAAACCGTCAATATCAAAGGTAGTCAGAGCAATAAAACGCTACATCCAAAAAACAGTACCGTACATAGAAGCACCTCTAAAAGATTCGTTAACTAAACGAAGTATCATACTTGCAAGTTTTACTGCAATTTCTGGTTTTGTTATTTCAACCTATCCGGAATCTGAAAGATTAATTAAAAAAGCGGGAAGATTCCAAGAATTCTTCTATATTTTTACAGCTACCGTAATGGGTGCAGTTATGGAAAATATGCTTAATATGATCAAGAAAAAGATCGAAAAAATAAGAATCTCGAAAGAAATGAGAAGGATTGTAGAAGAACATGCAGAAGTTGTTTACAAAAAAGTAGGACGAATACAGGCTAGGCTCGACCTAAATTAAAGCACTAAACATATGTTTTTAATGTTATTTAGCTTTTCTTTACAGTATGGGCAAAACGTTAGCACTTCTTGGAGTCATCTTTGGTGTGATCGGATTCCTGGCTGCTGTTGGCATATTTCTTACACTTTCAGGGATACCTGGCCAGCTGAAGGATTTTGCATTTGTTGAACTTGATAAGACTCGAGTGACGCTTACAAATGTGGATAATGTCACAACTTCAGTAGGTACTGCGTTTGACGAATTGAAATCAACCGTTAGCGCTACATCAAAAACAACCAGGGATACTGTTGATTCGATGGTGCTTCTTGGATTTGGAATTGAAAAACTAGCTGATGATCTGAAAGCAATCTCTCCGCTTCTAGATGTAACAAAACTTAAGGATGCAGCAACTACAATGAAAAAACTTGATTCGTCAAATGTTACTCAAGCATCTGGAAACTTTAACACGAAAATAGATGAACTGAAAGAGAGCATAAGTAAAACTTCAACAGCAATAAATGGAACGAAAACGTCCGTAATCAGATTGAAAAGCACAATTGAAGATGTAACCTCTTCAATTTCACGTGTTATTTTGCTGTTAGGTGCTTTCTTAGCAATGATCTCACTTGCATTACTGGTTTCTTCTTACAACGCATATACAAAAGAGAAATAGAAAAACCTGAAGTCGCTCTGTTTTCTAGTCAACAAAATTAGATAATCTAACCCCTATTAGTCTAACTTTTCTTTTCAGTGGAAGAAAATGAATCAGTAGCTGTTCTGCTACTTCACTAATTTTCTTCGGATCATCGGTTTGTTCTTTTATTGTCAAAGAATGAGTGTGGGTCTCAAATCCACTGTATCTTATCTTCAAGGTAACTACACGAAATTTTAATTTCTGCTCAACCAAATTTTTATGAATTTCGGGAACCATCTCATGGATGGTGCTTTTTATTTCTTCAACATCGTCCGTATCCTTTTGAAACGTATACTCCCTTCCGATAGATTTTGTCTCATAAAATTCAACAACTGGACTCTTATCGATACCTCGAGAAAGTTCGTATAGAGTTTCGCCATTCTTTCCGAATAGACTTGTAAGTTGTTCTATTGTCAGTCTAGCTAAATCTCCTATTGTTTTTATTTCAAGTTCATTTAGAATTTTCTCGCTTTTTGGCCCTACTCCTGGAATCGTTCTAACGCTGAGCGGCCAAAGAAAATCAGTAGTTTTCGAAGGAGTGACAACTGTTAAGCCATCTGGCTTCTGGTGATCAGAAGCAATCTTTGCAATCAATTTGTTTGATCCGATACCAATAGAACAGGTCAGCTGCTCTTTCCGTTTTATTTCATGCCTAATCTTTTTTGCTAGCTCCTCAGCTTCTCTGAAACTTCCTAGACTGCTGACGTCAAGAAATGCCTCGTCTATTCCTCCGATTTCGAAAGCATCAGCGTATTCCTTAAGAATTTTCATGATTCTTACCGAAGTTTCTTCATATAACTGAAAATTAACTGGAAGAAAAACGCAGTTAGGACATTTTCGATATGCAATAGAGATAGGCATACCTGAATGCAATCCGTATTCTCTTGCTGGATAGTTACAAGTTGAGATTACTCCTCTGCCTTTGCCGCCACGTGGGTCTGCACCAACTAGAACCGGCTTTCCTTTCAGTTCTGGCCGCTCACGCTCTTCACATGCAGTGAAAAAGCTGTCCATATCTACGTGCAGGATTATTCGCATAAGATTAGCAGAATAGTAAATTAATAAAAGTTCTTAATGAAACGCATTAGATTTATGTAAAGACATTTCGCATAATATGGATTGAGCATCAAATTATCAACTTTGTCTGTATCACCTTCAAGCTCATTCAAAAACTCTCCGCGCCTATACTTTGACAAACTTTGCGGTCGTCTAAATTTTTCTTCAAAAATATTTTCAAAACCGTTAACAAAATCTTCGAATGTTCCACGACCTCCTGCACTATAAAATTCAAAATCATTTAATATCTCATAAATTGATTGCACAAACTCAGTGACAAGGAAAATTGGCTTTTCAATCGGATCTATTCTTAATGTAACTTCATCAAGATCAATGAAATCGCCAAGAATTGAAGTGTTGAATAGAACACTACTGTTTTCTTCGCTCTCAATAAACGTTTTGTCAGTCTTTAATTCTTTTAATAAATGCAACCATCTGGCTGCTGACCTTCCAGCCTGCATTAAAAACTTAGGATAATTTATATTTGAAACAATTGTTTCCCTAAACTTTTGATCATTTTTCTGATAAAAAAGTAGTGCGTCTCCCATTCTAATGTTTGTTCTACTAACTCTCCAAATAGAATAGAGATTGCGATTTATTGGCAAAACAATGTCTCTAATCTTTTTTGGAAATTTTAATAATGAATAGTAGATAGGTGTAGGAAAGCTATTCCTTAATTCTAGGCAGTTAGTAAACTCTACTGTACTCTCTATTTTGAGCAATGCACCCCACAGTCTATTGCGCCTAACCACTGATTTTAAGTGCCAATATTTATCATAAATAACATTGCCGTCATATTCTGCACCTGCCCCCTTAAATTCTAAAATTGGAAAGGGTAACTCCCATTTTTTTGTTTTAATTCTCAAATTTGGAAAAACAACTTCTGCAACTTTTCCTCTTCTATTTATATCTAATTCTACTACTGTGCCTTGGACATTATAGTGATATGGTAAAATCAAACAATTTGTAAGCATGTTTGCTAAAGCTACAGACTCTTTGTTGCCTACAAATTCTATATCTCTTCTTTGTGCCATAATTTCTCCTGGCACACAAATAACTTTCTCTTTTTGTCCGGCAAAGAGTGGAGTATTACTAACTTCTATGATCTTATGTTCCGCAGTTTTCCTACGGTTCACATCAGTCTGTTTAAACATAATAGAGGTATATGCTCTTTTCTTCTATATAAATCTTCTTTTATCATTATCCGAGAGATTTAACCATATAATGTCCTTCAAGAACATAACCCAGTTTCTTGTAATAATTCCTGACACCTACTCCGCTGATAACTGCTATCTTTTTCATTCCAAGGTCTCTTGCGATTTTTTCTGCTTCGAACATCAGTAACTTTCCAAATCCTCTGTGCTGCCATTTTTCAAAATTAGACCCGCCGACTTTTACTTCAGGTCCATAAACGTGAAGCTCTCTGACGAGAAGGGTGTCTTTAGTTATACCTTCAACCCATGGTTCGTTTGGAATTCTGAGCCTGCATAGTGCAAAAATAATATTTTGTGAATTTGTCATACTCAGAAAAATTTCTTTTCCACCACTTGCTTCGTATTCATATTTAGCAAGCTGGACATCGTCCTTAACCTCGACTTTATTTCTGATAGCAAATCCTATTTCTCTGCAACGGATGCATTGACATGCCTTCCCTCTTCTTTTCATTTCTTCCTCAATCGATGCACGCATGTCGATCCGTAGAGTGCCTGCAGTCAAATATTCTGGAGGAATTTCACGGAGAACACGCATAATTCGGCAGTAATGAGGAACGCGTGACATTGTTTCTACAAGGATTTCGAAGGTCTCTTTATCATTGTAAGGATTATATCGACCTTCTTTATGCCACTGCTCTAACTCACTGCCTTGAATTACTTGACAAGGATATATTTTGATTTGATCTGGCCTGAATTTTTGATCGGAGAATATCTGTTCAAATTTTTCTATATCTTTTTCGAAACTGGAACCAGGAAGACCAGGCATTGTATGATAACCAACTTTGAATCCTGCATCCTTTAACTGCTGCGTTGCTTCAACAACGTCTTGAATCGTATGACCTCGGTTTGTAAGCAAATAGCTCTCGTCATCAAGCATCTGAACTCCGATTTCGCACCTTGTTGCTCCGAAGTCAAGCATGCTTTTGATCTCTTTTTTCTTTGACCAATCAGGCTTTGTTTCAATACACATGGCAACACAGCGGTTAGTGTTGCTGTTTTCATTGATTAATTTTGATTCATTGAGATCAACAGAAATAGTATCGTTTAATCCGTCATAGATGCTCTTCACAAAATTATATTGATAATCGGCGGGATAGGAAAGAAACGTCCCGCCCATAATGATTATCTCAACCTTGTCAGTTGGATGTCCCATTGAATGAAAGGCGGTTAATCTTGATTTAACTTGTTGAAATGGATCAAACTTAAGTCGGATTGCACGCATGATGGCAGGACTTTTCGGAGTATATGATTGTGGTGCATTAGCATGTGTCGGACAGTAAACACACGTTCCATGTGCACAGCCCCGTGGTGGCAAAACAACTGCGATCGGAGAGACACCACTAAGTGTTCGGGTTGACTTTCTATTAATTGGCGTATCCTTCTCAGGATCAAATCCTCTATAGCTCATTCTCCCATTTCTTATTCGGCATTTCTTTTTATAAAGTCTTTGACAAAGAACAGAATATGGAAGACCAAAAAGAGGTGTGGAACAGATTGGCGAGTCGGTGGACGCATTGGAGGAGTCAGCCAGAGAACTTTACCATTAAATTTGCAAATCAATGGAAGCAGGGTAAAATTCTAGATGTTGGATGTGGAAATGGGAGGAACCTAGTTCCATTCGCTAAAAATGGATTTGAAAGTTATGGAATTGATTTCGGCGAAGAAATGATTAAGGAAGCAAAAAAGTTTGTGAAGAAACAAGATGTAGCTGTCGAGCTTAAGGTTGCCGATGCAAGAGAACTGCCATTCAAAGATGAAACATTTGATTATTGCATTTCGACAGCAGCACTTCATCATATAGAAACAAATGAAGGAAGAGAAAAAGCACTCAGCGAGATTAATAGAGTCCTAAAACGAGAAGGCTTTGCTTTCATCAGCGTCTGGAACCGGCTGCAATTCAGGTTTCTTTTCAGGCCTTCTGACACATTTGAACCTTGGAATACAAAAGAAGAAACCGTTTATCGTTACTATCACTTGTTCAATTATTGGGAATTCAAAAATTTACTTGAGAAGACTGGCTTCCGGATTATGTGGTCTTCAGGAATTCTTGGTAGAAATATTGAGTTTGTTGTTAAAAAATAATAGATTTGAAAAAACCATATTTACTGGTTCGTTCTCCAAGGCTCTAATCTATTTGTCCGTTCAATCTCTGCCTCACGTTTCATACTTCTGTCAAAAATTTCATATGGATCAGAACTGTAAGAAGACTCAGAGGTACTAGTTTTACGCTTGAGATTGTTAAGCAATAAAAATGGCCCCCACGTAATAAATATAGTGAAAACGAACCACATCAATTCTACTATACGTTTTACAGATTTTATTACACGTTTTACAATTGGTGTGCAGTTTTCTATTAAACTATTGAAACTGGCTGGAAGGTTATTGTATCTCTTTTTTTCTTCTAATATTAAATCTTGTGAACCGTCATTTAATTTATTGGCTGTTACGTTTACTGGCGTAATTCTATAATCAATGGAACTTTTGAACAAAGCCCTTGGATTTTGTTTTTGATTAGAGTAAATTTTATGTACTCTAGCTTGGTGTGGGTTAATTTTGGTTTCTTTTATTTCTGTATCTTCAAATATGAAGTTTGGATAATCTTTCAAATTGATTGAAATTGGATTTGCATTGGAATCAATATTATTAGAATAAGACTTCATTGGGTTTGTTAATAAAATTCCTGCTACGAAAGGAGCGATAAAAAGAGTTCTAGCTACTCTCTTTCGAATCGTTTGAAATTGATTACTCTTTGGAGCAGCCAATTGCATGATCTGATTTAGGTTTTATAGTATAAAAGAGTATGTTTGGCAGGCTGCCAAACTAAAACTAGAGACAAAACTAGAGTCAAGATCCGTACATCGGTGCCTTGCCGACGATGCCGAGAAGGATTGGCATAACTTCCTTATGACTTATTCTACTAAGTCCGCCATGTGATGCAGTTACTTCATCAAATTTGTTGACTCCGTCAACACGCACCGTTCCTTCAGGCCCCCAGATTACAATTGGAACTGGATCTGCTGAATGCGACTTGAGTGCGCAAGGAGTGGAGTGGTCAGACGTGACCACAATAATCGTATCTTTAAGCTTGAGGAGTGGAGCAATGGCTTTGTCAATTTTTTCAATAAATTTCATCTTCATCTGCCAATTTCCATCGTGACCAGCGACGTCGGTTCCTTTGATATGAAGAAATACGAAGTCATTGTTCTTCAGTGCAGTTGTTGCAGCTGAAACTTTTGCATTCAAATCTGTATCAACATTACCAGTTGCACCTTTGACTTCCATTATATCCATACCGAGATAACGCGCAACTCCTTTGTAAAGCGCTCCTCCCGCTATGCATGCAGCGCTGAGTCCATATCGTTCTTGAAATCGTTGAATCTTGACTGATCTTCCGAACATTCCACTGTATGTCGCGCCCTTATGTGGCGCTCCTTCAGTAAGCATCGATGCGCCTCTCGTAATTATGAAATTTGCCTCGGGTAGTCTCTTTTTTGCTCTTTCCTTATTGATTGGGTGTACACGAAGAATCTGATACACTTTCTTCAGCCAATCATTTAATGCATCGGCAGTCTTCCTTGCCCCTTCGGAAGAATCAAGTTGTCTTGACCAGACAACCTGTCCTGTTACGTGGCTATCAATGTCAGAAACCATCGGACTTACAAATTTAGATCTTATGATCAACACGCCTCGGTGTCCTTTTGTGTGGCTGAAAAGAAAACTGAATTCCTTTGTGCTCACATTAGCTATTGCTTTTGCAAGTTCTTCTGCAGATTTATCATCAATCCTACCGGCCCGCCTGTCAGTGATGTTAAATTTATTATCAATAGCGCAAATATTGCACCTCAGAGCGACGTCACCTTCGTAAACTTTTACTCCCGAACCAAGAGCTTCGAGGATTCCTCTGCCCACGTAGAAGTTTCTTGGATCATAGCCTAACAAAGAAAGGTAGCCTGTGTCACTCCCTAGAACTACGCCTGGACCCAGAGGATAAGAGATGCCATTCACTCCGTTCTTTGCCAGTTTATCTAGATTAGGAGTCTTAGCCAGTTGAAGAGGCGTCTTTCCACGCTTTACGGGACGGTCACCAAGACCATCAAGTGCTATCAATAGAATTCGCATACCAATGCTTCAATGCTCATTGGACTATAGAGTTTAAAAAATATGAAGGACTAAATAGAAAGGTATTTATATAAGAAAAGAGAGTTTAGGATATGGTAAGTCCATTAAGCGAAAAACTCTGGAAAAGATTTTCTAGGGAAAAAAAGGAAGGGTATTATGGAGTATAAACGAAAACATATTGTTAATGATGGCATATTAAGAAAAAGGACCGAAGCATGGGACCGAATTAAATTTTGTTCCAGACCTGATGAGATTCCTAATACGCCATTACACAAAGAAGTTTGGAAAGTCTATGAGATACTATACGAAACAGTTAACCGGATACATTCGGCTAAAGTGGATAAAACAATTAATTTTCTATTTAATGAGTTAGCAAAACGAGAAGACTTTCTTCAATTAGCAAAAATTATGAAAAATCACGTTGATCTTTTGACTGGAAAAACAGAACACAACTTACTTTCTGGATTGGTTTTTAGCAAAATAATTTTTAAAACTACAGCAGAGGGAATAGAGAACGATCTAACAACTGCTGAGATAAATGGAGAATTGCTACTTTCGACAGTTCCCCCTGTTCTTCAGAAAATGCCAATCTATGAAATTACCGAGGATATGCTAGGAGACTTGGCAAGATACAGGAAACTACGCAATTGGATAAAACATAACGGTATTGTAATTGATAATAATGTATTTCATGAAACGATGACAGGATTACTGTGGATTATTAATGGACCAAAGGAGTATTACGACATAAAGAGAAAATACTCTGCATTACTTGCATTATATGCAAATTACGAAGACCGTCTCGGAGAAAAAGAGATTATACTACTGAAAAAATGTTTATATACTAAACAGCCGTACATCGCAGGTTGTGCTGCACTTGTTCTTTTCAAACTAGGGATTGAAAATAAAAAGATAACAGAAGGACTAGGACGAATTGAACGGATTACTGCAAATGCTAAAGCAAAACAGTTATCTGTACAATAAAATAATAATGCCAATAGATCTCTAGACAAATCTAGACAAATTACTTCTTACCCAAAGTCTTCTTTCCGGGCGCCCATTCAACAGGACACAACTCTCCAGTCTGAAGAGCTTGCAGAACACGTAACGTCTCACTGACGCTTCTACCTACACCGCTGTCGCTGACAACCATGTAACGGATTATACCTTTTGGATCAATAATAAACGTTCCACGTTCGCTTTCGCCGTTTTCTTCGTTTAAAACACCATACGATCTACTGATCTGATGATTTGTATCTGCAATGACAGGATACTGAATATCTTTCAAGTCACGTTCAAACCATGCTTTATGGCTGTGCTCACTATCCGTACTTGCAGCAATCACTTCGCAATTCAATGCCTTAAATTCTGTCTTCCTTGTTGCAAAACCTGTCAACTCAGTTGGACAAATGAACGTGAAATCACGCGGATAAAAGAATAGGACACACCATTTACCTTTGTAGTCGCTAAGCTTCACAGTTGTAAACTTCCCCTTCTCGTATGCCTTTACATTAAATTCTGGAGCTTTTTCACCAATCTTAACCATAATCACACCTCGTACTCAATAACAATCTAATTTCTAATTCGAATAGAATCAGACTATCATATTCTGAATAAATAGTAAACCTTCAGAAATTTAAACATTGTGCAAAGCGTACAAGTGATAAATTTATATAAAATTGGGACAACAGGAAGTAATGGTATCGAAATCAAAGTCAAAACACTCGCAGAAACAGAAATCCGCTCCTGAATTAAGTGTTGGCTCAGCCCATTTTGGCACAGAAATAAAGAGAAGAACGCCTTGGATTCTTTTTAGTGTTATAGCTGGAATCGTGATGATCTGGATCAGCCTAACTTACGAAGATGTGCTATCAAAGAAAGTTCAATTAGTATTTTTCATTCCTATGATTGTTTATATGAGTGACAGTATCGGGACTGAAACCTTGGCACTCTTTGTCAGAGAATTGGCTCTGAAGCGGCTGAGCCTTAGACATATTTTCTTGAAAGAATGCATGGTCGGCCTTTGTCTTGGAGCCGTCAGCGGTCTTTCAATGGGGGCATTAAGTTACTTTTGGTTCAAAGATTTCTCTCTGTCTGCAACCATAACGATAGCCATGACAGTCAATGGCATTATCGCTGTGTTAATAGGTATGCTTCTTCCAATTATTTTTTCAAGATTAAGAAGAGATCCTGCTGTGGGAACTGATGAACTTACAACCGCACTATCTGATAATCTAAGTATCCTCATCTATTTGATTGTAGCGACATTCGTTTTGCTTAGATAAAGATTAAGCTTGAGCATATTTGCTATAGAAGTAATGCTTAGCGGTTTCAACCAATGCAACGTAGACAATAACTATTACTCCTACAGCCGTCAAAAATGACAAAGAAGGTGGAGTAAACTCAAACAATGAGGCAAACGGACTAAACGGCAAAAGAACTGCGATTGTAAGTGCGAGTAATGAAGTAGCAACAAGCAACGTACCTGGACGACTTTGTAAGAATGGTCTTCTAGTTCTTATGATGAAGATTACAAAAATCTCTGTCGCAAGCGACTCGATAAACCACCCTGTTCTAAATAGTGCAGGTGTTGCATTAAGCAAAAACAGAAGAATGCCGAAAGTAAGGAAATCGAAAATTGAGCTTATTGCTCCGAAGAACACCATAAAACGACTGATAAATTTAATGTCCCACCGCTTTGGCTTCTTGATGTACTCCTCATCAACATTATCGGTATGGATTGTGAGCTCAGAAAGGTCATAAATAAGATTAGTCAAAAGAATCTGGACAGGCAGCATCGGCAGGAACGGTAGGAAAATAGATGCACCTGCAACGCTGAACATGTTACCGAAATTGGAGCTTATGGCCATCAGAACGTATTTCATTGTATTTCCGAATATTTTCCTTCCTTCCACGATTCCTTCGCTCAAAACCGTCAAGCTCTTTTTAAGCAATACTATATCGGACGCTTCTTTAGCAACATCAACGCCACCGTCCACAGATATTCCGACATCCGCAGCATGCATTGAGGGCGCATCATTAATTCCATCGCCGAGAAATCCGACGATATGTCCGTTCTCTCGTAACGCATTTATTACCAAAACTTTTTGCTCAGGAGTTATCCTTGCAAAAATATTATTTTTTTCAACTAATTCCTTAAGCTTCTTTGGCCCCATTTTTACCAATTGCGGGCCGGTGATAATGCCTTTGATATGTAGACCGATCTCTTGACTGATGCTCTCAGCCACATATTCGTTGTCACCCGTTAGTATCTTTAGATCAACACCTAAAGATTTCAACAGAGGAATTGAAGTCTTGGCAGAATGTTTTGGCGGATCAAAGAATACAAGATAACCGATCATTGTCAGGCCCCGCTCATCCTTGAAGGAATACTCCTTCTTACGCTCAGTTTCCTTTACAGCAACAACAATTACACGATTTCCCTTAGATGAAAGATTAACAAACTCTTTTGACAATTTTTTGACGTATCTCTTAGCATCAATAAGCTTACCGTCTACCCTCACATTCTTGCAGGCACTCAGCATTTCGATCGGAGCGCCCTTAACAACCATGAGATTTCGCTTTCCGATTTTGTAAACCATTGACATTCGTCTTCTTTCATAATCAAAAGGAAGCTCTGCAACCCGTTTATGAATTTCATTAACAGAAACGTTTGTACTTATCGCATGCCTTGTTATTGCAACATCTATCGGATGACCGGATACTTTATTTTTGTGAATTAATGTATGGCTACTCATCAATGCATACATCAGAACCGATTTGTCCTCTTCCCCGTTAACATTCGAATGCTTGACTAACGTAATCTCGCCTTCAGTCAACGTACCGGTTTTATCAGAACATAATGTATCCATATTACCAAAATCTTCGACAGCAACCATCCTCTTGACGATTACTCCTTTTTTCAGCATCCGTGTGGCACCGTTCGACAGATTTATTGTAACTATTGCAGGTAAAAGTTCCGGGGTAAGGCCTACTGCTATCGCCAAAGAGAAAAGCAATGCATCGAGATAATTCGCCTTCAAAAATCCGTTAGCGATAAAGATAAAGACTGCAAGAATTACTGTAACTTTTATAAGCAGATTTCCGAAGTCAGTAAGTCCTTTCTGAAAATCCGTCTGTGGCCTCTCCTGCATAATATCAAGAGATATTTTTCCGAACTCTGTTCGGGTTCCAGTTTCGAAAACAACTCCAATGCCGGATCCATGCTTAACTGTGGTTCCCATGAATGCACAATTTTTCAACTGAGAAATGACTGGACTTTTGAAAGACAGTGAAGAAAAAATTTTATGGATCGGATAATACTCTCCGGTAAGCGCAGCTTCATCAATTTCTAAATTTTTAGCATCTATCAGCCGCAAATCTGCAGGAACCACGTCACCGCCTGAAAGTACTACCACATCTCCGGGGACCAGCTCCTTCACATCAGTAATTATTTCTATGCCATCCCTGAAAACTTTTGCTTCGTATGTGATCTTACCTAACAGATCCTCAATTGTTTTTTCGGCTTTATACTCATTATAGAAACCAAGTATAGCGCTTAGCAAAACAATCAGAATGATTATTACGGCGTTAATTTGGCTTTCGAATAGAAAAGCGACTGCAGCTGTAATAAGAAGGATAAGGATTAATGGCGATTTGAACTGAGTATATAAAACTGAGATAGGACTAGCCTTTTTCCTAACAAACTCGTTTCGGCCGTAAACCTTTTGTCTTTCTCTGACCTCTGAAGCTGAGAGGCCGCGTTTCGATGTCTTAAGGTGCGTTAAAACATCTTGTTCTGATAATGGCCAGATCTCGTCTCTAGTCTCCTTTCCCTTCAGCCCATTAACGTGATCCATAACGGGTGTTGCACTTAAACGTTTTAAACCACTGCTTATCTACTCAACGAAAGTTTGCCTGTACGTACTAAAATTTATAAGGAGCATATAGATACATGGCAGAGGCAGACATAAACGGAACTATAGAAAAGATAGAAGAACTCAGATACTTAGTCAGTGAAAAAACTTATGAGTTACTCAGAAAGAAAAAAAGAAAAGAAGAGTCGAGTGGATTGGAAGTTGAAGTAGAAGGTCTGAAAAAGGAAATGAATGAAAAACTAAATTCCGTAACAGCAGTAGGACTCACGTACTTGCTGTTCAATAAAAAAACAATTGACGACTTGAGAGCATCATTCTTATCCTTACCAATTGCAGAAAAAGGCAGGGCGTTGGAAGGGACAGGTGAAGGAAAAGAGGTAATCGATAAGTTGAATGCACTTTTGAGGCATAATTATGAACATAGAAACGAGATAGCCACAATTACTACGATGCTACCTAAAATTCTAGACGAAGAAGATAAAAGAAAGAGGTTAGGATCTTTGTTCGAAGGATATGAAACCTTCTTTCTTGCAAATATGGACAGATCGACAAATGGAGTAGATACGTTTGTAAACGCTGTAAATTTCTTAGGATTTTTCTCTAAGCTAGAATCGGATCTGATTTTTGTTGCGAGAAACAGAATGTTTCATACATTTTCATTCATTCAGAACAGCAATAGTCCGAAAAGAGTTGAACTGATAGAATTATTCGAATTAGTAACTGAAAAATTGCAAGGAAACCAAACAGTTGAAGTAAGTGCAGCATCAGAATATTCTGAAGAGGATATCACTAGAAAAATAAATGCGATAGTAAAAAGCCCGAAGATGCAACGGTGGGTTCTTAATACGTTTAAGGATGAAAAAGAAAGAGAAGATTATGCCAAATATCAGACTATCCTCACGACACTTATAAGACTAAAAAGAAGGATTGGTACTGTGAAACAAGCTGTGGCAACAAGAGCTGCACGGTTATGGTTTAACAATGAGAGAGTAAATTGTTTTTTAGAAACGATCAAACCGAACATGACAGAGGGAACAATTAAAATGAAACAAGAAGGGCTGCTTAACATTGGAAAAAATATTAAGTTAATAAATGTCGACATTGAAAATAAAATAAGATTTACAGAACAAGACCTTCCACAACAAAATTTAAGTGTAATTTTCTCTTTCATTTAGATAGTTAATTAAATCGAAGTTCCTCATCTTTCAGATTTTAAAGATAATTGTCTTTCAATTTCATTCAACTTATTTGCCAATTTTTCAAGATCCCTGCGCGTGGACGCCACTTCTGCAGAAAGTGCATTCCTAAACTGCTTAGGCTGTTTATTAGACTGCTCTTTAAGTTCTGTCAATTTTTCTAGAATTTTTTCAATATTCTTTTTAGAAGCACTTAAGTCAAAAATAATTGCCTGATAAAAAACTCTATCAGAAACGGAAGGTGTGATTGGTGTGATGGACGTGGCGCCCTCCTGAAAGGAACCCATCTGAAATTCTTTTATCTTTTCTGCCTGTGAAGTCTCTTTCACAACTCTTCTAACGAGCTTTTTGAGTGCAGGAAGAGACATTGGCTTTTCTTCGCTTTTCTTGTATAGTTCCTCTCTTAATATCACTAGCTTATCTTTATTCACTCTGGTTGTTTTCCACTTAGTTAAAAGAGATAGAATCATCCGTTTTTTTTCATCATCCATAGTCGCACCAAATCTAGAATAGTACTAAAGATCATTTATGTCAAAAGGATTTATAAACCTAATAAGGCCCTCAGACCTGAGAATACCTTGCAGAAATAAGAGATAAAAATTTAGCTGTCTTAGCCTTGCCTAAGACCTTTTCCAACTCTTTAGGATCTGCATTGAAAACTGCGTTCAGATTCTTGAAGTTGGCCAGTAGTTTTTTTGCCATAACGGGACCAATGTCTGGAAATGATTCTAATACCCTCAGCTGCTGATGCTCTAGCGAATGGGCTTTTCTCTTGTCTAACAGACGAATTGGTCTTCTTTCAGCAATTTGTTCTCGTTTGGCAAGTGCATAAATCAGCTTAGCTGTTTCCTCTTCATTACTGCTATAGAGAACTTGAATTCCAAAATCAATGACAAGTGCCACTAAGGCACCTCTAAATGCATTCTCATGAATCCGCTCAATTCTTCGCTCTCCCTCAAGGATCATAACAGGCGTCTCGTACGGTTCCATTCGCATAGCCTGATCAAATAGGCGACCATCGATTACGGATGCTTCAAAGTCTGAAACAGTTTTCCTCTCAATGACAAGCCTGTCAGAAACAAGAAAATCTCCTACTTCCATCTGTCTCTCCGTAACGGCCGCACCCATCTCAGTTAGGATATCTGCAATAAAGGGATTCTCTCGAATATCTGCAAATATTTCTATCTGCTTATCCTTATTCTTGCCTTTTTCTTTATCGGAAAATTCGGCAATTCTTGACTGCATGTCCAACACAAGTAGTTTGTGCTTATAAATTTTTACTGAGGTTATTATTTGTGTTAAAACATTCATGGAAAACTAAACTGAGAGATACCTCTTTGGCTCTTGCAATTGGAATAGCTACTTCGTTAACCTTCAACAGAATTAATGTAAAAGCCTCAACATTAGATGAATATGGTTATTTAGGAATAGAGGAGATTATGTATAGAGATAATAGCTCATTGCAGAATAGCTCATTGCAGTCTAGTTCTTTATATGAAATTCCTCCAATAATAAATGAAAAGAATGCGATCACAATATATGTTTCAGCAGGACACGGATATTATTTAAGTAAAAACGATGCCGAGGGATATGTAAACAGAGAAATTGAATTGTTAAAGAAAGAAGGAAAACTGACGAAAGGCAGAGAAAGAGAACTAAAGAAAATCAAAAAGGAATTGCTTACAAGATACGGACAGCTTACTCCTCAAGGTCTGTTCAAAAAAGGAGTAGAAGGTTACTCACTAGGCACCCAGTATCATACCAATGTTGGGAAAATTATTCACTACACAGAAAATGGGAGCATCATTAGCTATCGAGATGTAATAACTGAAGAGGAATTCGTTCTTCCTGCTGCAAAAGCACTTGCATATGAATTAACACAAAGAGGATTTAGCGTAATAAATCGTAGGAATATGGTTCTTGACAAAAGCCAGATAAGAGCAGATGTCGCACATGATGCGAATGGAAAAAAAGCAGACTTGTTTATAGAGCTGCATGCGAATGATCCGGGAGCGCATGGAACAAGAGCGTATATCTGTCCAGTTGCAGATAAAAAAATAGAAAAAATAGCACGGGAGATAACTAGATCCATAAAACAAATTGCCGGGTCTAAAAACAATAAAACCATAAGACGACAATTGGCAGTATTACAAAAAACAGAAATGCCTGCAGTTGTATTTGAGATAGGATCATTGAAGGAATTAAAAAATAATTTATGGAATAAAACGGACTGGCCTGTTGAGTTTGCAAAACAGGTAGCTGACAAAATAGACAATCCCGAAGTTATAGATTATTTAAAATCTACTAAACAGCAAAGAGCGCTGGAATTTTTGAAAACAAATGGAAGGATACCTGGATTAATAAACACAAATCAGGATAGAAAATAAGTATATTATATTCTTGCAAGCTCTTTTATTTCGTCAAAACCAACTGCACATCCATTAAACTTGATTGCGTAGAGTGCTGATTCATATGCCTTTTGTTCCAGATCTTTAAATTTTTTGAAGTATTTTGCCTCGTAAGCAAGAGCAACAATCTCTGAGGATCGGATAACGTGAATATTTTGTGTTAGGCTTTGAAATTCATTTAACAGTTTTGTATTAACATTAAGTTTTATCCTGAATTCATTCTCCAAGTGTTTCTTTGTCTCCATCGGAGCTTCCATAATCGTACGAGTTGTCCGCTCGTCCATAACTAAAGTTTTAAGGTCGTTATCAACAGCTGCGGCTAAAATTTCTGCTTCTCCTTTATCAACTAAATGAAATGGTTTATTGGTGTAAAATAAGTTATTGGTAAGATAAAGAATTCTGTCAACTGTCTGCTGTTTGAAGCTTATAACCGTAAACACTCCTGTATCAAGAGCTCTCTGTATTCTGACAGCTGAAAAAGAATATTTTGGTACCGTGATAGGATAAGTTATTGATTCGTCAATAATTCCTTGAGTTATTAGAAGCTGACCTTTCATTTTCTGCTTCAGAGCAATCAAAGCACCAAGGAGTCCTGCATCTGTCAAGGCTATGAGTGATGAAGAATCGCATAAGATGGAATCAGGGTGCACCGATTGCACAATTGGCAATTTACCTGAGGATTTACTTAAGGATTTTTCTTGCATATTTTAGTCTCTCATCAACAGATATCGATTTCCCAAATCGATCAGCCATAACTGTCTTTCCACTATATTCAAGAACCTCATGCTTTTGTGCACCAGTAAGTGACACTGCTCTTGCCAAAGACAGACCTTGTGCATAAAGAAGAGCTGCAATTTTTGTCCTTCCTTTTTCAACAATATTGTAAACAAACCTAGGATCCTTTTTCTCCAGTATTCCGACCGCACTAAGTGCACTCTCTAAACTTTGCTGTGCTTCTTTTAGTCTATTCTTTCTTACTTGTTCCTCAGATTTAGCAAAGTAATGCAAAACTTTTGCAAAAAGTTGGGGAGTTCTATATCTTGGTTTTTGAATCAACTTTGCAAGAACATAAGAGAGAAGTGCAAGTGTAAAATGAATGGGTTGTTCATCAACTGCTAGTTTAGAGGTGCACAGTGAAGTTACTTCGCGAAGATCACGCGCATTCTTACTTCCTATGCCCTTCCTGCATCTTGCCATGCAGTCAAGAGTAAAATCTGACATAGACATATTTATTCAAAAGAAAGAAAAAGGTTAGTTTATCCAAGAATAGGGTTATTCTAGAAAAGTTTATATGTCCTGAAAACGATAAAATTATGTGCAAATAACAAAAAAAATGCAAAAACTATTGGCTAAAACAACCGTGATCGGATTAACTACTTCCCTTCTATTTGTTGGAGGATTTGCTGGAAAGGCACATTCCTCAGAGATCGAGCCTATCGAAGAAGAGCCGATAATTGTCAAAATAAGCTCGAACCCAAAAACTGCAGGCACGATCGGCTATGCGATTGAAAAAGATACTAGAACCAGTTCATCAGCTCAACCAGAGATTGGTGTATTTCTTGATCAAGAACAGCAGAATGTTATGGCAGAAATACAATATGACTATGTTAATGCTGTACTGAGAATAAAGTCAGATAACATTCCTCCAGCTCAGAAGGCGGACAGGATAAAAATGGAGATAACTAAATGCTTTATTGAATTGTATCTGATAGAATATGACAATATGAAACATGAAGAGGTAGAAAAAATAATACTCAAAGAACTTCCTATTCTGATAGAAAATGTAGTTAAAACAGGGGATTTTAATCCTGATGAAAAAGCTACACCGATTATTGCGAAGATGTTTATCCCAGAAGGACTTTACTATTCTATGGTGACTGCATTATTGTTCCTACAATAACCTATTTTTCAGAACCGCAAAACCTAACGTCGCTGAACCGACGTAAACCGAAAAAAGACCAAAAAGATACCTTTTTAAATGTCATGATTCTATCATGATACATCATGAGAATAGTGTGATTCTAGCACAATAGTTTGTGCTTTGATCATGATTGATCTGATGTAAATAAAAATGTTTCTTTGGCGTGGCTGGCGGTGGCGGATATGACAGATGTAAACAAAAGCGAGGCAGAGGCAGACGACAACCTTAACCTAAATAGGAACATCGAGTATATCAAGCGCGAGGCAAACGAGGCAACTGAAGCCGTAGAGAAGGAAGTGGCTAAGCTGCGAGACCCCACCGTCCATGCGGCCATTATGTACGCATCGGTCAGGGAGAAAGAGAATACAAACCGCATCCTGAAGACAATCAATTCAAGGCTAGACCAACTGGAAGAAAAGTTCAAACAGTTGGAAAAGAAGGCATCTAAGCTTGGTAAGGAACAACCAGCCAGAACTACTCAGCCGGAAGTTCAGATATTGGCAGATGTTGACCAAAAGATTATAGATTTCATTAAGGCTGGCGGACCAACCGCAGCAGAAGCAATACAGAAGGAATTTGGCTACAAAGGCAGGAACGCTGCATGTGCCAGACTCAGCAGACTTCATCAATTAGGTAAGCTTGCCAAACAAAGAGCTGGCAAGACCATTTACTATCACGTTGCACAGAGGTAATGAAATGAGCGAGGCGAATGAGGCAATCATCATAACCTGATGTGCTAATGGGCGGGCAGAGGTTCGAAGTATACCTCCCACACACACTACTGTCGGATCCGGTCCCGCCCGACTCTCTTTTTCTAAAAATAAACGCAGCTATTGTTTTCTATCAATGTTTCCTTCAATCTTAATAGATATTTTAAAATCTCCATAAGGAATAGAAAGCTCGATCTCATTTGGTCTTACTTTTGACATAGAAATCTCACCAAGCTCACGTTCTCCACAACCTAAAATAACTTCTAATAAAGGTTCTGCATGTATGTGCTTGTTAACAACAACCGCACGCTTGTACCGAAATTGCTCGATTTTTTTAGAAAAAAGTTTAGGAAAGGTCTTCCACATATCAGATATGGTGCGTTTGAAGTATATATCTCTTACGAATTGTTGGTTTAAAATGCAATTTTCAAAACGTGCAGGATTAGAACAAGAATCAGACCAAGCAACCCTCCGATTGCTACGATCAGAATGCTCCAAATGTTTACGGCGATGCTAAGCCCCAAAAAATTTAGGAGAAATAGCATGGCGACAGCCAATATTGAATTTATCAAAAGTGAAATCAAACTCTTTGTAAATTTAAACAAAAAGTACAGGAAAACGATTGACAGTAAAACTCCAATTATTTCAATGACCATACAACCAACATTATCAGAAGTGGGCCGCGTGAGATTTGAACTCACGACCTCTCGATTATCAGTTTCACCCAGACAAATTTAAAGAGTCTGACGAGTGCTCCAACCAGACTAAGCTAGCGGCCCGTAAACGTTGCGATGAATTAATTAAGCCAATTTCATTTATAAATTTTCTAGTGCTTTTGAATCCGTTTATAGCTAAACGAATGCCCCACCTACTACATTTGTACTCTCTTTGTTTAAAATATGCTTCTAATTGATCTAAAAGTGGGACCGATATACTGCAGAATTCAAATCTTGGATAATATGGGATTCTCTTATGTTGTTTTGAGAATATTACAGTTCCATCAGTAGCAAAAATGCCTGAGATAGTTTTGGCAAAAAGAGTTTCGTCATTTGTTATATGTTCTGGAATTTTTATCTGTCCTTTTTTACCTACAGGAAAACTCCATTGTGTTTTCATATAATTGAAAAGATCTTTTGAGTATATGATCACATCTAATCTACCGTGCTCTGCTCTTTCTTTAAGTCTTATCGTTTTGTCTGTAAATTTTTTAAGTAGTGGAACAATAAAATCAGTGCAAAAAGCTTTATCGGAAATCCTATTTAAGGTTATACCTATTTGGTATTTTGGACCCGAAGATTTAGGTTTGTAAAGTCCAATAAATCCATCTCCTATCATAATTCCGCATAAATATGCGTCCGCATTCTGGTTCATCAAATCACAAAGTGGTATTCTTGCTTTCAACTATTAAGCTTGTTGTTTAAATTGTAAACTTTACCGGACGCCCTTTCGGTCTGGAAAAGGGACTCTCTCCTTTTCAACCGTCATTCTGACCCATACTCCTTCCCTATGGAAGTGAAATTGCTTGAATTTTGACTTCTCAAGGATATCTGCGAGTTCACGAATTGAATGTGAATCAAAAAGAATTTCACGTTTTCTTAGCAAGGTAACCCAGGATGCATTCGTCCTATTCATCTTACCTGCCTGCAGCCTCTTTCTCATCTGATCAAGGTGGGTTTCAAGATGCATTGTTGAAACATCTGAGGTTGTATCGTAGATCCATGCCTTACCTCCTGGTTTCAGTGCACGATGTATTTGGTTCAGCATCTTTACAGGCTCCTGAACGTGATGGAGGACTTCTGTCGAAACAATCAAATCAAATTCGTTTTCATAAACTGGCAATCGTTCTGCATTTGCAACTGCAAAATATACACGCTTTGGCGACACCTTAAATTCTATAGCATTCTGTCTAGCTGTATTAATCATCTTTTCATTAATATCGACACCGATAACTCGCAGATCTTGGGATCTTCTTACAATATTGAGCGGTAAATAACCTGGACCGGTTCCAACGTCTAATACTCGTTTTATTCCTAGTCTTTTTGCTTCGTCGACAATCTCGTCTGCAACATGGCTATAGAAGTCGCCGGTTGCTGCTCTTGACACTTGGTTATACATTTCTACTGCAAGCGCCGGAACTTTTGTAAGATTAAATAATTTAAGAAAACGTTTTACCATTAGACCCCACAAAATATACTAGAGGCTAATTATTTAAATAGCTTGTAGAACTAGACTTGAGGCAAACGAGGCAGAAAATGCAGCTAAGAATCGGAGAGCGGGTCTTAGGAATAGAAACGGCGAAAGACTCGGATATGGTTTATGTATCACATGCACATAGTGACCACCTTATACGAACGAAAAAACAAGTTCTAGCGTCTAAAGAAACAATAGGATTAATGCAAATTGGAATGAAGAAAAAGATAAATCCACTCGAAGAAAAGCTTGAAGGCGTTGAATTACATAACGCAGGCCACATATTGGGATCCACGCAGCTCAGATTCACAAACGGACATACCATCGTTCATACCGGCGACCTGAAGATGAGAGATGGATTCACGACCAAAGGCGCAAAACCGCTAGAGTGTGACACACTTTATATTGATGCAACCTTCGGAGATCCAAAATTCGTATTTCCTCAAAAAGAAGAGATATCTGAACAGATTTGTGACTGGGTTGAAAAAAGAACAAAGAAAGGCGTTGTTATTTTTGGAGGGTACAAAACAGGAAAGGCCCAGGAACTGATTGCACTTTTAAATGAAAAAATGGGGATCGAACCAGTTGTTGACGATGGAATAGAAGAGAGATGCAAAGTATACGAGAGATATGGTGTGAGACTTGATCGGATACCAATGTCTCGAGAAGATTCATATGAAGCTGCGCTTAGCACAGGTGTAGTCATCTTGCCATTTCACAAGATCAATGCAACACTAGCTAAAGAAGCAACTGAACTGTATGGCGTGGAGGTTGATTGCGCACTTGTGACAGGATGGGCAATGAAATACAGATATCCAATGGCTGCATTTCCCCTAAGTGATCACGGGGGCTTTGATGAAATTCTCCAGTATATAGAAACAGCGAAACCAAAGAAAGTGATATGCAAGTATGGCGACTGCTCAAGACTTATTGATGAACTAAGACGAAGAGGGTTCAATGCAAAATCAGACAGCCAACCCGAAGGAATTTTGAGTTTCCTTAAAGTTTAATTGACAAGTGCGAACTCTTCTTTACCTTTCCTTGACCCCCTCGGTAAGTGTTTTTTCTTTGTACTAGAAAGAACCTTGACAAGATGTAGTTTTGCATGTTCATGGGCTTCTTCCACTTTAACATCACACAAACCAAATCTTGAAGCCAGCATTTGGTCCTTAGTTGGTTCTTTATTAGGCACGATTAATATCCCAAAACATTCAAGCATTTCTTTCGAATCAAAATGATCATCAGCAATAAGCGCGACTCTTTTCTTATCAAATACGATACCGTTCAGTTTACAGAATTCTCTGACTTTATTCAGCTTTGTGCGTACAGGAACATTTTCTAATACGCCGTTTTTTTCGCCGATTAATTCTATAACAGCACTCGGTGTTTTTTCACCCTTATCATTTTCCGAGTGTTCGGCGATTGTATGGCCGTATCCCGCATGGAAGCCATGTTTTTGTGCAAACCATTCAGCAACAAAACTTGGACTTCCCTTTGTTATAACAATTACTTTTTTATTGCCTTTATCTATCTGATCTTGTAATATTTCAATAATATCCATCTTTATTTTTCCTTCGTCGTTTAACCTATTTAATGTTTTAAAGTAATCTTGCTTACTGACGTCTAAATCTATTATCATATAGATTGCTGCTAAAAGCCATCGGTCTCCTTTTAAGTCGACCTTCTGAAAATCCTGAAGTTCCCTCATAGTTTCGTCTGCTTTTTTAGCGCCAAATTTGTCCGTTAATACTTCGTGTATCATGGATCCATCAATAAGTGTGTGATCTATACCTGTTACAATAATACTAAACTCAGGGGCATAATTGCTCACTTTGCGAAATGTTCTACGAATAGCGAAGATCATTGAATTCCTAAAAAGATCAACATAAGGCAATATACGTTTCAGTTCTCTTAACATTTTCCCACACTAAATTATTACAGACCAATACAGCAGCAAGATATAAGCTGCTTTGCCTGCTATTAAACAAAAAATGCGAATACAACCAATAACATTCCAGCTAGGAATGCAGCTACTCGATAAACTGTTTCTCTGTTTCCAATATCACTGAACATAATTCTCACAGAATAACTACTCAAAACAAGTATTTAAATCTTTGTTATTTACGCGTTAGTTCATACCGATACTTGTGTTTGCTTTTCCTTTTGATAGTCTTTGACCCAAGACTTAAGCGTACGAAAAGTTGTGAAGCTTACAATAGCCATTCCAGTTAGATCAGAAAGGTCCATAACTTCCCCTTCAGGATTATGCACAGCTTCACCAGGAACATAACTTGCATCTAAGTTAACGCCTGAATCTGCAAAAGCTTTCCTAATCTTTTCAAGATTTGACATTGGAACAACTTTATCTGAAGTTCCATGCATTGCTTTTATTTTAATTTCAGACGTTTTCATCTGATAAGCTATCGCCAGGATATAAGTTTCAGGAGATGCATCAACAAATTCTTGAGGATTGTTGCTAGGTGTGATTCCTTTACTAGCAGCATAATTCAGATATTCCAATTGAACCTTTGACCGTCTATCTGTAGGGTAATTTTGAGTAAAAACAGTGGAGTATCTGAACTGGTCTGCGAGATTGGCGTATATATCAATAGTTACAGCTCCGAGAACCTTATTCTCTTCTAGAAATTGTTTACTTGCCATGCATACATAGGGTACAATTCCTCCACCACTTATTCCTATAAATATTATTGGAAGGGATCTTACAAATTCGAACTCTTTATTATCACGCAGATGCCGAATAAATTCCATGTAGTCTATAGCTCCATCCTTAAGAAGCTCATCATCGGAATGAATACTTGCATTTGCATAACCCATCCGTGTAAGAATACGGCCAAGTTTTGGAGAGGTATCTACTCCTCGATTAAGTCCAGCATCTAGAATTACTAAAGCTTTTGGACTCTTCGGAAGATACAACCGTCCATCAACCCAACGTTTTTTTCTATTTAGAAAAGTGATAAATTTTGGATCGTAATTTTTAATTGGTATAAGTTTATATCCAAAATCAAATAGGTCCCATAGATTACTTAACGATCTTTTTAAGGTAGAAAATTTTGTCTCAGGTATTGGAGGAAGTTTTCGCTGTGCTTCGTTATACTTTTCAATGTGTTTAAATAAACGTGAAACGTTTGGCCTATACATGAATATTTGCATCGTTTCTGCTATATAAATGTTGACAAAAGAAACAGGAAGGAATCTAAAAAATTCAAAAAAAAGAAAAAAATAAAAAAAAGAAAAAAATAAAAAAAAGAAAAAGAAAAATAAGTTCCGTATCAGCGTCCGAATTACTCTACTCTTTCGCCTACTGCAGACTTTCCTCTGACGTCAGTGATTCTTACTTTAATCTTCTCACCAACATTGCAGTTTGGAACGAAAACAACAAAACCTTCAATCTTGCCGATTCCGTCTCCTTTGGAACCAACTGCTTCGATTGACAGTTCAATTTCGTCTCCGACTTTAACAGGCTTTGGTCCTCCGCCGCCTCCGCCGCCACCGTAGCCGCCTCCGCCGCCACCGTAGCCGCCTCCGCCGCCACCATAACCTCCTCCGCCGCGTCCGCCGCGTCCTCCGCCGCGTCCGCCTCCTCCACCATATCCTCCGTACATATTTTCACTCTCCTTATTTATAGTTTATTTTACACAGTAGATACTAATTGAATAGCTTTTCAAAAAAGAGCAGTTGACTGTTCTTTCTGTCTTTATTCATTCTCTATCCTTCCAGATCTACTTTTACTGAATCGAATATGCATTGTTTCTTTATAAATGTATCCTTCAGCTGCCAGCCTGTGTCTTGTATAAAGCATTTAGGTTTAAACCGGACTAGCAATGGACCAATCATTCTCAAATAGGTCTAAAAGCTGTTTCACAGCCATAACCTCAGTTGTCAAAATGCTAGTCTCTCTGTTTTTGGTTAATGCTGCACCTGTCCAGTTATGTGATCCGACAACTGAAATCGCTCTATCTATAATAAAAAATTTAGAATGAGTAAGTTTGAAATCCGTGGATGCGAAACGTAAATCGACTCCAGCTGCCTTAAGTAATGCGATAACTTCATCATTTGTGTCTCCTTCTATCCTATTTTCAAGAATAATCCTTACGGTTACGCCTCTAGCTTTTGCAGCGATAACTGCATTTGCCAAGTTCTTATTAGAAAATAAGTAAACTTCAACATCAATTGACTTATTGGCACTATTAATCAAACTGATGAATATATCTTCAGCATCTGGAGATACAATTATTTTTGAGGATAAGAGAGGTATGCCGTTTGCTTGTGCCTGAAGAGACAGCTTATACCCCAGGTAGAATGATGAAGCCGAGATAATCAACAGGATTAAAACATGCAAAAAAAGTTTGTTTCTTGATTGAGAATCTTGTGAACCATTCAAAATAAGTCGACCAGACATGGATAACTTTATAAAAAGAGGTTGATAATTCTTTTCATGGAAAGAGAAGAGAAGAAAGGACTGAACATTAATTCAATGTTCCCAAAAAAAACAATATTGTTCTCAAGCCCACCGTTATCAAATTCCCAATCGATAATGTATAAGCTAGCATATTTCTACTTAACAAATTCTCCAGAAAAAAAATTAATTTGGGTATCGACTGATCAACCGGCTGATAAAGTGCCGACATTGTTCAAGGAATTTGGATACAATATTGAAAAATACAAAAATAGAATACTTTTTGTTGATGTTGTAACTGCAGGAGCAGGAGTAAAACGACTTGGTGAAAAGATAGAAGGAACACACTACATCGAAAGCCCGAACAATATGGTTGAAATCACAATGACGTTGGCTGATCTTTTTGATGATAAGGCAGTTGGACTTGCTGTAATAGATTCTATCAATGGTATGTTAGCATTCAATGGATCTGGATCTGTGATTAAATTTCTGAGATTCCTTCCAGTTATTTCAGTAAGGACAGATACAACTATTTTAGTCAATTACCTTCAGGGCCAATATGGAAAAGAGATGGAAAACACGCTGCAAGTAACAGCCGATGCATCGCTGATAGCTGAAGACGACCAGTTAACAATCAAAACAAGAACAGGAATTGAAACGATTCCGTTCAAATGAAAGAATAAGACGGAGAAGGTTAAGTAATGTCTACTAAAAAAAGAATTGTCTTTTCAGCTCTAATAATCTTTGTTTTATTAATCCAGTTTATTTCTGCTCAAACACAAACATCCTCAGAGATACAGGAACTCAAGATAAGAATAAACACTACGGCAGTAAATGAACTTATAAGTGTCAAAAGCAATTTTGACCAAACTGCTCTAATTCCAAATTATGAATATGCTGCAAATCTAAATATCACTTGGGCGATACCTGAAAAAGCGTTAGTTGGTGTGACTGCACCAAAAGTTCTCATTTTTGTAACTGTAAAAATAAATGAAAAATTTGTATCCTTCTATTTCAAAGAATCTGGAGTATCAACTAGGTCTGCTTCATTCACATTAACTTGTACTATCTCAGCAAACAAATGTGCAAACGAATCTAACCTTACCCGCAATATTCCATTTTTTGTAAAATTAGAGAATACAACTACGAAGGTTCAGGATGAGGATGTGTTTGTAATCCAAGCAAGTCTGACGCCATTTGGACAATATGAGACGCTGTTAAATGAAACTAGAATACTCAGCACACAGATAGACACACTAAAAGATTCATTGAACACGCTAAATGTCTCAGACCCTAGAGTCGAACCGCTGATTAACAAACTAGACTCACTTAAAAACCAGTTATCTAGTTACAGCGTAGAGAATGTAAGTAATGAATTGAAGAACGTCTCAGACACTATAGATTCAATAAAAGCTCAGCAGACAACTGCAGGAAAGATTGAATATCTAGAAGAGCAGATAAAGAATAAAACTGGACTAAATACCTCGTTGTCGCTTGAGATCGACCCGCAGATAAGACAAATAATACAAAATAAAACTGAACAAGCTTTAATAGATGCAAAAAATGCAATCGACAGCGCAAAGAATGCAACAGCAAATTTCGATATCTCTGCAGCCAACAAATACATCGCATTGGCTGAAGAAAAGCTTCAGCTTCTTTCAAAAATTGCTGAAATAGAAAAAGAAAAAGCAAAAAAAGAACAAGAAGGCCAGTTGTATAGTATTGCGGTAGGCATCGCAATAATATTGATCCTTGCAATTATTGTTTTACGCATACGGGAAAGAGAACGAAAAGGAATCGGTGCGTTTTCATTTATGATAATAACTTTACAATTTACAGGTTTAAGAATATTATTAGGTGAAGGAGCCTATCTAATATTCACAGTTGTAGGAATATTGCTGATATCATTTTTACTTGCGATAATCGCAAAAAGAAAAAGAATTGATGAAATAAATAATCAAAATAAAAGACGGATAAAAATAAAGAACAGAAAAAAATAAAAAAAATAAAAAGAGCATAAATAAGCTCAAACTGTAGAGCTTACTTTTGTCCCTGCTTTCTTTTCCTTAATCGTTGCTTGTGCAGCTGAAAGTCTTGCGATTGGCACACGATACCTTGAACAGCTGACATAGTTGAGACCTGCATTATGATAGAATTCAATCGATGAAGGCTCACCGCCTGTCTCACCACACACCCCTATCTTAAGATCTTTCTTCGTCTGTCTGCCAAGCGTAACTCCCAACTGAACAAGCTTGCCAACCCCTCCTCTGTCAAGAACTTCGAAAGGATTGCTTGCGATTATTTTGTTTGACATATAAAGCTGGAGGAACTTTGCTTCAGCGTCATCTCTGCTGAACCCTAAGGTTGTTTGAGTAAGATCATTTGTTCCGAAGGAAAAGAAATCTGCTTCTGTAGCGATCTCATCAGCAGTAACACATGCTCTTGGCACTTCGATCATTGTTCCGGCTGTGTAAGGAAGTTTAACGTTTAATTGCTTAATCGTTTCGTTTGCCACCTTCACTACCAGCTCCCTCAAAGTCCTAAGTTCAGTTACATTACCAACCAAAGGGATCATCACTTCGACAACCGGTTTCTTTCCTGCCTTCTTCAGTTCGCACGCAGCTTCAAAAATTGCACGCGTCTGCATTTCATAAATTTCTGGGTAAGTAATACCAAGTCTGCATCCTCTATGCCCTAGCATAGGATTGAATTCGCTAAGTTCCCTCACTTTTTTCAGCATTATCTGTTTTTCATCAAGAAGTCTATTATCCGTTTTTTCAAACGTAAGTTTTGCGACTTCGAAAATAAGTTCATCTAATTTTGGCAAGAACTCATGGAGAGGCGGATCAAGAAGACGGATTGTTACAGGATAACTATCCATTGCAAGAAGTATTCCTTTGAAATCCTTCTTCTGCAACGGCATAAGCTTTGCTAATGCCTTATCTCTTGCCTCTTCGCTTTCTGATAAAATCATTTCTTGAACGATCGGCAACCTGTCTGGATCGTTAAACATTCTTTCCGTTCTGCAAAGGCCGATTCCTTTAGCGCCGAATTCACGTGCGCTCTTAGCATTGAATGGCGTATCTGCATTTGCACGCACATACATTCTGCTGACTTTGTCAGACCAGTCAAGTATAACTTCAAATTCTTTTGTCAATTCTGGCTCAATTGTTTTGACTTCTCCTTCCATCACATTTCCAGTTGTACCATCAATTGTAACTAAGTCTCCCTGCTTGTATTTCTTGCCGTTTATAATCATAATCTTCTTTTGAGTATCTATTTTGGCAGCTTCACAGCCTACGATGCATGGAAGGCCCATCCCACGGGCAACTACAGCTGCGTGAGCAGTCATTCCTCCTCTGCTTGTTAGGATTCCTTGTGATGCAACCATTCCGTGAATATCTTCCGGAGTTGTTTCAACTGCACATAAGATAACCTTCTCTTTCTTTCCGATTTCTGCTGCATCATCAGCACCGAAAACAAGTTTACCTACAGCAGCACCAGGAGATGCTGGAAGGCCTTTTGCAATTGGATTAACTTTTACTTTTGGATCAATCTGCTTGTGAAGAAGCTGATCAATTTGTTCAGGTGAAACTCGAAGGATTGCTTCTTCTTTTGTGATCAGTCCTTCTTTGACCATATCAACAGCTGCTTTAATTGCAGCTGCAGCAGTTCTTTTTCCATTTCTTGTCTGTAACATCCATAATCTTCCATGCTCAATTGTGAATTCCATGTCTTGCATGTCACGATAATGCTTCTCCAATTTGTTTGCGATTGTTTCGAATTGCTTGTAAACGCCAGGAAACTTAGTTTTCATCTGGGAAATTGGCATTGGCGTCCTAGCTCCAGAGACTACATCTTCACCTTGTGCATTAGTAAGAAATTCTCCGTAAAGTTTCTTTTCACCAGTTGATGGACTTCTGCTAAATGCAACGCCTGTTCCGCTGTCTTCGCCAGAATTACCAAATACCATAGAAACAACATTAACTGCAGTCCCTAGCTCATCAGAAATCTTGTAGATTTTTCTGTAAGTTATCGCACGAGGATTATTCCATGACTTAAAAACTGCTTCGGTTGCCATCAGCAACTGATCTCGTGGGTCAGAAGGGAATTGCTTTCCTGTTTCATTCTTTGCAATAAGTTTGAACTCTTCAACAATTTCTTTCAGTTCGTTAGTTTTCAACTCGGTGTCTGTCTTTCTTCCATACCTCTTTTTTACTTCATCAAAAATATGTTCAAATTTTGCTTTTGGAATATCAAGAACTACATGTCCAAACATCTGTATGAATCTTCGGTAAGCATCCCAGGCAAATCTCTCATTATGTTTCTCCAATCCTTTTATTGTCTGGTCGTTTAGTCCGAGATTAAGGATTGTATCCATCATTCCAGGCATAGATACAGGTGATCCGGATCTGACTGAAACAAGTAATGGATTCTGGCTGTCCCCAAACTTCTTTCCTGCTTTTTTCTCCACAACTGCAAGTGCCTTGAAGATATCAGAAACCAGTTCCTTGCTGAGCTTTCCTGTTCTTAGGTATTCCTTGCAAACATCGGTCGTAGCAGTGAATCCAGGAGGCACAGGCATTCCGATATTGGTCATTTCTGAAAGCTCACAACCCTTCCCGCCTAACAGTGCTCGCATTTTTGTTGATCCTTCTTCAAAAAGATAAACTCGCTTATTCTTACCAATCTTAGATCCGCTAGATTTTTTTACCATTTAACACACCTCAAAAAATTTCAAGCCATCCTGTGTAGAGACATATAGATATAGTCTTCACAAAATAGACGATATTGACTACTACTTGAACATAATGATTAAAAATACTTTATCTGCATCGCTGAAATGAATAACACAAGAAGCTGTAAGTAGGATACTGAGGACTAGGACTAGCTTCGTCTAATAAGCGTAACTGTACCTTTCGATCCGACACCTGCTGACCCATCAGCGCATCGGCCGTCTGGACAGGATTCGAAATTCAGATTAATCATATCAGTTGTGAAAACACCGATGAACGTAGCGTATCCTTCGGTGAACTGCACTATGGAAGTGCTAACTGTTCCAGTTATTTGCTGCGGAGGATATGCGCCTAGCTGTGAACACGGAAGTGAAGTGGTAAGCAATTTGGTTGCTTTTGTTATTGTAAGCTGATAAACACCTTGGAGCGCGTTACCTTGTTGCTGCAGATTCAAATCGAATTTACCTTCATACTTACAGTTTGGATTTGCTGCATTATCTTGATATGCTGTTGAGCCAGACCAACTTCCTGTCAAATCTCTTGCCGGAGTGATAGTTGTATTCAAAGTCTTCTGAACTTGTGTTTCATTCTTCTGACCCTCCTGCTGACCTGCTTGTTTGATCTGTTCAGATTGCTGCTGTGAAACGCAGCCGAAAACTAACAGAGATACGGCTAGAAGAAAGATAAGAAAAATTTTCATTATGTACACTAAAGCTAAATGTTATATAAGTTTAACTTTGGATACCGTGACCAGATAAAATATGAAAGAGTGACGGGCTATAGTCCACCTTTTGTACTTGCAGCATTCGACTAAGCGGCTCTATGGCCTTGCATCTCATTGCCTTGCGGAAGTCGTTTCATCCTGGCCGATTTCGTCTCCGCTCTGCTTTCGCGTCGCGTCATTCTCATTCTAATCGGCGGTTCGTTTCTGTTCCCCCGCTGCGCCCTTAAAGCGCTGTTCAGCTCAATGGGCGGAACTTCCTCAGAAGAAACCTACGGCTTCTTCATCTTCCCTTCGGAAGTTGAATAACCGTGGAACTCCGTAAGCTGCAGCCCATCACTCTAAATAGATTACTCCTTTGTCTTTAAAAATTCTTTCGCTCTTATGATTGTTTGACAAAAACAGTGATTATCATTTCCAAAGATATCCTCACAATTCACGATTATTTTTGCTGCTATAAACCTGATTTGATGAACTCTATCATCGAATGCAGGTTGGATTATCCAAGCATATCTGTCTGCATAATTTTTATTTTTATAACAACAGTTCTCCAATTCTTTCCAAGCTTCAATTCTTTTTTCTAAATTTTTGTCGTGTAACCGATTAACATCAAAAAATATTTTTGGCGCTATGACTTCGTTAGCCTGTTTTGAGAATAGATTACTTGTCCTGATTTTTCTGAAAAAACTACTTATATTTGTTACAAATCCGTTAAAGACTACAGGTTTATGGATAGAACTATCCTTTCTAATTTCTGTTGTTACCGTCCTTACACTCATGCGTCGCCTCTGATCTATTATCTTCATGTTTTATAAAGC
>CAYHPR010000005.1:0-1088 GCA_964358895.1 Microcaldota archaeon
AGCAGTCCAAGTTGACGTCCAAATTGAAGTGCTGCAGGTGTTGGTTCTTCTGCAACAATGATGAACCGAATGCCAGCAGCTTGTGTCTGTTCAATAATTTTCTTCACATCCTCACGTGGCGGGTCGTATATTCCGACCAATCCAAGCAATGCGTATCCTTTTGCTTTCCCTTTTCTTTGTTCAGTATACGCAACTGCCCATACATCGTAACCTCCTGCAGCGATATCTGCTATTTTGTGGTCAATTTTAGATCTAAGTTTTTCATCAATTTTTGAGAACTTTCTTTTTGAGAGAAGTACAGTGCATTTTTTCAGAACCTCATGCGCAGGGCCGTGAATCAAATAAAGTTTAGCTCTAGTTGGCTTGCTGCATACTGTGCTTATTACTCCTGTGTCTGGGTCAACGTCTCTTCTCCATTTGTAATAATCCGACCTTATCGTTTCAACCGATTGCCTGTTTTTCATTCCGAGAATTACAAATGCACTTTCAGTCGGATCTCCTGACATTATTGCTTCATTATCCATATATTCTGGATCTGCATCAGTTGCAGCTATTGAATATTTAGTTAGCATATCCAACGTGTCAAAACTCTTGAGTCCTTTGAAACTTCCCGTCGTTTTCCATCCTTCTCCACTAACAGTAACCTCTTTTTCATCTATCCACATTTTTGATATTGTAGGCTTGCCTACCGTCAATGTCTTTACTTTTTCGCTGCATATTACAGTTGTTTTCCTAAGCCCGTCGACAAGTCGTTCGTTTCTTATTGTAACCATCCGTGAAATTCTATCAAGTGTGAAGAAGAATAACGAATTGGCAACAGCTGCAATAGTATTAGGGATGCCTGCAACAGCAACTGCAGCTGCTATAGCGACTGAATCTAAGAATTTGTTTGTATAATATAATAAAAGTAAGAAGATTATGAATGAGATGGCAAGAATAATCGGTTTCAGAGAATCGGTTATTTTTAGAATTGAATTTGTCAGCTCTCTTTTTCTTGCTGTTTCAATGCCTAAAATTTTCGAGTATTTTGTTGCAATTCCTATCTCACTTACTCTCATTAGGCATTCGCCAGTTACAATAAATGTACC
>CAYHPR010000005.1:1188-50606 GCA_964358895.1 Microcaldota archaeon
ATATATCGATAGCTATTTATTAGATATGTAGTCTGTTCTGTGCAATCAGCGCCTAATGATAACTTTTTCACCTACGTTTGTTATCTCTTCCATCTTCAGCGGTACTATCGAGCCAATAGGTGTCTGTACTCTTACCACGCCGTTCTTTTTGTCAATTCCAATTATCTTTCCTATGTAAACTCCTATGTCAGTTATTACTTCCTTATTTTCAAGCTTCATTCTGCCGGCGACACTTGTCTTAAGGATTCGTGATACTTCAATAGCTAAAACTGCAATAACAAGGCATGCAAATGTAGCAAGAAGAAATTCGGAGAACCAGGCATCGCCAACAATCCATGATACGGCCATGAATCCGACAAATGCAAGTAGGATGCTGTTTGTTGCATACAGTCCGATATCTAAAATTTCAAATTTTCTTCTTTCCGGATAAAGCTCAATCAGTTTTCCTATGAACAGAAGGATGATTATGAATAGTAAAAACGGCCACAATATTGGTTTGAGTGCAAATGATACAGCTTCAATCAGCTGGGTATCGCTTGCACGTTTTGTATATTCAGTTATTCCAATTGAAATTGCAATTAGGATCAATGCAAAAACAGGCAAATAAACAATAAGCGCAGTTCTTGATGACGGCAAGACTAGGCCTCGGATACCTGAAAGTATGGATTCTTCCAATCCGAATCCTTTCAGCAAAAGGTAGAATCCTAAAAGTCCTATAATCGGCCTTAAACCGAATCCCAATGATTCGCTGGCCAGAAATGCAAGAAGAAGAATTGCAGGAATACCAAATATAAGGCGTGCATAATAAGGTTCTCTAAGCTTATTGAGCAGAACAATGTATGTCTTTTCCAGTTCCTTAGCCTGTTTCATTACAACCATTCGTCTCGAATCAATTTTCATACGCGAAGCAATCAGCGGTGTTACTTCCTCGTCATCAGCGCCATCGGTTACAAATATGCAGCTGCTTGCCGGGAAATGTTGAAGTACTCTTTCTAACTGTTCAGCCACCTTTTTGTCCGCGGTGTAGCCAAGTCTCGAATCGCCAGTAAGTGTTACTACTTCTGTTTCTTTGGTCTTTGAAAGTTCATCATATGTTTTGACAGCTTGAAACATTGCATTTGCATCCGTCTCCTCCGGATCCTTAAGCATAAGTATAGTTGCTGCCTCTAGATTAGCTTTTTTACCGATTATTGGCCCAGAGATCTTCGTCTTCTTGCCAAGGTCGTCGTCTCTGTCCACACAAATAACGAGTATCTTTTCTTTTATCATTTTTTCACCGCAATCCCAAATGGGATTTGACAAATGTTTGATGCAAGTATATTACAAGTGTATTATAAGTAGACTACTAATTAATACTCTCGGAAAAGCTATTTAAAATATAACGGTTGAATAGTATTACAGCTGATTTTGAGGAACTCTATTAGTTGTCTAAGTTGTCGAATTAAAATGAAATTTGTGGATTGATTATATGTTACCTGGTGAATTAGTCGGTACGGAAGAGGAAGTTTCTGAAGGAAAAGGAACTTACAATGAGCATGGGAATATCCGTTCATATACAAGTGGCAAATTAGTTGTTGATGCAAATAGACATGCCAACATTACTCCTTTTGTTAAAATTCCAGAACTTAAATTTGGCACGGTTGTCTTCGGAAAGGTTGTAGAGATGTTTGAGTCTGTCGCTTTTGTGGATTTAGAAATATACGCCGAAGGCAAAAAGTCAAGAACTATGGTTATGTCTGGAGCAATCCCAGTCTCAGAAGTGAAGAATGAGTTTGTCAGATCACTTAGGGACGAGCTTAAAGTAGGAGACATAATAAAGGGTACAATTAGTAAAGTTACACCATTCCGTGTTGAAGTTTCATTAAAGGGAAACGGAATGGGCGTGGTTAAAGCGTTCTGTGGTTTCGATAGATATCCTATGAGTTATGATGGAAAAATATTGAAATGTACAAATTGCGGAAAAGTAGAACGAAGAAAACTTGGTTTTCCATATGGAAAACAGTGACATAGTTTCGATTATATCGTGAGGTGTTTTGAATGGTTGAAGTGAAAATAGAAATGAAGGACAAGCATCATGCAGAAATAACTTTCGTTGGCGAGGATATCGCTATGGTGAATATGATAAGAAATATCTGTTCCGAAAGTGACGACATTGATTTTATTGCAGTTGTAAAGGATCACCCTGAAGTTGGTCATCCAAAACTCATAATCAAAGTCAAGAAAGGAAACCCAGTTGCACTTGTAGCAAAAGCAGCCGGAAAGGTCGCAAAGACTGCAGAAGACTTAGGAAAGAAGATGAAATAATCGAACTAACTAAAACCGACTAATCGAACTAACTTAAAGTGAATCGAGTGGTAGAGCCGAAACCTCATAAACCGGAAAATAAAAAAGAAAATAAAAAAGAGAAGAAAATAGGAACGGAAGTGGAGGGTTCAGAAGATCTTAGCAAATCAACCATTCTTGTAAAGCTTCAGGATAGTAATCTACTTCTTATCCTTCTTGTTATCTCATTCATAGCATTTTTAGCCACCAGAGAAATAATGTTTGCAGTCACAACTGGTGCCTTGATCATTTCAGTATTCTTTTTAGACATTATTGCAGGAATTCAGCGGCACGGTTTCTCAAAGGAACTAATAGAGATTGGAATTGCGGTTATAATCGCGTTGGCAGTATGGTTCAGCCTAGTATTTTTGCTTAACACGTCCTCCCCTGTCAGTGCAATTGTTTCCTGTTCAATGTTACCTGCATATGAAAGAGGAGATCTAATCATTTTGCGAGGTGTTCCTCCCTCAGAGATAAAAGCACAAGCTATCGAGGTTGATCAGAACTCATTAAATGTTATATCAAGTTCATTGCATTCCTCCTGTGGTCAAACGCAATTTGGAATTGATTATCAGTGTGGAAGTTGCGTAAGAACAAGTATCGCAAGCGGACAACCAGGTCAGGAAAGATTTGTTCAATGTGTCAAAGGAATAAGTGTAAATGGAAAACAGATAAATGAGGATCTGACAAATGACGTCATCGTTTATACTCCTCAGCAATCATTAAGCAGATTCCAAGGTGATATTATTCACAGGGCTTATGCAAAGCTCACAGCAGGAAACAAAACTGTAATCCTAACGAAAGGAGATAACAATGATTATTTCGACTCTTCTCTTTTCGGAGCAGTTCCACAAGAGAATGTAAAAGGAAAAGTCCTACTGCGTATTCCCTACCTTGGCTATCTTAAACTTTTCATCAGCGGATTCTTCAGCGAACCAGCTGGCTGCGATACAGTCCTGCAGCATTGATTATTGATTCTCTTGAGGCGGCAAAAATTCTTCAGGTTTTATGTCACAATTGCCGTACATGATTAATCTATTTTTTGTATCTGAGAAAGTTAATTTTGCGTGTTGACTATTTATTCTTTTTCTCAAGCTTTTTTGAGCTGCCAATGAATAGGCCTGCTGCAATAAATGCTCCGATGGCAGCTACCTGAAATGCATAGACGGAGGAGAAGTCCCAAAGAAGTCCAAACACGATTCCGCCTCCGAGTGTTGCAAAACCAACAGATGTCTGATAAGTGCCATAAGCGCTAGCCAACCTATCTTTTTCAATAAGCGAAGCCACATATGCCTTTGTCTCAACTTCAAGAAGTCCTACAAAAAATCCATATATTGCTAGCAATATAGTAAAACTTTCAATATCTGTTACTTTTGCAGTGAAAAGAAATACTACGGCAAGTCCTATCAAACCAATTACGATTCCCTGTTTTTCGCTAATTTTCTTTATTTTAGAAATCAGGGATAATGCGCCAGCTCCAAATATGTATGTGATGCTGAAAAGGAATGCAAGCAAGAGCACACCGCTGAGGTCAAATCCTAAACCTGATGCTTTTAGATAAAAGAAAGCAAGTGCTGGTGCCAAAAGCGAGAGGATAACAAAGGAAATCACTAACGTTCTAAATCCAGTTCCATAAGCAGATAAATTGAAGATTTGACCGAAGTTAAATCTCCTTTTTTTATCTTCTGTTCTTTCTTTTGTAGCTGGGGGTTCTCTGACAAAAAATACTAGGACAGCAACAGCAATCAAACCTGGGATCAGTGCTAGAACGAAAATAGATCTAGCTGCGGTGTTTATGTCGTTGTTGAATTGTGCAAGAAGACCAATTGCAATCAGTGGACCAATTAAGGCGCCTCCTGTATCCATGATCCGATGTAGTGCAAACCCAGCCCGTCTTTCTTTCACTTCCACTGATTGTGCAAGTATTGCATCACGTGCTGGAGTGCGGATCGCTTTTCCTGAACGTTCTGCAAATCTGACAAAAAGAAACTGTGGCCAACTTGTCGTAAATGCAAATGCTCCTTTCATCAGATTGGCAAGTAAGTAACCTGCAATGACAAGAGGCTTTCTTTTTCTTATCTTGTCAGAATACCAGCCAGAAAATATTGAAAGCAGTTGTTCAGCTGCTTTTGCTGATCCCTCAATAAGGCCGACAGCAAAACCAGATGCACCAAGGACAGATGTCAAAAAGATTGGCAATATTGGAGTTATCATTTCTGTTGCCATATCATTTAGCAAACTTGCGAGGCCAAGAAAATAGATGTTACTTTTCAAATTCTTTTTCTTATCTCTCTTCAGATGCTGTTTCATTTCGGTTTTTGTTTCTGATTTTGCCATCTAATATCACTTAAAGTGTTTTAACATTCCTGACGTCAAATTTGCTGTTGACGACCATTTCTCCAAATGTAAGGAACAATTCGCATACAAAAACCAAAAATAGTAGACAATGTGTTAATTGATAATAAGATTTTTATGTATGTCTATTTGTTTATTTCTTTTAATTTTAGAACTACCAGTGATCTACGATATTCTTCCATATCCTGTTAAGTCTAGATTCTGGTTTAGATGACTTTTCTGTTTGTAACGGTTGAGTTGATTGTGTTTTATTGTGCTGAATTACGACTTGAGCAGTTCTTTCTTTAAGGTCTTGTTCTTCTTTTGTTGGTCCTTTGTTCAGTGGGTCTAAGTTTAATGCAGAACTTAACTGTTCTTCTATCTTTTTCATAGATCCTGGATCCGATTCAGGTATTTGCGGTTCAGGTTTTGGTAATTCTTGTTCACCTGGAACTGTAAGTTCGTTACGAGCTTCCGAATCTGTAAGAGCTAGCGGTTGTGTCTTTCGAGTTTCTTCCAAAACTATGAGTTGAACATTATCCTTTTCTTTTACAGCTTCATCTATAGACGGACCACTGCCAGGTCTATCAATGTGAGCTTCTTCAATTTTTTTAGTGAGAAGTGCAACACTTCCTTTAGCTTCTCCAAGCTTTAATGCGTTGCCTTCAATTTGTCTAGCAACCGAAGAAGCAATTTCTGCTAATTCTTTTTCTATTCTTCGAATATTTTTTTCGGAGTCTTCCTTTATAGTTTTTAAAGCGTTAGAAAGTTCTAATTTTAGTTCTGAAACTTTTTCACTAAGTTCTATAGCCTCAGTATTACGTTGATTTTTCGAATCGGCCAATTCTTGTTGAACAGAACTGTAGAGCTGCCCAATTTTGTTAAACTGATTTTCTAATGTTTCATATCTCGATAAGCTTTGTTTGATTGAATCCTCAGACACTTTTCTTATTCTTTCAACGCTCTCAGCAAAAAATTGCTGAGTTCTCTGTAAAATCTGCTCCCTTTCATTCAGTATCTCTTTTAATCGTTGTTCATGTTTCTCTTCCGCGTTTTTGTTATATCCCTCGGCTTCAGTTCTATTCTTCTCAAAATCTTCTTTTATCTGACTCATCTGTTTGTTAACTAATTCCACATTCTCCTGATAATTTTTATGCAGATCTGCAACTTTATCTCTTAATTCACTTATAACAAGTTTATTTTGATCTATTAACTCTCGGTACTGGACATCTAATGCGCCTTCAACAGATTTCACTTCTGTTTTCATTTCAGAAATTAATAGCCTAAAACGAGAGGTAATACCTTCATCAATAGTTCCATTGATTTCATTAAGATATTTTTCAACAGATTCTAACCCATTCCGGATTCGTGTAACCAATTTGTTCGTTAGTTCTAAATCGGTATTAAGCTTTGCAAATTTATCATCAATTTTTTTATCCAAAAATTTAACAGCTTCGGTTATTGTTTTATCCGTTTTTTCATCCAAGTGATTTATTTCTTTTTTTACTGTATCTATCTGATTTCCGATCTGTTTTTCTAGTTCTTCTATTTGTGATCTATATGTTTTATCTCTCTGCAAAATCGCCTCATTTAATATTGTCACTGTGTCTTTGTTTGCTTTATTTTTTTCTAACGAATCGACATTGTGGTTTATTACGCTTAATTTATGCCCAATATCTCTATTTTCTTCTGAAGATCTATCGGCAGTTCTTTTATGCGCAGCTAAAAGTTCAGAAATACTTCCGTAATATCTTTTCCTTTCTTTTTTTAATTCTTCCAAAGATTCGCTTATTTGCTGGATTTTTTTTGAATGTTCTATTCTATCTTTTTCAATTTCTCTATTTAAATTTTTTATAGCCATATCCTGTTTTTCCATAGTTCCAAATAGTTCTTTATTTTTTTGTTCTAATGCGATTTTTTCTTTTTCATATCTATCTTTAGTTGATTGCAGATCCTGTCGTAGTCTTTCATTTTCTGCCAAATCTTTTTCAAGTGTTTGTTTTTGACTATCCTGTTTTTCAATTGTTCTTCTTAAATTCTTTGTATCGTCTTCCAATTTCCGTAACTCATTATTTAGATTTCCAACGCGAGTATCTAACTTTTGTCTAGCATCCTGTTCTGAAGCTATTTCTTTTGATAAGCTATCATTACTTTTTAGAGTCGATGGCATCCTCATTTCTAACTCTCGAATTTTTCTGAATAAGTCCTCTATATCCCTTGGATCATTTTCTCCCATGTAAAATCAGTTATTATAACTACTTTCTAGTATTTATATGTTATGGACCAGGCGAGAGTCGAACTCGCGGCCTCGTCGTGCTTCGGAAACTTTCTTTCTAAGAAAGTTTCATCAAAGAACTTCCGCTTTTTGATGAAACTTTTTCCCTGAAAAAGTTTCTTGCGAACGGCGCGCTCTACCACTGAGCTACTGGCCCTTTGTAATGGACTAATTCATTTCGTTATATAATATATTAACTAATAATATGCCTAAACTCTAAACGTAGTTAAGTTATTACTAAACTTACCTGGTATCCTGATGAAGGCCCTGTATGGTGAAATCTGTATAAACTTCATGCTGCTGGATGGGTTAACCCTTAGTTTATGGAAGTAGAAGTTATTTGAAAAAGATTGAAACATTGTTGACGATATAGTATGGCGATTAATTAGTCACCACAGTATCAGCTGGTCAGGGTTCCGTTTGATTTATATATCCTTGTTATTATATAACCTAGTTATCTTAATTTATTTTTACTTGTGTGGGTATATAATGGGAGAGCTTAAAAATAAAATTAGTGGAATTGATTATTCGCTTTCGCGAATTTTATTTGTAGCCTTTGTCTTTTTTGCATTCACCACTTTTGTTTCCGCATTATCACTCCCATATGTTTGGATTGGAAATGGAGTTAGTGGAACTATCTCTGTAATTAATAAAACGTCTAACGCTGTTGCATTCAATATATCCGGAGTAGGCCAAGGCGGGTGGGATCCGTTAGGTATCGCAGTCGACAATGAGTCAATTTGGGTGACTCGAAATTTAGACAACAAGACTTCTCGAATTAATATGACTTCTAATCAAGTAATTGCAAATATTTCACTTAACTTCAGCCCTGTAGGAATCGCAGTCGACCCGCAATTTGTTTGGGTTACAGGTTACAATACTTCAACGAATGTAAGTTCTCTTGTGAAAATTAACAAAACAAGCAATGCGATTGATACTTCTTATTTTGCAGGCACATTTGCTTACGGAGTAGCTGTCGATAATAATTTCGTATGGGTTGCTAATGAAATGAATAATTCAATCTGGAAGCTAAACAAGAGCTCAAACTTTACGATAATTCCTCTTCCGGGCATACGGCCCAAAGGTATCGCAATCGATCCACAAGGCAATGTTTGGTTTACTGACTCTCTTGGAGGGAAAGTATTCAGGATGAACGGTGTAACAAATGCGCTAGAGCTCAACGTTTCAACAGGTGTTACTCCCGTAGGTATTGCAGTTGACAACGATTCTGTATGGGTTGCAAACAATGGAAATATGACTGTCGTTAAATTAAACAAAACAAGCGGTGCAATCCAGGGAGTGATTGTCACAGGTTCCGATCCAGTTCTTCACAATCCATTCGGTGTATCGCTTGATGATAACTTTGCATGGGTCACAGTGTGGAATAGAAATGTAACTATGAAGCTAAATAAAACATCCGGGGCTTCAATTGAAAATATAACAGTGGGTATTGATCCAACTTCATTTGGTGACTCAACAGGGTATGCTTATGAGACACTTTTCGGTGGCGGTGCGCCACCTTCAAACGGAACAGGTAATATCAATGGTACAGTCTATAACGCATCCAGTAATCAGACTATAGCAAATGCATCTATTACTTTATTCGGGTTGAATATTACAACGCTTACAAATGGTTCTGGATTCTATAACATCACTAATATTACTGCAGCAAATTATTCTATACTGGCTAATGCATCAGGTTTTACAGCACAAGCTGCTAATATTTCTGTTTCTGAAAATCAGACAATTGCTCAAAACTTTTATCTCAATGGAACAGGGGGTGCGCCACCTTCAAACGGAACGGGCAATCTTACAGGTTACGTCTGGAATTTAACTACTGGCGTTCCGTTATCCGGTGCAAATGTAACATTATCTCCATTTAATTCTACTTTTACAAATTCCTCTGGATATTACACATTTACTAATGTCTCAGCAGGATCGTACTCACTTTTTGCCTCTGCAGATAACTTCTCAGTCGGTTACAATCCAAATCTAACAATAGTTGCAAATACAACAACTTCCTTCAACTTTACATTAAATGCTACTGGACCTGGCGGCGGATTTATGGCGCTAACAGCGTATTGTTCCGGTAATTCTAGCGGTAATGCGACAGTTTATGGGCGTATTACAAACAGTACAGGCGGCAACGTTTCTGGTGCCGGAGTCAGTGTTCATATCGATTACTCTCAGTTACAACCTGGCCAATTCGCAGAAGGGTGTTCAGGATGGACTCAAACAGATGGGAATGGAACATACAATTTAACTGGTTTCGGTACAGGAATCTACGAAATTTTTGTTGATCCTCCTCTTGGTTCAGATTACTCTTCAGCAAAAGCAAATAATGTTAATATTTCATCAACAAACCAAACAATAGGACGCAATTTTACACTTGGATCTGGAGGTAAATTAATTGTTAATGTTACCGCAGGGGGTTCTCCAGTGGCATTTGCAGGAGTTAACGCATTTGTTCCATGGGATCCAATGAATCCATCTGCTGCAAGCAGCGGTGGGTTTGCATGGGGTCAGACAAGCGCTAACGGCACAGTTACGCTCTCAGGACTGACAAACGGTACATATATGGTTCACGTTGAGCCTCCATTCGGTTCAGCTTATTCAAGAAAGGATGTGTCAAACATCTCCGTAACCGAAGGAACAACTCAGGTCATTAATATCACGCTCAGTACAGCTGGTTCAATTTCAGGCTTTATTTTTGCCCCTAATGCCACTAATACAAGTCAATTACTTCCAGTTGCTAACGCATTTCTTAACGCGTTTGTTCCATGGGAAGACGGCGGAGGATTCGGCGGTGGATCTGGCTGGGCTCAGTCAAACTCAAGCGGTGGGTTCACAATTTCCGGATTGCCAAATGGATCTTATCAAGTAGAAGTAGAACCACCTTTCGATTCCAATGTTTCTAGAGGTTTCGCCAAGAGTGTGGTTGTAATTGAAGGGAATACTACACTAATTAATTTCACACTTAAAGCAGGTTCCGCACTGTCCGGGCGCATCAAGTTGGCAAACGGCAGTGGAGTAGGATTTGCATTCGTTAATGTTTTCATTCCATCTACTTCTCCATTCACACCACCATCTGATTTCGGTTATGCAGCAACTGACGGTAACGGTGATTATATTATTAGAGGTCTGAAGGCTGGGAAATATGAAATAACTGTATGGCCACCATTTGGCAGCGGTCTAAGTACGGGTTTCGCTCATGACGTTAATATAACTGCAGGACAAACAACTGTTCAAAATCTTACTCTTAGTTCCGGTGGAAGGCTCAGCGGCCGTGTAACCGCTAACGGCAGCGGTATTGCATACGCTTATATCAATGCGTTTATTCCATCAACAGACCCAGGCAAACCGCCATCTGGATTCGGATGGGGACAAACAGATGCCAACGGCAGTTATAACTTAACAGGTCTTGTTTCTGGGTTATACAAAGTTCATGTTGAACCACCATACGGTACTTCTTACACAAGCGGTAATGGTGACGCAAATATTACGGAAGGAAATGAAACACAACTCAACTTTACGCTCGGTAGTGGTGGTTCGATAACCGGAAAGATCGTTAATGCAGCTAACAGTTCAGTTAGTGGAGCTTTTGTTAATGCATGGTCTCAAACAGCATTCAGTTTTGGTTATGATGGAACATCAGATGACGGAACATTCACAATAAGTGGACTTTCACCTGGATCTGATTATGTACTATTCATCAACCCACCTTATGGAAGCACTACTGGATACAAGACTGTAACTGGTGTAACTGTTTCTAGTGGAACAACTGATCTAGGAAACATAGCACTTGTTGCAGCATCAGGAGGGCTAGATGGGTATATAACTTACTCGAACGGTACACCTATAACCACCGCACGTGTGAATGCATGGTCGAAAACTGCATTCAGTTACGGTAGTACGACTGTTAATGACTCAGGATATTACAACCTTACAAGCCTTGAAGCAGGCAATTTCGATATGTTTGTTGATTTCGGAATAGTTGGAGTACCAAACAAGTTTGACTCAAACGTATCTGTCAATGCGACAGTAGTTCAGAGAAATTATACTTATAACGCAAGCACCTTCGCAACGCTTAATGGAACTATAAGCTCTAACGGATCAGGATTATTTGGTGCATTCGTTGATATATGGAATGAGACTGCATTTGTTGGACAGCATGCTGAGACAAACGTCAACGGCACCTATATCATATCTCTACCTGTAGGGTCTTATCACATGAACGTGTTCAAACCAGGTTACTTCTCCTATTTCAATGACTCTATAACTGTAAATAATGTGATACTAAATATTTCATTAAATTCAACTAGTTCCGTAACAACCTATTCAATCTCAGGAAACGTTTCAGTAAATGCAACCGCAACCTCAGGATTGTTAGTTATAGCAATAGATCCATCATCTGATACTTCATATTCAAATGTTTCAATAGTCGGAGGAGCATATTCAATCAGCGGATTGCTTCCAGCCGTCTATAATGTTACTGCTGTGAGCGGTAACTTAACTGCATCTGCTGTTGCCAATGTTACGACATCAAATGTGACTAAGAATATTACTATAAGTTAAACAAGGTATGTGTTCTAAAAATTTTATAAGCGAGTGTATTTTATGAAATTAAATCTTATTTCAACCCAGTTAGCTGTAGTTGTAATAGCCTTTTTATTTTTACTTTCTTTTGCATTTGCAGCGCCAACGTCAAATGCAGGATCACCACAAACTGTTAATATTGGTGCAAATGTTAGTTTAGATGGCTCTGGATCGTCATGTAGCTCTTGTTCAATTGTCAGTTATAACTGGAATTTCGCAGATAACACGAGTGCCACAGGTGTGAATACTAATCACACATATTCCTCTTCAGGAGTTTATACTGTTTCACTTGTAGTTGTAGCAAATGATGGTTCTGTCTCAAGTTCAACCGTTGCCATTACTGTTCAGAGCAGTGATACAAATCCTCCAACTCTAAATCATACAACTGTTACTAATGGAACAAATAATACTGCAATAGCAATTTCAGCAGTAATTACAGACAATGTTCTTGTCAGTTCTGCGACACTTTATTATAAAAACAATAATTCTGGGTCATTCTCTTCAACATCGATGTCTGCATCAGGTAATACTTACAGCGCAAACATTCCTTCAAGTGTTGTGAATACTTCCGGAGTTCAATATTACATTTCAACAGTTGACAGTTCATCAAATTCAAATACATCGCCAGCAAGTGCTCCAACAGTATATTATAACGTTAGTATCGGTGCGACTGACACTATCCCTCCGTCAACTTTCCTTGTATCTGTTGAAGGGGATACTGCTTCGTCATATTGGGATACATCAAACAACAGTGCAACCTCTATAGCTATCTCCGGAGAATCGGGAATGTCTTGCCGATACGGAACATCAGATTCCAATTATTCATCCATGTCCAGCGGCCAGAGTTGTACGGTAACAAGCAGTTCAGGAAACTGTACAATTGCATCACTTAACCAAGCAAATTATAACTATTCAGTTGCATGTCAAGATTCCTCAAGCAACATACAAAATGCAACAAACAACGTTGATGTTTCCTTTGGGATCGATTTCACAGCTCCAACAAATGTCTCTTCAATATCTGCAATACCAAGAGCAAATGCAACAATACTTCTGAATTGGACTTTACCAAATGATTCAGTCAGTGGTGTCGCAAACCAGAAGATATACCGAAATGGAACACTTATAACAACAACCTCAAGTACGGCAACAACATATTCTGATACGAATGTAACAAATGGTCAGGTCTGGTCATACCAAGTAAGAGCAACTGATAATGCAGGTAATGCTCAATCGACAGGTACGAATGCTTCAGCAACTGGTGATTCAGTTCTACCGAATATAACTGCCGTTGGGCCAAATGAAACTTTCACTGTTTCGACAGTAACATTAAATGCAACAACTAGTGAAAATTCGACGTGTCGATATTCAACGTCTAATCTGACTTATTCAAATATGTCCTCTAATTTCTCAACAACTGGTACAACTATCCACAATATAAGTTTGACTAGTCTTTCAAATGCTGCTTACACTTACTTCATAAGCTGTGCTGATACGGCTGGAAATGTGATGACAACTAATAACTTTACTTCATTCGCGGTTTCTGTCGCGTCTTCATCATCCTCATCAAGCAGTACAACAACTACAACAAATACTACTACAACAACACCTCCAGTTGTTACACCAGTAACTCCTCCAGTTACGCCTCCATCTACAACTCCACCTGAAACAACTCCAAGCGGTGTTCAACCACCAGCTTCACAGCTTCCTGACATTGCAAAGGAAAGAGTCGAAGTTGTTACAACAGGCGGAGTAGAGATCACAATTCCACGTGTTGCAGCTGAACAGAGAGCAAGCGCAAGCATCTCTCAGCAAGTAGTAGCAACCACGGGTGTCTCAGATGTTTCATTCACAGCAACAAAAGCACTTACAAATGTTAAAATAGATATTAAAAAGATTGATACAAAGCCTGCAGAGGTTCCAGAACCACCAAATCAGGCATTCAAGTATCTAAGCATCAGTGTAGAAAACATCGCAACATCAGATATCAGTAAGGCCGCCATTACATTCAAACTGGAGAAGTCAGCTCTTAATGGGAAAGCAGCAACCAGCATCGTCCTAAGCAGATTTGCTGATGGGAAATGGAACAATCTTCCAACTTCTGTTAAAGGAAGTGATGACCTTTCCTTCAATTTCGAAGCAGAAACGCCAGGTTTCAGTTACTTCGCAGTAACATTCAGCGAAGAAGAGATTCCTGTTGCTCCTGCTGCAGAAACAGTTGCAAATATTATCGCGCCAACCGCTCAACAGAAGCTGTTCGGCTTGGATACAACTATGCTAATCGGACTGGTCATTGTTCTAATAGTTCTAGCTTACATCTACATGACTTTCATAGTTAAGAAGAGTAAGAAATAAACCTAAGCAGTTATATATAAAAAAATAAAAATATAAAAAAATAAAATAGCAAGAATTAGCAAGAGATAAGTTATTTCACTCAGCTTTAAAGCATCTATTCTTAAGCGTTCAATACTTCTTAACTAGCAGAAACGTTGGAGCACCAAAGATCTGAAAATTTTTCTAAACTGCTCAGCATCTTGTGTGAGATACATCATTCTCCAAAGTTTAACTGCTTCCTCTTCTGAAATAATGATATTTGTGTTTGTCCTGATTTTCTTAGACAGTTCCTTCAGCTCTTGAGCACCTTCTTCAGCATATTTCGCAGGCACTAAGCTACACACTATACTAATGTTACTATCAGAAGCTTCTTTCGTTCTCTCTTTCCTAAACACTATGCTAATGTTACTGTCAGACTCCTCTTTCGTTCTCTCTTTCCTAAACTGTTCAAGCATTTTGGTTCTTTCTTCCAAATACTCTCCGTTTGAATTAAGTGCAGGCATTTCATTAAAAAGCGTTAAATTTTCTTTATGAAGCCAATTCCTTTTTCTTTCAGCTTCGTCTGCCTTGCGTTGTTTGCTGGCAACCCTATATCTTTTAGGTGTGCCAAGCATAGCTAATTCAGGATCTATCTGTCTTTTGCTAGGTGGCGTATCGCCAAACTTATATGTCATTTTCCCACACACTTTACTTTCTGAACTAAGCATTAGCTAACATCTAATTATTTTAAACATTAAGCTTATACATGTCTTATCGTCTTTGTTACTACTATCTCTTCAAGACTATCAAGCTTAATTAGTATTTGTTTTGTTTATTTTTTCTAGGTTGTCAAGAAGCTCTTCATATTCCAGTTCAGCAAACACCCACAACTTTCTGCATTCAGAATCATATCTTAGCTTATAGGTATCTTGTTTAACCTTATTAATTGTTTTAAGATATTCCTCTGGGGGTTGGATTTCTTTAAGTATTCTGGAAAGAATTTTTATTTTCTGGTCCGAATTTAATCCATTAGCTACTTGTGCCTTCAAAAATGTGACCAAAGTCTTTGTTGGTCTAAACTCTTTTTGATCTATACGTTCTGTCACTTTTGAAATCCAAACATCCTCATTAGAAAAATGTTGTCTCATTCGTGGTAAAAGTTTTACTGGTTGTTCTGATATTCCTATTCGTCTCGTCTGTGTCGCCATGTTTTCTCCTCCTTATTAATTTCTATTCTGTGTCGCCTAATTTATTACGGTCTGATCCTTTGGTTTAATTTTCAATTCTTGTAATGTCTTAGTTGAAATAATTTTATGTTTTGATAACGTTGCTTGAGCAAGTATTATTTCAGCATTTGTCGCATTTACGTCGTTAATAGTTCGAATACATTTTTGTATCTCTAAACTAGTAATGTGGACATTTTTTCCTTGTTCAACAACTCTCGCAGCACCTATCTCGGCTATAGTAAATTCAGAAACTAAAGGTTTAGCACTAAATTTAATGCTTGGTTGGATATCTGGGATCTTCACGCCACCGACCATTTTCATTATTCCATTTCTTTTATTCATCATTTTATCACTCAGTTATATTCACTCTAATCATATATATTAGCTTTTCGGTTCTTTCCAACCCACCGCATGTAAAAAAACAAAAAGAAATAGAAAAAAAAGGAAAAAACCTGGAGTTTAAACCAGGGTTTAACCAAGATTAACCAGGAGATGATAAGAACCTCGGTTCTTATCTCCAGCTGATCTCTTCGATCTCTAGTTTTTGCTTCTCCTTCTCAGGCTCTAAGTTACCCAACAATTGAGTCGAAGTGACTCCGGTCATAATGGATGTCACAGTTACCTTGTCGCCAAGTTCTGGTATGATTCTTGCTCCCCAGATGACGTTTGCATTCTTGTCGAACGCATCAGTAACTCCTTCACCAATCTTTGTTGCTTCACCTAGTGTCAGATTAGGTCCACCAGTAATGTGAACAAGAGCACCCTTTGCACCCTCATAACTCACATCGAGAAGTGGGTGTGACAGAGTCGATTCGACTGCTTGTTCAACTTTGTTTGTACCTTTACCTTCACCAACGCTAATCATTGCAACTCCACCATTGCCCATTATCGATCGGACATCAGCAAAGTCGATATTGACTAGACTTGGGAACATGATCGTGTCAGCAATTCCTTTAACTGCTTGCGCAACGATCTGATCTGCAACATTAAATGCCTCATTTATTGGAAGGTTTGGAACATACGAAACCAATCTGTTGTTATCAATAACAACTACTGTGTCACATGCTTTTCTTAGTTCTTCAAGTCCCCATCTTGCCTTTTCGGTTCTTGATTTTTCAAGTGCGAATGGGTAAGTAACCATACCAACTACGATTGCTCCTTCCTGCTTTGCAATTTCTGCAACTACAGGTGCTGCTCCCGTACCGGTTCCTCCACCCATACCTGCTGTTAAGAAGACTAGTTCACTCTTACCAACAATCTCACGAAGCTTGTCTCGGTTTGCCTCAGCGCACTTGCGTGCAACCTCTGGGAATCCTCCTGCTCCAAGTCCTCGTGTTATATTCTGACCGATTAGTAGTCTCTTCTGAGCCTCAGTAATCTTTAGATGCGTCATATCGGTGTTTATAGCAACTGTATCTGCAGACTTAATACCCATTCTCGTTATACGAGAAACTGTATTACAGCCTCCACCGCCTACACCAACAACCAAGATTTTTATCTTGTCGGACCCAAGGTAGTCCTTTTCGCTTACATTTGTACTGTGTCCTGTTCCAGATCCCCGAAGGGAATCAAGTATACTATCCATATCATCAAGCCTCACATCGATTTACGATGATTTTTACATGTCATTTTCTTTTTTTGCCTATTTTGTTAATCCATGATCAGATTGGTAGGTCGCACCACCAAACCTTCACTTCATACTTTTCTTATTTTTTACTATTTTTACTTTGTTTTACCTGAATTTTGGTCGGACTTTTACATCCGACCATCCTTCAAGCTCACAAATTTATCCAATTATTTCAATGTCACCGTATACTGGTCCTTCTTTTTGTTTGTCTTCAACCTGTATTCCAGCAACTGATACTCCTTTCACACCAGTGACGATTGCTACGATTTCAATCTTGCCATCGTATCCTGGGATCAAACGAGCACCCCACTTAACTGATGCTTGGCTGTCCATTCTGTCTGTTATGATTTCTCCAGCCTTGATTGCATCACCAAGTGTCAGATCATTGCCACCACTAATGTGGATCAATGCTCCTTTTGCTCCTTCAAAGTCAACATCAAGCAACCTGTTCTTCAATACACCTTCAGCTGCAGACTGCACTTTGTTTGTACCGCGTCCTTCTCCGACTGCGATGAATCCGACATCTCCGCTGCCCATGATCGATCTTACATCAGCAAAATCGATGTTGATCAGTGATGGTTGTGTGATTGTCCAGACAAGTCCACCGATTGCTCTTGCAAGTATCTCATCAGCAACTCCGAATGCCTCAGCCATTGGCAAGTTCGGAACAAGTTGTACGAGTCGGTTGTTATCAATTATGATAACGCTGTCTGTGTGCTTCCTCAGCTTCTGAATTCCTTCATCTGCTTTGGATCTGCGCGCTTTTTCAAGTGCGAATGGGTATGTAACCATAGCAACTGTAATTGCTCCTTGTTGCTTTGCAATCTCGGCTATAACTGGTGCGGATCCTGTTCCGGTTCCTCCACCCATACCTGCGCATAGAAATGCTAACTGAGCATCTTTGAGTGCTCTTTCAAGCAACGGTCTGTCAATTTCTGCTGCTTTTTGACCCACTTCAGTGAATCCTCCTGCTCCTAGACCTCTTGTTATAGACTTGCCGATTAAAATTTTCTGTATACGTTCGTCAAGTGTCGCAAGATGTTGGTTGTCTGTATTAACAGCAACTAGTTCTGCTCCTTTAACTCCATACTTCAGAAGTCTGCTAAGGGTGTTATTCCCTCCTCCTCCTGCACCGACCACAGCAATTTTGATGTGTTCGATTGGTCCTAAATTATCTTCGCTTGCGCTACTGCCTGTAACTGATCTGATTAAACTTTCCATACAATCGCCTCAATTTGCATTTCTTATAAAATACCTTTAAATACCTTTCTTTTTTTTCAACGTCTCCGACGTTAAAAAAATATTTATTTTTCACTTTTTACCGTCGAAAATGATTCATGTGAATTTTCTGAAAAATTCACAAAAAATCTTCAAAATTTTTGATAAAAATATAAATTTCTTTCAGTAAATTTTTACGTCGAGAAAATGCATCAATTTTCAGTTTATGGTATTTTTTGATACTCGGAAATCCAATCTGTAGACAAATTTTGTTTTATTTTTTCAATTTCTTTCTGCAATTCTTTTTCATTTACTTTTATTTTATCAGAAAGTGGACAATATTCTTTTTTGACAAAGAAATTCTTTTTCTTTTTAGTTGCTTCATCAGAAAATTCCATAATTACTGGATAAATCTTACATTCCAGCGGTCTATTCTCATAAATTCCACACTTTCCATCTTCTTGTAAAAAATAGCATTTTCTTTTTGTAGTTTGTTTTAGTGTATTGATCGTAGTTCCATTCTTATTCGTAAATTCCATTATTGCATTTTCAGCATCAGGAACTTTTTTCTTAAAACTATCTACTTCGCTAGGAAAAAGTACAACTGTCTCTCTGTTGGTACAACACTTCGACGTGCATTCTATACAAGTTTGCGGTGCGTTTGAAGGAAAATTTACTGCAGAGTTTAATTTCATTATTATTTTTAGAAATTTATTCCTTAAATATCTATTCTACTGGTTCCTTATACTAAAAAATAACTAGTGTAAAGCTAACTAATTTAAAAATAGATTTAATTCAAAGATTGAAGATATTTTTCCAATTGTTTTTTAGTATCTCTGTCTACGTCATCAAATTTAATTCTAGCTGAATACACTCTCGTTTCATTTCCATTCAAAGACATTTCAGTAGCAGTCTCTTCAATTTTTACGACTGTACTCTCGATGCTTTTGCTTCGCTCTCCATTGAACTCTATTGCAATAAACAATTTTTCAGCCGGTCTCACATTTTCTATTTTAATTCGCGCACCGCCGGAACTTAGATCCAATATATTAACCGGTTTAGAGCTAGCTATCGATGAGGTTCCCCACATGTCAACTCGGTAGACGTATCCAACCAGATTAACTTTTTTGCGTGTGTGCATACGATTCTCACTAGGACCTTTGTGTTCAGTAAATCGTTTCACAGTTTGATTCGATGTCTGTGTCTGCGACATACCTGCCACTGACCTAAACATGGATATTATTGTCGCCATTTTTTCACTTTTTTATTCTAAGTCGCTTAGCACGGCTGAGTTTATTCGTGGGTTCTACATCTCTTAGTTGGTACGTGTTTGTTTACATCCTCGTTTATAGAATAAAGTGCGCAAACTTTATTTGTCATTGTGTGAAACACATTTTGTTCGCTAGGACACACTTCACATTTACCAAAATTTTCTTTTAGTTGTCTTAATAGTTTTGTCATATTTTTGCCTCCCTTTTTTGATATGTTTGTCGCCTTTCTGTAAATTTATTTCTAATGTACTTTCTGGCCTCAAACTTTCTTAGAATAGATATGTAAGCAAAATATATAAAGCTTTGCCAACTCGAAATAGGTTTACGACGAAGCTTATCCTAAAACTATCGTGTTTTAACTGCGTTAAGCCTTCTTCTAACTGTTTCTTTTGATGTACCCAGTTCCTTAGCAATTTCTCCTAAGCTTTTTCCTTCCTTATTCAATTGAAGAATTTTTTCAGTTTGATCATTACCTCTCGGCCTTCCGAGAGTTTTTCCTTCACGTTTTGCTCTTTCAAGCCCTGCCTTTGTTCTCTCACTTATTTTTTTTGCCTCTTGTTTAGCAATCCAAGCAAAAATAGGAATCAGCATCTCAGATAGCTGATGAGTTGTATCAAGAAAAGGTTCCTGGTAACTGATAAATTTGACGCCCCACTCGTTTAAATCAAGAATATTTTTGATATCTTTCAACCCCGCTCTGCTAAAACGGTCGTAAGCCCAAACAAGGACGGCGTCAAACTTTCTTTTCCTAGCCTCTTCCATCATCTCTTCAAATTGAGGTCGAACTTTTTTGCCTGTTCCAGTTATGTTCTCTTTATACTCCTTATAGATCTCATATTCTCTGGCCTTGCAAAATTGCCTAAGTTGAACAAGCTGGTTCTCTACGTCCTGTCCTTTCTCTTCTGTTGAGACTCGAGCATAGATTGCAACCTTCATGTAACAATTTCTAGTAGGTATTAAATATTTGTGATGTTTCAGTTTAACATAGAATTAGTGTAATAAAGGGATCTAAAACAAACAATTGGTTTAAAATTAAAAGAACAGGTAGAATATAACTCATTACTACTTTTTTACTTAAATCCTAAATAACTTTTGAGTATAGTGCATGTTCATTAAACGAACTAATTGGTTTGATAATGCGATACGATTTTTTGTCGATGTGGATCCATTTATTTTATTTCGGATTTTTGTTATTTCTCTACTTATCTTTTGAATTTGTTTCATTTTATCCCCATCTCTCTAAGATAATTTTATCATCTGGAATCCCTATATTCCTGAAAATCTGTACGCCCATCTCTACCATCTCATTAGGCCCGCAGATGAAGCTGTATCCATCATTTGCTTTGTCAACGTGCCTTTTTACCATTTCTTCATTTATCCTGCCTTTTTCTCCATTCCATTCGTGATTAACTTCCCTTGTACACGTGAAGACTACTTTGATATTTTTGTTTTCCTTCTGAATCTTATTCAGCTCATCAAAGTACATGATGTGTTCAGGCGTCCGCGAACTATAAAATACAGTTATTTTTGTGTCAAGTTTCTTTTCATTTACATATCTTATCATTGAAACAAATGGAGCTATGCCTGTTCCTCCTGCAATCATCACAATTTCCTTCATCATAGCTTCGTCAAGGACAAATCTTCCAAATGGGCCATTGAGCTTAACGACGTCTCCTTCCTTCAGCTTGTCGACCTGCTGAGTAAAGTTTCCAGCTATCCTTATAGTCAGTTCAATTCCTTTCTTATCCAAAGGAGAAGAAGAAATGGAATACGGCCTAGCATTGATCGGTTCTCCATCTTTGTTTATGTAGAGATTCACAAATTGGCCTGGCTTGAAACTGACGTCAAATGGCTCAATAGGTTCAAATCTGAGCATTTTTACCTCTGGCGTCTCCTGAACAATCTTAGAGATCTTAAATTTAACAAGTGGTTTTACCATACTAATACATTTTCGCTAGAAAACAATATATTCTGTTCTATTTGTAGAACGAAACATATATAAATAAATTATGCACCATATAACTATGCATAGCATGGATCAACATTCTAAACTATCAGGAAGCGGCGATGAGAGCTTGCCAAATTCTAGAAAAGGCAGACAGGAGATTGTTAGTCACGCAATTAATCAATTTCCAAAGGCATTCGAACGCTTAGAAACACAATCTGAAGGTCTTACTAGGATGCTCCTAGGTAGGAGAAAACGTATTGTCAGAGCGGAAAGTGTTAAGTCCTTATTCCATAAGATTCATATTTTTGAAGTAACCAGGAAAACGGAACGGTTAGAGAAACTACCGCGTGAAGAGTTGATAAGTAAAGTTTCTTCAGCTCGAAAAAACATTCTTGTTACAGGCTACTGTTTATGCATTCTGACAGAACGTTTTGATGAAGAAGCTCTTATGGAGATAAGAAGACAATCCTCAGATCCGGATGTTAGAAAAATGGTACGTATCTGTGAATTAGACCTGTTAGAAAAGAGCAGAGAAGCGTCTCTAATTGACAAGATTAATCAAATCGAAGAATCGATAAAGGACGTTGAAAACAGGGAAATAGGAGGAGAAAGTGAAGAAAAGGATAGAAAAACGTTATGTGAACGCATAGAAATGATAAAAGATCTCAGAAAGCTTATTACACTATATGACTCTGGATCGTACGATGCTAAAGATCTGTTAGATCACGCATTGGATGTTAAAGATGTCTGGATGATATCTTACGTGGCGTATATCTTGTATCAGAATAAGAAACTATCTGCCATGGACTTGTTAAACCTTGGTCTAAAGAAAGTTGTAGCCGAAACAGAGCCTAGTGCACAAAAAGATTGTTTGACACGTTTCAGTCAAATTGTTGACGGGCTCAATACTCAGATGGAACGAGAAGCAATCAAAGAAGACTACGAAGGATACGATTAATTTCGTCGATTGTCTAACACAAGTTTAAATACCCTACTTCTACTAATCGTCGTTAGGCAGATTAACAGCAGATAAACAGCAGATTAACAGCGGCATAACGGGGCGACGAAAACGAGAAATGGAACTAGTATACCTGCAGGTCTATTACGGGACTTAGCAAACGTTGAAGGCGGAGAAGCTATAACTAGAGTACTCTGGATCAATCTACATGAAAAAAAAGGTTCATACAATCTATTAAGATTTAACGAATTGAATAAACTTAAAAAACAGGATCTGTTAGATGTTAAATCAAGATTAGAATCCCTAGACCAAGATAAACGAATCTACGAGATTACGGGATTAAACGGCCAGCTTAGCGGAAGCATAAAAAAACTTGTTCAAAAGATCAACGAAGCAGTCGATAAGCTAAACAGTTCTACTGGGCAAGATGGAAAAGAACGAGATCAGTGGCAAGGTTAACCTACAAATCTGAGTAAATCGGTCCTTCACTGGTAAGTGTGCTTTTCTTTAGCTTTATTTCCTTAACTTCAAACTGGCCAAAATAGTCGTTTTTATGCTTCGATAAGAAGTCTTGCAAGTCAACTTTTTCCCTTAGTCTTGCTATTGTAAGATGTGATACAAACTTCTCAGATCTGAAACCAAAAGATTCTAGTCTTTTGTCCAGTTCCTTTGCAATCCCAGTCAGCTTTTCATTATCTGCTCCGATCCAAACAACGCGGACAAACTGTTCACTTGGAAACACTCCTACTCCGGTTACATCTACAGGGAAGGGGTCGAACCGAACTGATGAGACTATCCTCTTTATCTCGTCTGTATCTTTCTCATCCATTTCCCCAAGAAATTTAAGTGTGATATGAATAATCTCCGGTTTAACCAGCTTGATTTTATCTGAAACTGGAAGTTCCGACTGGAGCTTTGCTATTTTTTCCTTAATCTCCTTCGGGATTTCAACCGCAATAAATGCTCTCATTATCCTATTTAGCGAAAGAGATAAAAATAAACAAAGTGTCAGGTAGATATGACAATTGGCACGTCTGTCGATCCTGGCTACATACTGAAAAAGTACAAAGTTATTGCAGTTGTCGGATGCTCACGCGATCCATATAAGGATGCAAACAGTGTGCCTGCGTATATGCGGACACACGACTATCGTATAATTCCTATCAATCCTTTTGCTGTCGAAATCTTCGGTGAAAAAGCATATTCAAGCCTTAGTGAAATGCCAGAGGAGCTAAAACGATCAGTTGAGATCGTTAACATATTTAGACCTTCTTCAGAAGTTCTGTCAGTTGTTGAGGAAGCAATCGAGATCAAAAAGAAATTCAACCGCCCTTATGTTATTTGGATGCAATCGGGCATCTCCGAAGAGGCAGCAGCAAGGAAGGCAAGAAATGCCGGGATGACTGTTTTCATGGACAAATGTCTGAGAGTTGAGCATCAAAACTCCCTAAAAGGATAGGTATTTATATAAGAAATAGGTAGTATAATTATGCCTCCAGATATGTTTCCAGTTAGATCTGACCGAAAATCGAGTCTTGAACAAGAACTGAAAACATACGATATTGATCTAGAAAAGTTTCGAGAGTATATCTATAAACAAGAGCAGAGAGTTAGAGAATTAGCGGATTTAGAAAAAATAAACAAAGGGTTAATGTTACGAATTCAGGACTTTCAGAATAGTAAGAAATTGGCCGAAGATCAGATACAAATCTATTCTAAAGAGTTGGAGTTATACTCTGAAAAAATAAAACTTCTAGAGACAAATCTAGTTAGAATGCAGGAAGAATTAAAACAGAGCGAATTAGCTAAAGAAAACCTGAATCTGCAAGTAGGTACACAATCTAATTTAATCAGTATTCAAGCTAACAAAATCGCAGCGCTTGAACCTGAAATAGAAAAACTACGGGAGAGTATTAAGGATGCAACTAGAGACATGCTTGAGGCTGTTAAAAGAGCTAAAGAAGCTGAAATAGCTTATAAGAAAGCACATGAATCCGGAAAGCTAGCCGAACAAAATGAAATATTTTTACGAAACCAGCTAAATGATCAAGAATCCCATTACAGGCATGTTCAAGTCGCGCTTGGAGACCTAACCAAAAGGTTGGAATCTGAACTAGAAAAATATCGTATTTCATTTAATGAAAATTTGACAAAGGAAGACGATCTCAAAAAAGCACTCAGGGAGCAAAGAGAAGAAAAAGATAAGGAAATTGAATTTTTGAAAGAAAAAGTAAAGAAGTTAACTCAAGACATAAATGGGCTGGAAGATATCCTGCGTCTTAATTTAAAAATTAAAATGAAAGAAGTTTCAAAACTTGATAAAGAAATTAGTAGTTTGAAGAAAGATTTAGACACTAAAACTGCAGTTGCTAATCGAATAACTCTTAAGAGAACTATGATAATTGCAGGAGTTTCCTTGTTCCTTGGTTTTTTTATTTTCTACTGTGTCAAACTTTATCAGAGTAGGCAAGAAAGACAGATATTGAAAGTATTATCCACTGGTATTTCAAATCCTGTGATTTCAATGCAGCTTAGTCGTTTGCTTTTGAGCAAGGATCCAAAAGAACGTTGGTCTGCTGTTGAGGAGATCTATAAAGATCCAGATCCGCAGACGTTGCCTGCTTTAGCTTGCCAGTTGGAAAACGAGTCCATTTCTGTTGTTAAGCTAAAAATTATTGAAACCCTTGTTAAGCTCGGTGACAAGACTGTGTTGCCCGAACTAGTGAATTTACAACTTAATTCTAGTGATCCACTTATTAGGCAGGTTGCAAGCGAAGCAGTAGGTGAGATCTCTGAGGCATCCAGAAAAGCAGATACTCAAAAGGACACCGATTATCAAAAAACTTTGGGTGCTTACCAAGCTCAAGCAAACAATCTGATTGATGCACTTAATAAGAAAGTTAAGGAAAATAACGTGCTTAAAATAGAAAATCAAAAAACCACTGAAGTACTAAAAGGATTTGTGGAAAAGGATGCAAGGGAGAGAGTTAAATCCGCTCCATCTTCTAAAGGGCAAAACAAAAACGTCTTGAGAAGATGAGTTCAATCAAACTAAACCGGTTATCGTTATCTGAAGAATTACAAAAAGCACTTCCATCTGAAGCAAGAGCTTATATTTTTCATCTAACCAATCTGCTTGAAACTAACTCTATTCTAAATGATCGATTGAATGCTTCGTTGGAAGATAGACGAGTTCACATTTCGATTCTTGAACAAGAAAATAGGGAATTGCGTGAACAGCGTGAAAATTTAATGGAAAGGATTAAGACAGAAGAAAAAGGAACGGCGGATTTAACTAACGACATTAAACAACTTATGAAAGAAATCGAAAAAATTACAAATATTATATCAACAATTCCAAATCAAGGAGATTCAGAAGGAACTAAATAACTTTATAAATTCTTTTAACCAACAACCATCATAGAAACATAAGAGGCAATTAGATGGTTAAGGACTTCTCTACTTCAGGTGTGCAGGTTATTGTTGTAGGTGTAGGTGGAGGAGGCTGTAATACTATTAAGAGACTAATAGACTACGGGACTAAAGGAGCTAAACTGCTTGCAGTTAACACAGACAGAATTCACTTAAACACAGTTACTGCACCGGCAAGACGTGTTCTGATTGGAGCTAATATTACTAAAGGTCTAGGTGCTGGAGGTTATCCAGACATCGCAATGAAAGCAGCAGAAAGTTCACGAGCTGAGATAAAGTCAGAACTTGAGGGTGCTGACATAGTATTCTTATGTGCAGGTATGGGTGGAGGAACAGGCACGGGAGCATCACCTGTGGTTGCTGACATCGCTAAGCATGAAGGTGCGATCGTAGTCGGAATAGTCACATTTCCATTCAAAATAGAAAAAGCACGACTTGAGAAAGCGTTTAAGGGGTTAGAAGAACTAAGGAAATCTAGCGATACGCTAGTAATTATCGATAATAACAGGCTTCTTGATTTTGTTCCAAACCTACCGATAGAACAGGCATTCATGGTTGCTGACGAAGTGACTGCAAGAGCAGTCCGTGGAATCAGTGAAACATTGCTGCAACCCTCATTAATCAACCTGGACTTTGCTGATCTAAGGTCAGTCATGTCAGGTGGTGGAGTTAGTATGATTGCAGTTGGTGAAGGAAAAGGAATCAATAAAGTTGATGATGTTGTAAAAAATACGTTAGATCATAAGTTGCTTGATGTTGATCCAAAGGGCGCAAGAGGAGTTCTTTTGCATTTGACTGGTGGACCTGATATGACTCTCGGCGACGCTAATAAAATAGGAGAGAAATTGACTGATCACGTAGATCCTCATGCGGAAGTAATCTGGGGAGCAAGAATGGATCAAGAATTCGGTGAAAAGATCGAAGTAATTGCAATATTCACTGGCCTTAAGGAAGGGCCTGCACTTCTCGACCAACGTGCAGAAAAAGAATGGGGTGTAAAATCGGTTAAAGCTGAAAGGTCAAGCCAATCCAGCGGTTATTCTTCGCCAGCACCTGCTCCAACAAGATCTATTTTCGGTTTCTAATCTCGTCGGTAGAACACTAGTAATTCTAAAACTCTTTTTCCATTAGATTAAATATAAATAGTATAAAAATATCATTATATTATGAAAAAGATGTTAGATCAGACAAAAAATAGCGGACTTATCCGTTCACCAAAAGTTGCTTCTTCTAAACCTTTTCAATTGGCAGAAATTCCTCCAGAACATATGATGAAAGCCGTCAAAATTTATTCAGCACTTAATTTTGATCGCGGCACTATGCTCCATAGTATGCGTTGTGCAAATACTGCATACAAGCTTGCATCAGCACTCGAACTGCCTGAATTCGATCGAAGAGTTGCTTATCTTGTTGGGGCTTTGCAGGATGTTGGAAAGGAAAACTTGTTTAGAGAGCACAGACAGCTTATGGAAACTCCAAGAGATTTATTAACGGAGGAACAGAAAGACTTGATCAGGGCTCATGTTTCGAATGGTGAGAAGAAAACAAGGGATATATGCGAAGGATGGAGAGAGCGAGAAGCAGCTGCGGCAGGGGTTGGTTGTCATCATGAGCATTTAGACGGAAGCGGTTATCCCAATAAGCTAAACGGAGATCAAATCCCAATTAGCGCCAGGATAGTTACGCCAATTGATGTTTTCGATGCAATGATGCAGAAAAGACGTTACAGGACTTGGTCGATGACGAAAGAGGAAGCAGTTCATTATCTTGTTTATAGAAAAACTTGGTTCGATGAGCAGGTACTAAGAAAGTTAATTGAGATTATAGGTTATAATTTTGATAGTGTACTGTTGAACTTACCAAAAATGCTTAAAAAAATAAAAGAGTACGATATTCCTAGCGTTCCTAGTTTTTAATTTAACTCTTCCAGAACCATGGAAGAACATTGAACAAAAATGCGATCATAATTGTATACGAAATAAGTTTAACTGCAGCCTTATTCTTAACTCCAATCTCAAACAGCCTGTATCCATCAAATGCAGCTACTGGAAGAAGGTTGATTATCCCGATAAAGAAATTCAGGACAGTAATCAGACCTAATACGGTATAGATGCTTTTTATCCAAAGAAATTCATTTTTAATCGGTTGTGAGAGATAAATACCCATCCTTGCGTTTTCATCTGTTTTGACTATCGTTGTCCCTTTATCTGTGATCAATGTTACTTCACTATTTGGTTCAAATGTTTGCTTAACTTTGGAAAAATCATCAAATGAACTTATTTCAATTCCATTAGCATATGCAATTTTCGTATCCATTGTCAATGGGGCACCTACTGATGAAATATTTCTAGCAAAACCAGACACCATCAGTTCGTTAGAATAAAAGTTAGGCAGCAGCAACAGCAGAGCAAAAGTCGGGATAAAGAAGACAAGTGTTGTAAATAGGTTTCCTGTCGATCCCGCAACTGCAACTCTTAGTTTATCTGCTTCTTTTCTTTTTTCCAACTGTTTTTCATCAATATCAACAAATGCACCAACTGGAATTATCCCAAATGTCAAAAATCCTGTTGACTTAATCTTAACTTTCGAAAGCAATGCAGATACGCCATGGCCGCCTTCATGTACTATCAGAAGGGCAAGTAATGCAATTATTCCTTCGAATAATGGGATAGTTAGGCCTGGGATTATCAGTGATACGCCTGGACTTGTTCCAGCTAGTGCGACCGGACTGCCGGACAGAAATAATAAAATTGAGTAAAGAACTGAGAGTGCTTTGATAAGTAAGCTATAGATTACGATTCCAACGAAACCAAAAATAAGTAATATTCCTAAAATAATATACACCGAATCCGATCCATTAGTAACTGCTTCGCCTTTTGGAAGTTCAATCAATGTTAATGCAATTGCAGGTAATGTCGGCATTATAATAAAGACAAAAACTGCAAGGACAACCAAAGAAGCAGCCATAATTTTTTTCGTCATATGTTTGAAAGCAAAAATCGAAGAGAGTCCAAAACTGATTCCTAATCCAATATCTGTTATTTCATTCCAATACTTGCCCAACAGCTGTTTCATTGCTTCGACTATTTTTATTCCTTCTTTTGTTTTTACCATTACAAAGCCATGCCACCCTTCCGCTTTGGTCAGACGGCGAATTGCAATACCTGTCAAAAGAAGAAGCAGAATTGCAGCTATTCCCTTCATTAGTGCAGTTAAATCGCTAGTCACAAGATAGTAAAATCCCGTGAATGAGAGGATAACTAATAGTGCCAATTGAATTATCTCTGTTCTCAAAAACAGCATATACTATTGTTGTACAGATGATTTTATATGCTTAATTATATGCTATTCCTTGGAGAAGTTTAGTCTGAGAGGTTTATCTATGTCTGATTGTGAAGTTTGTGGAAGAACTGGTGCACGAATTGACTGCATAATTGAAAGTGCAAAGCTTAGAGTGTGTGAAAACTGCTCTAGGCTTGGTAAAGTTGTTTATGTAGAACGCCCTCCTGTGCTCGGTAAAGGGAATAAGATGATCAAAAAAGAATTTGAATTAGAACTTGTGGAGGATTACGCTGAAAGGATAAAGAATGCAAGAAATAAACTGCAATTGAATGTAAAGGAGCTTGCCTCTCTCATATTAGAAAAAGAATCATTTCTTGATGGAATTGAAAAAGAAACAACCGTTCCAACTGAAAAGACTGCAAGAAAACTTGAAAGATATCTGAAGATCAAGCTTCTGGAAGAAGTTCCAGCAGAAAGCTCAGCAAAAGGAAATTCAAAAAGGAACGCGGACATCACACTAGGTGATGTAGTTGATATAAAGAAATAAAAGATAAGTTAGTAAAAAAGAAGCAAAATAATTTAAGCAACGATAGTAAGCGTAAAAAAGAAGTGATTTTGTGGGAGTAGATATCGGTTCAATTCTAGTTAAGCATGATATAGAGTTTGAATCTCTTTCAGGCTATAAGATAGCTATTGATGCATATAACACAATCTACCAGTTTCTTTCAATTATTCGACAACGTGACGGAACCCCTCTTATGGATAGCAGAGGAAAAATAACAAGTCATCTTTCTGGTCTTCTTTACCGTACAACTAGAATGATGGAAATGGACATTAAACCAATTTTTGTCTTTGATGGAGAACCTCCAAAGTTCAAAGCTAAAACAATTGCAGCACGTTCTGCATTGAAAGAAGAGGCAAAAAGAAAAATGCAAGAAGCAAAGGAACGTGGGGAACAGGATCTAAAGACTTATGCTCAAGCAACTGTCAGAATCACTGACGAAATAATTAGCGAATCAAAACTCCTTCTAGAATTACTTGGTATTCCAGTTGTCCAAGCCCCTAGTGAGGGAGAGGCACAAGCATCTTACATGGCAAGAGAGGGACTTGTTTATGCAGTCGGATCTCAAGATTACGACGCAGTTCTTTTTGGAGCTCCGAAACTTGTTAGAAACCTAACCTTGAGTGGCAAACGAAAGCTTCCTAGCAAAGGAATCTGGATCGACATCGGTCCTGAAATGATCGATCTTAACGAATCACTTGGTGCAATCGGTCTTGATAGAAAAAGGCTGATCTGGACTGGCATCATGATAGGAACGGATTACAATCCGGGTATCAAAGGGATTGGTCCTAAAAAAGGTCTGGACATTGCTAAAAAAGCCACATCGATTAAAAATTGCTTTGAGCTTGCTAAAGCATCAGACCAATACGAACATGAAACTGAGGAGATAGAACGATTCTTTATGGAACCGCCTTCAAAAGATCCTTCAATTAAATTCGGAGAAATACAAAAAGACAAACTTATTGACTTCCTCTGCGGCAAACATGATTTCTCAATCGAACGTGTCGAGTCAGCAATCACAAAAGCAGAAAAAAAACCATCCGACACGGGCCAGTCAAAACTCGAAGGATGGTTCGGATAATCGATTTATTATCCGTTTATCTGCCCGCATAAACTAGATAGAACAGATATCCAATAATTATTACAAGTGGAATTGTAATTATATCTTCGTATAACGCAAAATTTCTCCAGACCCAAGATGCAGTCTTGAACCATGGTTGGTTTCTTTTTTCAATAAGACCGACAAGCTCCCTGAAGTATTCACGTTCACCTGCAGGCATTTTCGGTTCTTTGATTCTCTTGTATTCTTTCCCTTCTACAGTTTCAACTTCTTCCTGCTTGCCAATTTCTTTTTTAGCACTTTCATACCAAGGGGGCAGCGAGGATCTTTTTTTTCTAACTGCTTTCAGATAATCCGCCATTCTAATTTCACGATGCTTTCCTGTTTTCAGTGCTTCTAACCATGGAATTGCAGCGGCATCGTCGCAAATTGCCTTCATATCTGCAGCAGCATAACCATCCGTAGCTCTGGCCAGTCGGCCCCAACTGACGCCTTTTTCATTAGGCCTGTTTTTGGAATGGTATTGAAATAATGCTTCTCTAGACTTTTGGTCCGGTTCACCAACGTAAATAAGTTTTGTAAAACGACCAGCTCTTCTTAGTGCTGGATCTACATCCCACGGTGAGTTAGTTGCAGCAACAACAAGAACATTTTCATTTCTTGATTCAACTCCATCCATTTCGTATAGCAATTGATTGACAGCCATTCTCATATATTGGCCACTTTCTTTCATCTGCTCTCTTTTTCCACCAAGTCCATCAATTTCATCTATAAATACAATGCATGGTGAATTCTTTCGAGCAGCTTCAAACACGTTTCTAATATTTTTTTCTGTATTACCTACATACATATCAAGAACATCACTCAATTTAACATTCAGAAAATTGGCTCCGCATTCTCCTGCAGCTGCTTTCATGATGAATGTGTTATGGACTATAATCCCACTTCCAACAACAAACGTATGGTTGTGGTCAACTGTGAGATCATAAACAAAATCATCAATCTCTTCTTTTCTTATTTCAGTTACTTCCTCCCAGATAAGATCCGAGCTGGAGAAGGAATTAGCCGTTTTATAGAGAAGCAGTTCTTTATTGCTGGTCTCAGTTTGAACAAAATTCTGAAGAGCATTTAATGATTCTACCTGTGAAGGTGAGCCTACTTGGTTTAGTGCTGCAATATAAAAGCCAATTTCTAGGTCTTTTGCCTTAATCTTTCTAACTCCATTCTCATTGGTTATGAAAGGATGTTCTGGTGTAACACGTACTTTTCTTTTCGAACGAGTAATAACTTCATATACTATTCCTTTGTACTTTTGTTGATAAGCAAACAACACCTTCTTTTTTTCCATAAGTAAAGTTTCTTTATTCAAAGACCAGACTTCGTACCCGGGGTTTTCAACAGCCCATTCTTTGTCACCTATAACTTCATAATAACGAGATTTAGACTTTTCATATAATTCTTTTATTTGTTTAAGTTCACCATTAGCCAGGAGAACAGTCGTGTCACCTGTCACACATTTCCCACAACCAGGTGGACCATAAAGAATAACTCCACCACCACCTAACTTTCCATATTTTCTTGCCAGTTCTGGGTCTTGCAACGGATAAACAATATATTCTCTGATCAGTTCCTTTACTTTTTCCATTCCCACAATATCATTAAAGTTCAGTTTCGGTTTCTGCATGAACTTAACTGCGGCAACTCCTTCTCCTCCTGCACCAGATTCTTTTTGTGTCTTCTTACCTCTCGCTGCTTCTAGGTGTTCTTTTGCTTCTGCAAACTCCGGATTAAGTTCAACTGCTTTTTCATAATCTGTTATCGCATCATCAAACTTTTCCAGATACTCATACGCAAGGCCGCGTGCGTTATACGCTTCGCTGAAATTGGCATCTAATTCTGTAACTTTTGTGAAATTCTGAACAGCGGTTTCATAATCCTGCACGCATGCATACGCCAACCCTCTATTGTAATGTGCTTTGAGATAGTCTTTATTCAGGCTTATTGCCTTATCATAATCTGCTATAGCCTTTTCAAATTCCTGTTTTCTGTAATAAGCATCTCCTCTGTTGTTATAGATTAGTGGATTGTCAGAATCAATATCCACTGCACGAGTGTAATCCTCTATAGCTTTGTCATAATTTTTTTTGTTGTAATAGCATAATGCACGATTGAAATAAGATTCCAAAAAATTAGGATTTAGTATGACAGACATATTGTAGCTTTCAATTGCCCTATCGTAGTCTCCTTGCTCATAATATTCGTTCGCTTTTTCGTAGTATGCAGTCGCGCTAAGAACGTCTTTTTCGCCTTTCCCTTCTGGAGTTTCTCCTCGATCTGCCATAATTGCCTTTCGAAAGATAAGCTTTTAAACATAAATAGAAAATCAACTTGTGAACGTCAGTGGTTAACCAAACAACTGTTTCTCCAGAGGAGTATTCAAGGCTTGTTGATGCAACATACAGCGAGTTTATGGATCTAAGCGCTAAGGCGGAGGAAGCATTTACGGATGCAGTTATTGCAATCCGTGATAAAAAGCCAATAGACCTGTGCAGGGCTCTTATCCTTAAATCAATTGAAGAGAGCAGCAAGGCTAGTTGGTTTTACATAAAAAGAAAACATAGTGATTATGAAGCATTCAAACCCCATGATACTGCGACGGAAATTAAATTTGAAGAACTTGAAAATAGGCTTCAGATCGAACAAGTAAATATAAACAAGGAATATACACAACTTCTACTATTAGCAAAAGATCATGAGTTGTTATCCAAGGTATTTGAGCAATATGACCGACAGCAGAACAGGCTTTTTGGTCGATACAGAGGGGAGACGAATACGTTGCTATTAAAAACATTAGCAAGATAATTGGTTTGTATGGGTTTAACTGATTCAATTAAATCGATGTTTATTGGCTTGTTTGTAGCTGTACTTGTTGCAGTAGTAACCTTGTTCATTCTTTCTAACACTGTTAAAAGCACTCTTCTAAGTCCTGAGTTTTATGAAACGCAGTTTGAAAAAGCAAATATCTATTCAAAGATTCAGGATGCACTCGTAGATCTGTTAGCTTCTTCTTTAACAAGTCAAACAGGTTCGGCACAGGGCAGCAGTCCTATTCCGGGAACAACTTTAACAGAACAGCAAATAAAGACTGAACTGAGAGCGGCCTTCACGCGAGACTGGGTTAAGACTGAAATAAATCGTTTAGTAAAGGGATTTTTTGCATATCTGAACGGGCAAACAAATCAGTTTTCACTTTCTGTATCAGTTAAGTCGCGTCTTGTTACGGCAGCAACATCCGTATTATCTAAGCAGTATCCTGAGCTACCCTCGACTTTAGTTAAAGAACAGGTTGAAACGGTCCTTCTAAAAGACATACCAGAACCTCTGGATCTAGCTAATCTTTTAGGCATGCAGAGTCTTAATTCGCAGCTAACGTCAGCAAGAGACGCTGTCCAAACATTTCGTAGCGTATCTGGATTGTTTCCAATTATAATCATTCTATTAGTTGTCCTTATTTTCATCCTTATTCGAGACGTAGGCCAAACTGCAAAAACTATCGGCATTCCTCTTTTCTTATCTGCAATTCCCTCAGTAATCTTAACTTATCTAGCGCCAACAATTCTCACAAGTCTCATATCTAGCTTATTGCCAGGAATAATTGGCACCCAGGGGGCACAACAAACAGATCAGTTAGGCACGTTGGTTTCTGACTTATCTAAATTCTTTGAGCCAGTGGTACAGGATCTCGGCGTCCAATACGTGTATCTGACAATTATCTCAGTAATCCTTATTGGAATCGGATATCTGTTGCCAATGATGGGCAAAAAGAAAGAAACTAAAGGGAAAAAAGATGATTCTGAAGAGAAAACAGATGAAGAAGAGGAAGTCGAGGAAGAAGACGAAGAAGAGACTGACGAAGAGGACGAAGAAGTAGAACAAAAAGAAAAGAAAAAGAATGGAAAGAAAAAGAGTAAGTAACTAAGTAACTTTTATAGCGTTTCAGCTCTTAAAACGTCTTTTCAACATCTTTTTAATTTTTAGTACAGAATATGGATTGAGAGTAATGAAGATACTTACAACGCACGCAGACTTTATTGAGTTCCAAGCACTTTCAAAAGCACTAAAGACAGCTGAAGAAGTGTCGATGGATAAAAAAAGAGTAGATGAATGTCTAGTCGTATTCAGTTCAATTGAAGACGGCGATACTCAGGAAGTTGTAGAACAGGCAAAAGCAGAAATAGTTAAGATTGCGAAACAAGTTAAGGCAGATAAACTTGTCATTTATCCTTTCGTTCATTTGTCATCAAAGCCAGCTAAACCTGACGTAGCACTTACATTCCTTAAAGAAATGGAAAAAATTGAAGGCTATCAAGTAAGCCGCGCACCTTTCGGTTGGTACAAATCATTTAATCTAAAAGTTAAGGGACATCCACTATCCGAATTATCAAGGACATTTGATCCATCAATTAAAGGGCCAGAGAAAGAAGTTATTTCTGATTCGTTAAAGGCTGAAGAAACACTTACAAGTAAACTTTATGTCTTAACACCAGATGGCGAAACAGTTGAAATCGACAAGTTTGACTTTACCGGTAAGGATGATCTAAAGAAAATGGTAGAATACGAACTGAAAAAATCTCGTGTCTATCAGCAAGAACCTCCACATATTAAAATAATGAAAGGACATAGGATTGTAGATTATGAACCTGCGTCAGATCCTGGTCACTTTAGATGGCTGCCTGCAGGAGTTGTGATCAAACACACACTAGAGAAGATGATAACTGATTGGTGTGTTGGAATGGGTGCCTTACAAGTTGAGACGCCTATTATGTATGATCATGCACATCCTGCTCTTGCATCTTATCTTAATCGATTTCCTGCCAGACGATATGTTATAGAAAGTGAGGACAAAAAATTATTTCTAAGATTCAGTGCATGTTTCGGTCAATTTCTCGCACTTCATGATGCAGTTATAACTTATCATCATCTTCCACTGCGAATCTATGAATTGACCCATTATAGTTTCAGAAGAGAACAGTCAGGTGAGTTAGCAGGTCTCAAGAGATTACGTGCATTCACAATGCCGGATATGCATACTCTTTGTGCAAACATAAACACTGCTAAAAAAGAATTCATTGTACAATATGAAAAGTCCCTTGAGTGGAATAAAGTTCTTGAATTAGAAACAGAGCTTGCTTTCAGAGCAGAGAGAGCATTTTTTGAAAAAAATAAAGACTGGTATGTGGGTATGATGAAAAAACTTGGTAAACCTGCATTAATAGAAATTTTTGATACGCGTTACGCTTATTTCATAACAAAATTTGAATGCAATTTTATAGATAATATGGGCAAAGCATCCACACTGTCTACAGTTCAGATAGATGTTGAGAATGCTGAGACATACGATATAAACTATGTTGACAAGGATGGAAGTAAAAAGAAACCAATCATACTTCATGCTTCAATCAGCGGAAGTATTGATCGAGTAGTATACTCATTACTTGAAAATGAGGCCGCAAAAATAGCAAAAAATCAGACGCCGATGTTTCCTTTGTTTCTTAGCCCCATTCAAGTGAGAGTAATTCCATTTTCTCCATTATCCAAAGATCATATCAAAGCAGCCAAGTCAATTTTGAGAAAGCTACAAAAAGGAAATATTCGGGTGGATGTTGATGATAGAAATGAAACCATCGGGAAGAGGATAAGAGATGCGGAAACAGAATGGATTCCTTATACTATCGTACTTGGAGATAGAGAAATTAAGGAAGGAAAACTTTCAGTCAGAGTTAGGGGTAAAAAAGATGTAGAAGTGACGGATATCAAAGCTTTGCTTAAACAGATCAAGTCGAAGATAAAAGATTATCCGACTGAACCACTTACCTTGCCAATTTACTTAACTGAGAGGCCTTTAATTTAGTTAAAATGTTGATAGCGATGCACGCAGAAGTATTTTCTATCAAGAAGGAGCAACTGATTGCGAATCAGATTTATAAATTCGTCAACGATTATCTCTCAAAAAAAATAAAGCCTGAAAAAACAGAATTTTTTAACACATATTTTAAAGGACATGCTAACGCCTACACTAGGCCATACAGCAACGGAGCATTGGATCTTATTATATTGGAGGGGATAGGAGTAGGGATCTACACGGGCAGTCCGGATTTCGCCAATAAAAAAATTGTCATAGGCGATAAAGGGATCAACATCAACAACAAAACTACTGAAATTTTTGTATTTGCATTGCCAAGTAAGTTCAGATACGAAACTGCATTTCAGATAGCCAAGGGCACCATTAAGCTTCTCGGTGCACAATTCTGTGACATTGAATGTGCAAGAGATGAGGGTGGCAAGCCGCTTAAAGATCAGGCAGTATTTATTCACATTGTTCGTGTTAAAGATCTTACGTCGATTTAGGAATAAGTAATAATAAGAAATATACGTGACAATACTCTTTAAAACTGCATTCTAAATTGTGTTATGAAGAATGCAGATATTGCGTCTATATTTTATTCAATTGCCGATATTCTTGAAATTCAAAAGGTGCAGTGGAAGCCTATTGCTTATAGGAAGGCGGCTAGGACTATCGAATCTCTTTCTGAAGACATTGAAGAGATCTACAAAAAAGGCGGACTAAAAGAACTTATGGAGATCCCAGGTGTCGGAGAAGCACTTGCTAAAAAGATTGAAGAATTCATAAAAACTGGAAAGATAAGCGAATATGAAAAATTAAAGAAAGAGATGCCAGCTGGCTTAGGAGATTTGGTCAGTATTCCTGGCTTAGGTCCAAAAAAGGCATACAGGCTATTTAAAGAATTGAAAATAAAAGGAATTTCCGATCTTGAAAAAGCTATAAGTGTACACAAGGTTGCAAAGTTGGAAGGATTTGGTTCAAAGAGTGAAGAAAATATCCTGAAAGCTCTTCAACTTGTTAAAACAGGTAAGGAAAGAACATTGCTCGGTGTGGCGTTTCCAATTTCCGAACTGATTGTTAGTAGATTGAAAAAGGTTAAGGGCGTTCAACGAATAGAAACAGCTGGTTCACTGAGAAGAAGGGCAGAAACAGTCGGAGACATAGATATCCTCGTAACTGCTGAAAAGTCTGAACCGATAATGGACGTATTTGTTAAAATGCCGGAAGTTATCCAGGTTCTTGCAAAAGGTCCGACTAAATCCGCCGTAATTCTAAAATCCGGCAGCCAAACAATCCAGTGTGACGTAAGAGTCTTAGAAGATAAATCATTTGGTGCAGCTCTTCAATATTTTACAGGAAATAAAGATCATAACATCGAAATGCGTAGAATCGCAATCAAGAAGGGCTACAAGCTTAACGAATACGGGGTCTTTGATAAGAAAGGAAAAATGATTGCAGGGAAAAACGAAGAGGATGTCTATAAAATTTTGGGAGTTCCTTGGATGCCTCCAGAATTAAGAGAAAATAGAGGAGAGATAGATGCTTCAGTTAAAGGAAAACTGCCTGATCTTGTGAAGCTATCCGATCTCAAAGGAGATTTACACATGCACACAAAATGGAGCGACGGTGCAAACAGTGTTCAAGAGATGATCAAAGCTGCTGAAAATCTGGGCCATGAGTATATCGTATTAACTGACCACTCAAAATCAGAGAGAGTTGCAAATGGGATGACTGAAGACAGGTTGTTGAAATATCTCAAAGAAGTTAGATCAGCTGCTAAACAAAGTAAAAAGGTGAAAGTATTTGTAGGGTCAGAAGTTGATATTACATCAAATGGTGAACTGGACTACAGCGATGAATATCTCAAACAATTGGATTTTGTTAATGTTTCAATTCACTCGCGCTTTAAGGCAACAAAAGAAGAGATGACTGATAGGGTTTTGACTGGATTATCTAATCGGTATGTCAAAATTTTTTGCCATCCAACTGGGCGTTTAATTCATAGACGTGAACCATATGCTATTGATATCGATAAATTATTTGAAGAAGCGGCTCAGAAAAAGATTGCTATCGAAATAGATTCCATACCTGATCGTATGGATATTAATGATTTATACATAAAGAAGGCTATTGAAGCAGGCGTCAAGTTAGCGATCGATAGCGATGCCCACAGTATAGATCAATTGCGCTATATCAAATATGGAGCTGCAATGGCACGCCGTGGTTGGGCTGAAAAGAAGGATATCATTAATACCTATCCTCTCAAAGAGTTTGCTAAATTTTTCAGCTTCAAAATGTAGCTTCATTTGACCAAGCTTCGCTAAGTACATAAAACTAGTACAATAAACTATTGTACTTATCTTAAATTTTATAAGAGCAAAGCTAAGCGTATAAAAGTCAAAATCGCATAACAGATTGTTATGTTTCTCTTAATTTTTATATGAGCAAAGCTAAGCCCTTAGATAGAATCTAAAATTAGTTACTATTTTTAACTAGTTTTGATCTTAGATTTTGTCTACGTTTTCTGCTTTTTCGCCTTTCTCTCCTTGGACAGCGTCGAAAGAAACTCTATCTCCTTCGTTAATTGAGACTCCTGGTTTGAGTCCGCTAACGTGGACGAAATAGTCTTTTCCGTCGTCTCCATGGATGAAGCCGAAGTTCTTCATTCTATTGAAGAATTTTACAGTTCCTTCTACCATGTTGATTTCACCTAAATATTATAAGAAGATTCAGCTTATAAATTAATGCTTTTCTTAGACGCTTTTAATTAATTTGTGGCTAAGATAAATCCAAATAATCCCTCATGACAAGAGCCATCAGGCCAGCAAGCACTGTAATCAACTCGGTATATCCCGTCTCCATCATACGTCAATGGCGTTTCCAAGTTTAAATTGCTGATTACCACAGTGTTTCCGTTTACAAGTTTTCCATTATGAGTTACATTCATCTTTGATTTTGTATGCAAATTAAAATTGAAAGTTATTATAACCTTAGATGGTGCCTGCGTTAATGTTTGGCCATGTGGCGGAGTGCTGGACACAAAATGTGCAGCTCTAATGTGATTAAAGTTTATACTATAATTTTTTGATGTTGTTTGATTTGATATCACTGGAGTTACATTTGCAACTGTCGTAATATCTGATCCATTAGAAACTATGACTGGCAGAATTGTCAAAAGTCCATCTTCAATTACAATTATACTGGCAGTCATTCCTGTATGAGCACTGCAGTGATAATGGAATTCGCCAGCTTCATTAAATGTATAGCTATAACTGCCACTCTCGTTAATCCCTCTAGAATTAAGCGTTTCTAGGTAATTGTGAGATGGATGCGGGTCGCTGTTAACAAAGTGTTCAACTGGATCATTATTGATATACGTTACTTTTGTTCCTTTTGAGATAATAATATTTTTTTGCTCAAATTTTATGTCTTTCATTCTTATGGTTATTTCAGACATTCCAGTCATATTAGCATAGTCTTTAATTGAAGAGCCATTTACTGCAAAATAGAATTCTCCGTCATGGCATGTTCCATCCGGCCAACAAGCCTTATAGACAACTTTGTACAAACCCTCTCCTATTTTAGGATCAATATCTACTTCCATTTTTAATCTGTCAGCTAAAATTTTAGTTTCACCCGAAGTAACTTCCGTATTGCCGACAAAGACTTGGATCTTCGAAGGAGCAACTACGTCAAAATTTGTATTTATCACAATTTTTGTTGGTACTAGAACAAAAGCTTCACCATGAGCCGGTGCACTATCTACAAAATGCGGCGTTTTTATTTGTTTTAGATCCTGCATCGTTTTTTCAGTTGGTTTTTCAACCATCTTTTCAGATTGTTTTTCCGTTATATTCTGTTGTACGCCCGGAGCTATACATCCAAAAAGTAAAATAGAAAATATTATAGTAAATATAACATAATACGTTTTCATATTATTGCTTCGTCTTATGCACTTTTAAATATAAGGAGGGCCTCAGCCGAGAATCGAACTCGGGCTCAAAGGTCCACAGCCAAACGAGGGCCTAAGCAATTACTTTGGCTCTTTTCGTGCTACCATTACACCACCGAGGCCATGAGTATTCCATTCCCTTATCTTATTTAAATTCTTTGGATTTCGCCAACCTACCAATCTTTGATATCTATCAAAATTTGAATAGCCATATAAATAAACATCCCAAACTCCATTAGATTTTTTATAGAATTTTGGAGCGAACCCCAGAGTTTTAAACATTTTGTAAACTCCTTCTGCAAGATATCTAGATTTACATGTCAAGCTGATAGTAGGATAATAATTGGCATATCCATAACGTGCTTTAAAGAGAATTGATCCATCAGTATCCATTATCCCTCTTAAAAATGCACATTTAATTCTTTTGTTTGATTTACTTAAAATTTTAGGAATGTTTATTTTGTCTTTTTTACCGGGCGTTATACCTACACTATTAACTTTAAATTCCCATAATGCTTTTGAATAAATCTCAAAACCGTAAGAATCGATATAATCTCGATTTTCAATATTGATGTTATATAAAATTTTATATAGCTTTTTTAGATGGTTGTCGTAGTAATCGATTTCATTTGATTTGTCCCCTTTGACTCTAAAATCATACTTATCATTAGATAAAAATCCGTCACCTAGATGAATTCCTATCTCTTCTGCAAGATTTTCATCAAGCCACTTTGGAAAAATTATCTTTTTTTCTTTATCCTGCCTTGAGTATTCAATTCCATTTAAATTAAGTTTTAGTCTTCCCTCATCCTTTTTCAATTCAAAATTTTTTGTTTTAATGCGTGCCTTGCCTAAACGATAACCTTTTTGAAATGGAAAATCACATTTCAATGCAGAGATTTTCCTCCCACGATATCTCGTTAAGGTTTTATCAATTTTCCAACTACAAATTTCACATATCTTTTTGAACAAACGCATTGGCAAGGTGCATAGTTGATTGGTATACGATTTGAGTGTTCCAGGGTTTGTTTCAATTAGAACCGCAAATTCATCCCAAGGCATATCCTGTCTTTTCTTTGCATCCTCTAAGAACTTCCTCTGCATTCCCTCTTCAAAATAGATTCTATTGAGCTCATTAATCACATATAATGTTAGCACGCAAAATTTTTAAAATTAACGTGCTACCATTACACCACCGAGGCCATCTATGGTTTATGTTTATATCTGAAAATAAGCGAATATATGATTATCCTTTTTTAGACAAGAAACTCTTTCCCAAGTTCTTTTAGCATATCTTGATTTTTATCAAAATATTCTCTTGGTTTTTTGAAAATGTCTTTCAGTTCTTTTGCAACAGCAGGTTTGAGGTCATTTGGGTGAATCTTCTTGTCAGTGAATGCTTTTGCAAGATCTTCATAAGATGCAAAATCGACATTTCCGCCGAATTTTTCAGGTCTTTCAATATTCATTTTTTCTTTTAGCGGGAAGATTATGAATCGGCAGATCTGAGTGATTGGATTATCTGTCAGATCTCCAACGGGGCAGTAAGCATTTTTCATTTTCTCTTCGATTTGTTTTTCAGAATCATAAACTTTGATATGACTCTTCGGATCGGTTGCAGACATCTTAGTCCCAGGTCCCTTAAGCGAGGAAACAAGAGGCGTCATTATTTCAACACGTGGCTTATAACCAAGTGCTGGCAGGATTTCACGTGCAAAAGCCATTATGTGCCTTTGATCCGTTCCACCAAGTTGAATGTCTGCTTCTAAGTATTGTTCATCTAAGGCTTGCATTATCGGATAAATTAATTCAGATACTTTCGGATTTTTCATCCGTGTCACTTCTGAAGCAGCTCTGGTAGCTCGTCCAACTGTTGCAATTGTTGCTGCTTTAAGCACGTCTACGTGATACTCTTTTTCTAATTGAAAATTAGATCCTTTAACAATCTCCGGTTTTCTTTGCCACGGCAAAGAGAGTTCTATGCATTTACTGTAATACTCTGCTCTTTTGTCTATTTCATTCCATGGAGTTTTCAAATCATCTAAAGCAGCATGAATGTTAGCAAGTAGAATTTTGGTCGAAATTCCAACTTTTTCAAAATCAAATGCTTTACTTAACGGGATTAAGTAGGCCATATGGAAAGGTCCAGTTGGTGCCGTTCCGTAATAAGCAGTAAGTTTCTTTCCGGAAGTGATTAGTTCTTCAAGTTCGTTCAGAGTTATTATTTCCTCAGTATTTCGCTTTATCAGCTCAATTTTCTCTTCTGTGTCCATATGGAGATATTCCAAGAAGCCTTTTAAACATATACAGCCAAAAGAATTCATTAGTGATTATTATGGGTGCAAGGCCAAGGAAATGGAAAAAGAAAGGAAAAATGCGCTGGAAATGGATTAAGAAACGCAGAAAAAGAATGCGCCGAATGCAGAAGCGAAGAGTAGGCGAACTTTAAGGTGAGCATATGCCAGGCCTACTCAAAAATGCATCTGCATGGTTAAGATCCTCATTCTGGGATAAAGTTTTCAAGTCTAAACCAAGGATTTTTGCTAAAAAAAGAAAGGAGCCGAATTCCTTTAGCAAAGCAAAGACAAAGCAACAGACTGAAAATAAGGCGCGATTAAAGCGCTAACTTTGGCTGTGATTCTATGCCAGAGTATAACATCTATCCTATTTTATTTCAAAAAAACATAGGTGCAATTTCGAGAGAAGAGCAAGAAGTCCTCGGAAAGTCTTCAGTTGCTATTATTGGATGTGGAGGAATAGGTGGGATCGCATTTGAACTGCTAGTTAGATCTGGCATTGGTAAATTAACTATCGTAGACGGTGACACGTTCGATATTTCAAACATTAATCGTCAGATCCTTTGCAATTACAAAAACATAGGCAAAAAGAAAGTAAAGGAAGCAGAAAAATTTGCAAAATCAATCAACGCTGAAATTGAAATTACGGCAATTGATAGAAATCTAGATGAAAAAAATGCGAAACAGATTCTAAAAGGGAACAAATTAGTTGTAGACGGTCTTGACAATGGTCTCTCAAGAGTGATCTTAAGCAGAACTGCCAAAGAGCTTAAGATTCCTTACGTCTTCGGGGCATGTGAAAGAACAAAAGGTTATACAACTGTTTTTACACCTGCAGATGTCAGTTATGAAGATATATTCGATATTCCTTCAAAAGGTAAAGTGTTAACTGAAAAATTGAGGGAACAACTTCTAGCTTCACAAAGATGTGACGCAATACTAGGAGTGGTTTCTAATCTAATCGGAAATTTGGAAACGATGCAGACACTTTGTGTTTTGCTTGGAAAAAAATTTGTAGAAGCACCACAATTTATACATGTGGATGCATTTGAGCTTGATAAACTAAGGATAGGGCGGTTATAACTAATCTAATCGATTATCTCTCTCCTTCTTTTTTGCTATCGTGGTTTTTAACAAAAGAAACTATCATTTCGTTTAAGTTTGATAATTCTGCTGCAGCACCCTTGAATGGATAGAGCGTAACAGAACGAAATAATAATTGACTACCGCTTATACGCATCTTTGTTGAAAATGCGTTTAGTAGTCCTATGGTAAAATTTGAAGCACCAAGTGCAATTGCGTACGGTGTTATAAAATATATCTCTGCTCCTGCCATTACAGCCGATGCGCAACCTTCAATGATAGATAATCTTTTCGTTCTTTCTTTCAATTCCTTAATGTTCACAATTTTTTTGTTGCCATGAGTGTTTTTTCTCTGTAATCTCTTTAAATGCTATCTTCTGTTTGCTGCATCTTTCATTATTGACAAAATTATGTTTTCATTCAATATTGTATCATGTAATTTCGGATGTGCCTTTTGGATGTGCAAATACGCCGGAACTGCTTGATAGATAACCATAGGCTTCCCGTCTATCAGATTTTTTATTCCCTCCGCTTTTGCTAATCTGAGCGATATCGATTCACCACTTTTCGGCAAAACAATATCTGCAATAATAACTTTCGGATTCAATTGGTACAAATACCTCAATCGCTCCCTTGAGAGTTCAATGTTCTTTTCACCTGCTTCTGCAAATGCAGAAACGTTTTCTAATGGTCCATCGGATCCCTTATCTGTTAGATTGACTATTGCATCTGGAATAAACTCAGAATTAAGTATGGAACCGCGTATCATCTCCTCACCAAGTCCCGTTGCAATATCTCCATATCTCTTGTTTAGTTCATCTGCTATCGCAACCGCTTTGCCGAATGTCCTGTTTATGACGCGGATTCGTTTCGGTTTTTTCTGTGCAATCATGTCAGCAACTTCTTTTGCAACTCCTCCTGCTCCAAAAATAATAATTGTGCTACCTTCGATTTTCTTTTCAATTTCTGCAAATTTTTCCTCCAGACTTTTGACAAAGCCTGCCGCATCTGTATTATACCCTATCAAATTTTTTCCGTTGTTAACGAGAATATTAACCGATTTCAAGGCAGGCGGAATTGTCATGTTAAGATGTTGTAGTGAACTTTCTTTGAACCCAACACCTGCGCCGCCGCCTAAATATTTCGTGTCTTCCTTTAGATGATCAAAAATTTCTTTTCCATCATTTGGATTTGCGATAACCATAATATTCCTTATGTTAATCCCTTGTTTTTCGTATACTGTATTCCACATTTTTGGAGTCAATGCCCCATAATCGTGTGCAATAAGTGGGACGGTATAACCGCCAAGTTTGTCCAATAGAGTTAGATTCACATATCTAAACGGTTCTGTTTCTATCATTTTATGTAGTTCTTCTACCTGTTCCTTCCCCATTCTCTGCCTTTGTCTTTTACCCTCTTCGGTAAGTAAATAATCGTTCTTCTCAGGCAGCAACGCCAGTTTGACTTTTTTAGTAACAAATAATTCCTTTAATCCCATTTAACCAACTCTCAATCTCTATTGTTATCGGTTAACCGATATATGCGGTTAAGTTATATAAATATTTCGCATAATCGATATATGCACGAGAAATTGTCTGCTCCAAAGCCACAGCATATAAAAATGAAGGGGTTTCTGACCTTCAGGATTTTATGTTTCTTGCTTGAAAACCCAATGGACGGGCAGCAGATTGCAAAACTAATCCAACGAATGTCCGGAAAGAAGCCTAGTCCAGGTACAATCTATCCAGTCCTTAAATATTTGAGATCTAAAGGATTAATCACTACGAATAAAAAAGGAAAATCAGTTATCTATCAATTAAGCACAAAAGGAAAGAAAGAAGCGGGTGTTGCCTGCAAATATTTTTATGATACATTTCATGATGTTATCCGACGAGAGAGAAAGTAGTTTTGAGAAAGTGAAAATATGCGATTTGGAACTGCAGGCGTACCGGTGAGTTGTAAAGAAAGATCATCATATGCTGGCATTCAATGTGCAAAAGATCTTGGACTTGATGCATTCGAACTAGAGTTTGTCCAAGGATGTAGGATGAAACCAGAAAAAGGAACTGAATGTGGAGAACTAGCAAAGAAGTTAGGAATTTCACTCAGTTGCCATGCGTCATACTACCTGAATTTTCTTTCTCCAGAAAATGCAAAGTTGGAGAAGAGTCATAAAGAAATGATGACTACGGCAAGAGTAATTAATTCAGCAGGAGGAGGACGAATGGCTTTTCACACAGCATTCTATCTTGGAATGCCTGCGGACAAAGCTTACGATAAGGTTAAGACAGAATTCAAGCAACTGCTTTCAAATATTAAAAAAGAAGATCTTAACGCCACACTTGCGCCAGAGGTCACTGGCAAACCGAGTCAGTTCGGGTCTGTTGAAGAACTGTATAAATTGGCGGAGGACATTGGTTATGATAAAATAAAACCAACAATAGACTGGGGCCATGTTCATGCACGTGAAAACGGCAGGATTAAAGGAAAGGCGAGTTACGTTGAGGTATTAGAACTAATTGAGAAAAGAGTTGGAAAGGAAGGTCTGAAGACTCTTCATTGTCATATGGAATCGATAAACTTCACTGAAAAAGGTGAAAGGAACCATCTTACGATGGACCATGACGTTCCACCCTACAAGCCGTTGGCAGAAGCATTACACGAATTCAAATGTGACGGCACAATCATCTCTGAATCACCTAACATAGAGAAAGATGCATTGTACATGAAAAATATTTTTGAAAAAATGAGAAGCTGATTGATTTACTACCTTGTTTGTTTTTTCTTCTTTTTTCTATCTTTATTAAAATATTTTACTTCGATAATTCTAACAATCGCAAGAAATACAACGGCTATAATCGATACAATTAATGCTTCATATACAAAACCGTATCCGATTGTCATTCCTATCCCTGCAGACAACCAAATTGTTGCAGCAGTAGTAAGTCCTTTTACATCGCTTTCAGTTCTTAGAATTGCACCCGCACCCAAAAATCCGATGCCAGTAATAATACTTGAAGTTATAACGCCTGGATTTTGGCCTACGGAAACTAGAATGGCCAGTATGGTGAAAAGTGCTGAGCCAAGACTAACGAGTGCTAATGTACGTATGCCTGCAGCTGTACCTCTAAGCTCACGTTCAAATCCAACTGCTGCACCAAGAAGACTTGCTGTAATTAATCTAAATACTATCTCACTTTGTTCTAGCGCCATGGTTCAAATTGATAGATATCCTTTTTAATTGTTTATAACAAACCAACATTATGAGAGAAGTGTACCTTGATTATGCATCTACTACTCCTGTAAGAAAAGAGGTAGTCAAAGCCATGATGCCATACTTTTCAGAGAAGTTTGGCAATCCTATGTCAACTCATTCTTTCGGTGAAGAAGCATTAAATGCAGTTGAAGCGGCTAGGGAAAAAATAGCTAAAACGCTTAATTCTAATCCAAATGAAATTATCTTTACTGCAAGCGGTACGGAGTCGGATAATCTTGCAATAAAAGGTGCAGTTTATGCAAAGATTCAACAAGGAAAGAATATTATCACCAGTCCGATAGAGCACGAAGCAGTTGCTAATTCCTGCAAGTTTCTGTCTGAAAACGGTTTTTCAGTTACATCTCTTCCTGCTGACGTAGATGGTCGAGTAAGCGCTGCAGATGTTAGGGCGAGTATAACTCCTAAAACTACATTAGTGACCATAATGCATGCGAATAACGAGATCGGTACAACTCAGCCTATTGAAGACATAGCTAGAATCGCAAATGAAAAAGGAGTACTAACTCATACAGATGCTGTCCAGTCGTACGGACAGCTTCCAGTTGATGTAAAATCTTTGAGGATTGATCTTCTATCAATTTCAGGTCATAAAATATATGCGCCTAAAGGTATCGGTGCACTTTATGTCCGAGAAGGAGTTGAGCTTTCTCCAATAATCCATGGAAAAGGTCAGGAAAAAGGAATACGTGCAGGAACATTAAATGTGCCTGCGATAGTGGGTTTTGCAACTGCTGCTGAATTGGCAATGAAGGAAATGAAGAAAGAAAGTAAAAGACTTACAAAACTGCGAGATCTTTTCATTAATCATACAATCGAAGCAATGAAGGGTGTAAAACTTAATGGCCATCCAACAAAAAGACTTCCGAACAATATCAATCTCTCATTTGATGGAATTACTGGCGATGAAATAGTCAAGGAAATGGGCAGACATGGCATGGCTGTTTCTACTAGTACGAATAGCAATATACTTCGAATAATTGGTGTCAGTGGCCAAAAGGCAATTGGATCCGTAAGAATTTCACTCGGAAAGGATACAACTGAAACTGATGTAAGAAACGCAATGAAAACACTTCAAAAGATTGTTGAAACTGTAAGGAAACGATACTGATCCATTAACCACTGTCTGCTAGTCTGATATTACGGTAACATTATCAGTGTATTTCTGAAAAACAGCTTGCATTTTAACATGAAGTCTTGTTGAGATTTAAACGGCTTCATCAGAAAATTTTTGAGTCAATAATCTATCAGGTCGAAAAACGGCAGGGGGGCGTATGCTATTTTTGATGTTCTTAGCTATCTTTATTTGCGAACCAACGTTTATTAGAAAATTATCAATTCTTTGATGTAATTCTGGATATTCTCGTCTATTTAATTTCAGACGTGAATGTTCAAGTTCCTCAAATATCAATTTTTTGATTTCTTTTTCTTTTATAGATCTGTACAGTTCTATAAGCTTGTCACCTACTGTGACGATTTTATCCCCTAAATCCATCATCACAGTTGTAATCCCGGCTGAACTTATTGCTCTAACTGTAGAACGTTTTATTTCAATAGGTTCACCGTTTTTAAGTATACTCTCAAAAAATCCTATCACTGGTTCTGGATACCTTATCTTTTCAACAGCATTTATGGCCGCATTCTTCAGCAGCCACTGATTTGTAGAATTGATTACATCGTAAAAAAACTTTTCAAATTGATTTAGTTCTTGACCAGGCCCTATCTGATCCCCTGGCAGGTAGTATCTTGTCATTAGGTAAGCCTCTGCGTATTTTTCAAGCGTATATGCCTTAACATACAAATCTATACAGGTATCATATTCCTCTTTAAACGAGTAGAGGTGTCTCTCCTCTTTTTCTGTAATTTCCTTTAGCAATTGAATACGTGCCATAAGTTTTATTCTTCTAAACCTCAAAAATTCAAAAGAATTTTTGAAACTAATGGGTCCACCGACTAACGGTTTGTCACTTTGCAAGATTTCTATTAATTCTATTTTTTGTAAATTTCCAATATTTTCGTACTTCTGTCCTGTTTCTTCAGCAATTTGAATTTTTTGTTCGATTAAAAGAGACTCTGCTAATTTACGATAGGTTCTATACTGTGCCTTCTGAGAATTGATTTCCGTCCTTGTTATTTGTACATGAACCAATGACTTTTGACCTGCTAACGTCTGCATCTCTGTCGTTTTTATCGCCTCACTTCGTTGTTGCCGTCGTAAACTTTTTTTGATTGTATTTAAAGGTTAGTTGGACAATTGACGAACTTTTAACCTGTACGAATCTGGTAACGTCCTCGTTGCTTGATTTCTTCCATTCTACCTAAGACCCGTTTCCAAGATGGATTTGCTTTGTAACCTTCAAGAAAAGCAGTAAATTTCTTACCAATTGACTTTTGCATCAGTAATAGGTCTACAGCTTGTTCTTCCGAATCTTTTGAAAATACAGCAAGGCCTAGGTCAATTATCCATGGCTGCCCTTTTTCTATAA
>CAYHPR010000005.1:50616-62058 GCA_964358895.1 Microcaldota archaeon
AAGGCACCGTGCGTTATGCCTGCCAAATGCAATTGCGAAAGCATCTTTCCAATTTTTCGATAAACATGACTGCCTACGTTCCGGGAGTCTCTAAGTAATCTGCCATTCAAGCGTTTTTGGTATATCGAATATTCATCAATACAAACAACCATGGGCACATCGATGCCAGCAATTGAAGCATTCAGAAGAGCTCGCGCTTCAATTTTTGTCCTGTTACGTCTTATTGACTCATCAAGCTCTTTGATCCTATACCTCTTTTGTGTTCTATCCTTCACAATTACATCCTGACCAAATAGTTTAGTCTGATAAATTGTAGCTTCTGCACCACGTGCTATTTCCTTCATCTGCTTCCACTACTCCTTTTTAGGTTCCTGCTTACGCAAAAAGTCTCCGAGACTCTGGACGCCGCTTTTGGTAGCTATGTAAGACCCGGTGAATATTATAGCCGCAACAAGCGGGTTAAGACCTAATGCTAGGGAAGCAAGCCCACCGCCACCTAACAACGGGATGTGAGAGGAAGTTATCAGATCAGCCACTCGCTCACTAAGTGTTGGAGGAGTTTTTGTGAAGGGATTAATCTCAACAAGAGTTAAGCCGCTTCTGAATGCTCGAACTGCACCATCCTCTTCACTTGCCGTTATAGCAAGCGTATTCTCCAGTTGGGAGATCCCAAGCGCAGCAGAATGTCTGGTTCCATGTCCTTTGAACACTGCTTTCTTACTAATCTCGGCACCATAGGCAATCAAATTACCATCTTCATCGAAAATAAGCGCGCCATCCAATTCCGCAAGTTTTTTTATGACAATTAGTGTGTCCTTATCCTTTACGTTAATTTTTTCTCCACGAAATATGTCTGTATAAAGCAAATGATAATATTTTTGGATGTCTCTTCCAGTGACTATGAAAAATGCACCTTTTTTTTCTTGTCCAAACTCCATCGCTATATCTATTAGTAGCTTAACAACTTCTTTTTCAATGTCTATTTCTGGTAAAACTACCTTTTCATCTTTAACGTTTATTTTTTTCTTCATTTTTACATCCATCTTAATCGCCCAAACTAAAATGTAAATTGATCTGTTCTATACTTTTGTATAGGAATGCAGTTTTTAATTGCTAATCTTTTTTCTTTTTTCATTATAGAACCTACATAAGCAATCATTGCGCCATTATCTGCATTGAATTCATTTGCAGCAACACCAAATTTGCACTTCCAATCATCTGCCATCGTCTTTAGCATTTCCTGAAGTCTTTTATTCTGAGCAACGCCCCCACAAACGACAACTGATCTCTTTTTAGTTAGCGCAAGTGCCCTTTCAGCTGCTTCACAGATCATTGAGTACGCAGTTTCTTGAAGTGAAAAACATAGATCTTCCTTTCTGATCCTGTTAATTTTTTTAATCGCATCAGTTTGTAAACCAGTAAAGGTCATATCCATTCCTTTAACTGAATAAGGCAGTTGTACATACTCCTTTCCACTTTTTGCTAACAACTCAATTTCTCTTGCACCATTCTCGTTGATCTCCCTAGCAAAATTATCCAACATATTTCCAATTCCAATATCTAACGTCTCACCAAGAACAGAATAATGAATTCCTTCTCTGACGATAATCTGTGTGTTACCTCCACTTACATAAACTATAAGCGGGTCTTTCAGGCCAGTCATGAATTTAGAAATTTCAATATGTGCAACACAGTGATTAACTCCAAAAACAGGTTTATCATACATTAAACCAATAGCTCTTGCTCCAACCGAAGAAACACGCAAACACGGTCCGATGCCAGGGCCTTGAGAAAAAGCAACTCTATCTATGTCCTTAAGCGAAACTTCTGCTTTGTTCAAAGCAGCAGTTAGAATTTCATCAAATACGCAGGCATGATGGTCCGCAGTCTTCCTTGGATGAATGCCCTTTCCAAATAGCATCTTTTTTTCATTAGCAATTATCTTTTTGTTATCAATTATCCCTATCCCAAGTGTATGGGCAGTCGATTCAATACCTAGGCATATCATATAAACTGTTCACTAGAAAATTTATTAAATATGATAAAGAAGTTTAGTCTATGAAACTTATTGGAAAAGTTGCATTAGTTACTGGTGGCGGGAGAGGAATAGGTAAAGCAATAGCAATCGCACTTGCTAAAGAAGGAGCAGACATCATAATTTCATCAAGGACTAAAAAAGAGCTCGAGCTAGTAAAAGAGGAAATTGAAGGATTAGGCCGAAAAGCAGTAGCTATAACTGCAGATGTATCCTCATACACCTCAATTAAAAACTTAATTAAAAAATCACTGAAAGAATTTGACAAAATTGATATTCTTGTGAATAATGCCGGAGTTGCAATAATTAAACCATTGAATGAAACATCAGAAAAAGAATGGGATCAAATCATTGATATAAACCTAAAAGGAACTTTTCTTATGACCAAAGAGATTTTGCCAATCATGATTAAACAACATTCAGGTGTCATAATCAATATCTCGTCAGGAGCAGGAAAACATGGATTTCCCGGTTTGTCGGCTTATTGCGCTTCAAAATTTGGCATGATTGGGATTACTGAATCATTAGCTGGCGAAGTCTCAAGATACGGGATTAAAGTTTTTGCAGTTTGTCCAGGAACGGTTGATACTAAAATGATTTATTCGATATATCCAGAAATAAATCCTGCTGAATTGATAAAACCTGAAAAAATAGCTAAAAAAGTTCTTGAACTTTCAACACCAGGCATTCAGCATACATCTGGTTCTTCACATTTAGTTTATTGGTAGACGGACATAACATTTAGACTTATCGGCTAATAATCAATGCCCCATCTCGCCTGGATCTTTTTATCGAATGGGTGTCTTATTTTTTTAACTTCCGAGATATATTCTGCCATCCTTAAGATCTTAGCTGGTTTTATATGTCCAGTTAGGATTACTTCAGTCTTAGGGTGTTTTTTGTTTAGAACCTTAACAATTTCATTTTCTGTTGCATGTTTAAACCAAATTAGGTCAATTAGTTCATCAAGAACAACTAAATCATATTTACCGGATGAAATTTTCTTTTCAGCAAGTTTCAATCCCCTCCGCTCTTTTTCAATATCCTTTTTTGTATAAATAAAATATTCCCTGCCTACTCTTGCCTTACCTTCTTTAACTGATTTAGTGTATTTCTTAGATGGTCCAGTCGGTCCATACTGATAAATTTCAATATTGCCTAACTTTTTTAATGCCAAAAATTCTCCCGTGAATCCGCCACCTTTTAAAAATTGAAAAACTGCAACTCGTAGGCCATGTCCTGCTGCACGAATGGCAGTTCCCATTGCTGCAGTTGTCTTTCCTCTGCCATCTCCAATAAAAATCTGGATTAAACCTTTTTCTAACTTTTTATTTTGTTTAGTCATCGAGATTACCGTTGAATCGTTTACCAAGATACTTGTAAACTCCGGTCTTTAAAACTTTGAGAGAAAGCAATGCACACTTTAGCCTTGCTGGCGATAGTTCGATACCAAGTGAATCTAGAATAGACTTTTTATTAAGCTTAATAACATCCTTCAGACTTTTGTGCAAAACCATTTCGGTCAACATAGAAGCTGACACCTGGCTTATAACACACCCTTTTCCATTAAATTTTATATCTTCAATTCTGTTCCCATCAAGTTTTATCGCAATTGATAGCTCGTCACCACACAACGGATTAATATCATATTCTTCTATATCCGAACTAGTGAGTCTACCATAATTTCTTGGATTCCTATAATAGTCTAGAATAATCTCTTTATACATTTCATTTGGATTCATAATTTGAACACCGTTTCTGCTTTCTTTATTCCTGCCATAAACTTATCGATATCATTGATATCGTTGTATAAGTAAAAACTGATCCTAGCTACAGCATTTAGCCCCATTTTTTGAATTAGAGGTTGTGCGCAATGGTGTCCTGCCCTTATTGCAATTCCCTCATTGTCCAAAACATCCGCTACATCATGCGGATGGATATCTCCGAGGTTAAATGGGATTACGCTAGATATTTTTTTAGGATCGTTAGGTCCATAGAGCTGGATTGTTCTTTTTATTTTTAGTTTATCTATCGCATATTTAACTAAGCCGGCTGTATGGTTGGTTATTCGATTCATTCCGATTTTGTTCAGATAATCAACAGCGGCACCAAGTCCAATTGCACCTGCGATATTTGGCGTGCCTGCTTCAAACTTCCATGGCAGTACATTCCATGATGCTCCATCAAATCTAACCTCTTTTATCATGTCTCCACCTCCAATAAATGGAGGGATCTGTTCAAGCAATTCCTTTTTTCCATACAACACGCCGATGCCAGTTGGTCCAAGCATCTTATGACCCGAGAATGCCATGAAATCACAGCCTATCTCCTTCACATCAACCTTGAAATGCGGAATACTCTGTGCAGCATCAACGAGAACTAATGATCCTTCACTATGTGCCTTTTTTGTCAATTGTTTTACATCATTTTTTGTCCCTAATACGTTTGATACATGAGTAAACGAAGCAATCTTTGCTCCTTCAAATCTTCTTTTTTCATCAGCTAGCTGTCCATTTTTTGTAACAGGGATAAATTCTATCCTTGCTTTTTTTTCTTTTCCGATTAATTGCCACGGAACAATATTCGAATGGTGTTCCATCTCGGTTAAAACAATCTTATCCTTAGCTTTCAAATTTTGTCTACCCCAGCTATTAGAAACTAAATTTATGGCTTCGGTAGCATTTCTTACGAATATTACTTCCTCTGGTTTTGCGTTAATAAACTTAGCAATTTTTTTTCTTGCACCCTCATACTCCTCGGTTGCTTGTTCGCTAATCTTATAGATGCCCCTATGGATGTTGGAATTATATTCTTCATAATATTCTTTTTCTTTCTGAATAACTTGCCTCGGCTTTTGTGAAGTTGCTGCACTGTCTAGATAAACTAATCGATTACCATTAACCTTTATCCTAAAAATTGGAAAATCTTCTTTAACATCTAACATGAGATCAAGCCTTTTCCTTAACTGTATTAGCTGAATGTCCTTCAAGTTCTATCTGTATCAATTTATTCAGTTCAACAGCATATTCCATTGGTAGCTGTTTTGTAAATTCATTAATGAAACCAAGGATTATCATAGACATAGCATCAGATTTGCTTAGACCTCTTGACATAAGATAGAATAACTGATCATCTCCTATCTTTCCGACTGTTGCTTCATGTGCAATTGACACGTCATTTTCATCAACATTAAGAACCGGATACGCATCTGAATGTGATTTTTCATCGAGCAAAAGTGAGTCGCACCGCATATGTGCCGCAGAGCCGATAGCTTTTTTATAGACCTTAATCAGGCCGCGATAGTTTGCCGTTCCACCGTGGTTTGCTATTGATTTTGCAACAATTTTTGATGAAGTGTTTGGGGCCATATGAATTACTTTTCCTCCCGTATCCTGATATTGCCCTTCTCCTGCGAAAGCAACAGAAAGAATGTCTGCTTTGGCTCCTGGTTCTTTAAGATAAACGCTCGGATACTTCATCGTCCTTTTGCTACCTATATTTCCATCAACCCACTCTACTGTTGCATCTTTGTAAGCAAAAGCTCGCTTAGTTACAAGATTGTAAACATTTGAGGACCAATTCTGAATAGTTGTGTATCTGATCTTTGATCCTTCAAGTGCAATTAGCTCAACAACTGCAGAATGAAGTGAGTCAGTTGAATAGACTGGTGCAGTACATCCTTCAATATAGGTTACTTCGGCACCTTTATCTGCTATTATTAGCGTTCTTTCAAACTGGCCCATATTTTTTGCATTAATCCTAAAATATGCTTGAAGTGGGATAGTAACTTTCACTCCAGCCGGTATAAAAACAAATGATCCTCCAGACCAAACAGCAGTGTTAAGGGCTGCAAATTTATTATCACCTGCAGGTACAACTGTTCCAAAATACTTCTTTACAATCTCTTCGTGTTCCTTTAGTGCTGAATCCGTATCAGTAAAAATAACACCCTGTTTTTTCAAATCCTCTCGGATACTGTGATAGACAGTTTCACTTTCATACTGTGCACCTACTCCTCCCAAAAATCTTTTTTCAGCTTCAGGAATTCCAAGTCTATCAAATGTTTCCTTTATATCCGTCGGAACATCCTCCCAGGAAGTTTCATTTCTTTCCGAAGGTTTGATGTAATAAGTGATATTATCAAAATCGATGTCTGATATCGGTGCACCCCAAGTCGGCATCGGTTTTGAAAGATAAATTTTGTATGCTTTAAGCCTGAGATCAAGCATCCATTTCGGTTCTCCTTTTATTTCTGAAATTTCTCTAACAACTGCTTCAGATAAGCCCTTACCGGTACTGCGAATAGCATTTTCCTTGTAACTAAACCCATACTTCTCCTTATAATCCGAATTTATATCAAGAAAACCCATTTTTTCAGCTCCATTTTTCATAACCTGTTTTTTCTAGTGCTTCAACAAGTGAAATAGTTCCAGTCTCAACAATTTTGCCGTTTATCATAATGTGAACAACGTCCGGTTTTACGTAATCCAGCAAACGTTGGTAATGTGTGATGACAAGCGTGCTCGTAGTTTTACTTCTCATAGAATTAATTGCATTTGATACTACCTTAAGCGAATCAATATCAAGTCCTGAATCAGTTTCATCTAAAATCGCTAGGTTCGGTTTCATGAATAAAAGCTGAAGAATTTCTGACCTTTTTTTCTCTCCACCTGAAAAACCAACATTTAGCTGTCTGCTTACGAATTTTCTGTCTATCTCAAGAATCTTCAAATTTTTATCTAGCGTCTTTGTAAATTCAGAAGAAATAGAGGCTATGGTGCTGCCATTTGTTTTACTTGTATGTTTACTTTTGAAAAGTGCGTATAAGAATTGAGACATGACAACTCCTTGGATCTCATTTGGATATTGAAATGCCATCAAAATGCCATTATGTGCACGTTCATCCGCATTTAAATTCAAAATACTTTTATCATTATATCTAATATCTCCTTTTGTTACAACATACTTGGGATGTCCTGCGATAACATTTGCAAGCGTACTTTTTCCGCTTCCATTTGGCCCCATAATTACATGGACGGTTCCATCATTAATTGTAAGGTTTATCCCCCTAAGGATCTCTTTTCCATCTATTTTTGCATGTAAATCTTTTATCTCAAGCATCTGCCCACCAACTACACTAAGTTCGAACTTTCGAGCTCCTTTTTATTTATGCTGCAAACGTTCATACTGCTATTTCGGTAGTAACAAACTTTGCAGAAAGAGACGAGGCTGTCAATATTCCCAGAATGTTGCTTATTTTTTCCTGCGATTTTTGCAGCTAAGGCTGCACCCATCGATTTGATTACATCTTCCGTACCCTTATCACTTATTTTTTTTGTAGAACTAAGGTATTTACTTACTGCTGCTTGTGTTATCCCAAGCGAAGATGCAACTTGTAATTGGGTAAACCCATATTCCTTTACAAGCGTCTGTGAAACTGCTGATCTAAGCATTGGCACATACTCCTTAACCATCATCTCGCATAAGATTCCCATATATCTCACCACACAATCCAAAACAGTATAATACAGTTATATAACTGTGTTATATTTATATATATTAGTCTCTTGTCTTTGAAAAAGAGCAGAACGAAAAAGAGATAGAATAACCTATTTTTAAGCTATTCAACCAAATATATTTATGCCCCTGTAGCTCAGCCTGGATAGAGCGAATACCTCCTAAGTATTAGGTCGGGAGTTCAAGAAACTTTTGGGAAAAGTTTCATCAAAACCCAAAGGTTTGAACAAATCTCCCCGGGGGCGCTATAGTGGTAAAGCAGTGATGTGATAATATGGCAAAATTTAAGGAATTGTTCCCTGGAGTTTTCGAAATAGACGGAAAACTAGCTACAAAAAACTTAATCCCAGGCAAGTCAGTTTATGGTGAAAAAAGAGTGACCATTGATGAAGTTGAATATCGTTTTTGGGACCCGTACCGGAGTAAGTTGTCTGCGGCTATAAAAAATGGACTTAAGGAGCTTCAATTCAATGAATCCGCCAAGGTTCTTTATCTAGGCGCTGCAAATGGTACGACTCCTTCCCATATCTCTGATATAATAGGACAAGACGGCGAGATTTTCTGTGTTGAATTCTCGCAACGGGCGATGAGAGATCTAATTACTGTTTCCGAAAGTAGACCGAATATGTTTCCTATTCTTGCTGATGCAAGAAAACCAGAGAGTTATGCAAAATATCTTCCGAAAAAAATTGATTTTATATATCAGGATGTGGCACAAAGGGACCAAGTTAGAATCCTCGAAATTAATTCAGATAGGTATCAGGAATCAGGCTCTCGTTCTATGCTCGCACTCAAGTCACAATCGATTGACGCATCTAAAAATCCAAAAGAAGTGTTTAACGATGCATCTCTAGAACTTGAAAAAAACTTTGAAATAAATCAGTCGATTAAGTTAGAGCCGTATGATAAAGATCATATGTTCTTTACATTAACTAGATTTTAGTCTATTTCAGCATCCTTTCATCAATGGATAAAGGTAACATATTACTCTATTAATGAATAATGGAAATGTTTTGTACTTGCAATCAATAACTATTGAAGGAGTCGTTGCCTGCTGCAGATATGTTTCTGCAAATCTTTCATCGATTGCCATTAATTTCAGAGCTTCTTCATTTGCACATGATTCTGCTTCGTTTAAGTCAATTCCAGCTTGCGATACACAACTTTTAACTTCCTCCTCTGTAAGTTGCCGTTCTTTATTCACATTATCCTCGTAAATACATTTTTTGAGTTTGCTAAATTCAGGCAGCTCTTTTGTACATTCCAAATATCTGAATGCATATTTCGCAGTGTTGTTTGCTTCTTTGAAAGCTTCGAATGAATTTGTAGGCACAAACCTATAATTTGGTCTTATTGATCCTGCAAATTTATTAGTAAAGTTTTCAATTAACGTATCATATCTTTGCGACCAAGGATCATAAGGATCAACGTATATGTCTACAGTAATCTTATCTCCAACTGAACAACCTATCTTGTTTGGTATGTCAATAATTGTTGCAGGCCTTTCTGGTAGGCTTAATGATTCATACATCTTGTAAACTGTCTTATTTGAATCATACATCTGCATGTCAATAAATACTACTCTATCTAAGGATTTTGCAGATAAGGAGATAGACCAAATTCCATTGTTTAAACTTTCATTCATAATTGTAACATTTATCAGTCCAAGATACAATTCGACATATCCCTTTACGGCTTCTTCTACTACAGCTGATCCTACAAACTTAGTCTCTTTGGGTAAGATATATACGTATACAACTAATAGTGCGATAACTGCAATTAGAATCATTGCTAAAATTGTAACTCCCTTCATTTTTCATCCCTTATTATATTGCTACTTATCTACATTCGTCTGCAAACTTTTTAAGATCCTCTATTCCTGTGAAAACACCAACTTTATCTGCTCCAGTTGTTGGACAGACAAATTCAGGAGTGTAATCAAGATTTGCAGTATCCGAAAGACAAGTTGTAACTGCATTAATTGCTGTCACATTGTTTATATTCGCTAAGAAAATTTTATATCCTTTATTCTGAAGCTCCTGAACTAGAGGAGTCATTTTCGCTGAGAATTGACAATTATTGCTGTAGAAATAAACTACGGAATTTGGATCGATGCCAAAAGATCTGAGACAGGATAGTCTATCTGTCGGTACAGATGCTTGTTTAGTTATAGTAACAGATATAGGTGTTGCGTTTATACTTGCAGTAGTTTCTACACTACTGCCTGTCTTAAATAAATCTGGAAAAATAAAAAGAGTAAGAACAAATAACGAAACCAATAAAAGAAGCAGTATAATTGCAAATTCAGTAGTTCGCTTATCTAGCTCGACTTTCTTTCCATTGACTGTTTCGGCCTTTCTGCTAACCTTCTTATTTTTCATTATAAAATTTAACCACAAGCTATTAAAAAATCTCTTTCCCAGTCATCATATATAACAGACCCGTCGTAGCTCAAACTGGCAGAGCAATTGGCTGTAGTTCCAGCCCCCACAAATTGTGGTGACTCTGCGTGGAAACCAATGGGTTGCTGGTTCAAATCCGGCCGACGGGATTATTTGACAATATACAACTAACAATAAACTGGTAAAGAAGATCAAAAAATATTAAAAACAAATATACCTGACCGATGGCTTTTTGAATTTGCATATCCTTATGTAAGTATAAAGTTTGTCCGGGGCTCTTTGGAGCTCCAGAGCTAGCTGCTCGGGTGGAGAGTTTAACTCGCCTAATGCAGTGGTTAGCATCGCAGCCTGTCACGCTGTTGACCCGGGTTCGAATCCCGGCCCGGGCGTTATATTGTACTGATTCTTGCAAGTCAAGGTGTTTTTCTGGATTACAACGTAGCTCTGTTAGGTGATGGCACATTAGGTAAAGAACTTGGAAAAAAAGGAACAGGCACAGACTTTACTATATACGACCGAAAACAACCAAACGGCACGTTTTCTTTTTTTGAACCGCATCAGTACCCTGAAAAAATACAGTCACTGCTCAATGTATTGGCATTAACTGACTTGACAATTCTTGTTGTGAAACAATTAGACCGATTTCTTGGGGAAACTGTTGTCGCGCTCGACTTAATAAAAAAAGATCAAGGACTGTTAATAATTGATGAAAATGTTGAAAAAGAAAAATTTGACCTGATTGTAAAAGGTACGGTTGTAGAAAAATTTATTCCAGTAAATCCAGTAGCAAATGAGATTTATGAAAAATTGACTTTATTAAAAACTCCCGAAATTGAACAAAACAGGAGTTGTAAGCTTAGTATTGATGCATTTTTTGATGTTAAAAGTGTAGGTTCAGTTATACTCGGCTTGGTGAAAAAAGGAAAAGTGTCGGCTAACGATAAGCTGCAGTTGTATCCTACTAAAAAACTTATTTCGGTTAGATCAATACAAGTGCACGACGAAGACGTAAAACAAGCAGGAAAGGGAAGCAGAGTTGGATTGGCTTTGAAAGATGTAAGCATTGATGAACTTGAGAGAGGAATGGTTCTTGCAACACCTGGTTCATTACAGATAGAAAATGAAATTTCAGTTAGTACTAGCTTTTCAAAATATTATACTGAAAAAGTTGAAACAAATAGAGTATTTCAAATTTCAATTGGTATGCAACACCAGCAAGGAAAAGTAGTCGGGGTAGCTGATAAGGGAGATAAAAAACTTATCAAATTTCAATTACAAACTCCAATTGCATTTGAAAAAAATGAAACAGTGTTCCTATCGGATCCAGGCGCGAAGCTTAGGATCTGTGGTGTTGGCATTATTGAATAACCCTGCGGTCAGATCATAATTGATTCAAGTTCAAGTTGTTCTGCTATAGCTTTCCATCTTTTTTTTAGCCTAATCTGCTTTCTGATCATTACTCTTATTCTGTCTTCTCCTTGTATTTTT
>CAYHPR010000006.1:0-5126 GCA_964358895.1 Microcaldota archaeon
GATAAATCTTCAATTAAATAGAACAACTAGGTGGCAGGACTAAGGTTTAAGGGGGGTTTTGAAAAGTAAAGAAAACTGGAATTAAAAAATGTGTTAACTCTATTTACTTGCGCCTCGACTTGTTAACAAATCAACTATTTTAGTATTTCCTGCTTTAAACGCAATTTCAATAGGTTTCAAACCATCAGTATTTTTTAGTTTGAAATTGGTACCCGCATCAAGAAGAATCTCAGCTATATCATATATATCTTTTTCAAAACTGTCTGGGGGATATATGTTAAAAGAAGTAAGTACTCCACCTCGTTTTGCTGCGATTAGTATAAGTGCATCTTTCTCAACTTGTGTTAAATTAGATGTAAGATAATTTGAATAATCTCGTCTAGTACTTGAACATGCATAAAAGAGGGCGGTTTCTTCGTTCCGGTCCTTAGCATCTACTTCCGCACCGGCTTTAATTAAGAGCTGTACTGTTTTTTTCTTTCCGTACAATGCTGCGCTCATCAAAGGAGTAATTTTAGTCATTGGAACACAGTAATTAACATCTGCGCCCGAACCTATGAGCGATTTAACTAATACGAGATCAGATGCAACAGATTGGATAAGAGCAGTATTACCGTTTTTAGTAATTTGATCGACATCTGCACCTTTAGAGAGAAGGAGATCAACAATTTCCAAAAAGTTTCTAATACTCAAATTAAAAGTTTGAGATGCGGAATAACAAGCGGAAAGCAAAGGAGTATATCCGTTGGTTGTTTTGTTATTGACCTTTGCTCCATTATCAAGAAGAACTCGAACGGCTTCTAAATGCCCCCCTCCGCACGCCATTATCAAAGCAGTAGTGTTGTTTTCTGCGGGAGTATCAACAGGGATTCCTTTGGAAAGTATTTCTTTTATCTTTTTTACATCTCCGTTGGATGCTGCTTTCCACAGATCTTTCTTATCTGATCCGAACAACCCCATCTTGATCACTTCAATTTAGATTATACACAACCCAAGAAAACTTTGTCATATTTCAAACATCCGTTTATTCTTTCATTGCATAGTTTTGAACAAACATCTTCATTGATTCCGAGTATAACTACGAAATATTCTATCCCAGAAGGCAATTTTGTTGAATACACTGGAAATTTGTGGAAGCGCAATGATTGATATGCAATTCCTTAGCTTGCAAAAGCTTAAAAACGTTATTGTATCTGTTAGTGGTACGGCAGTTATCGATGTTTCCGTCACTCATTAGGTTTCCTAACTATAAAACCGGATATGCTGTAACTTTTTTTCTAAATAAATTAAGAATGTCCTGTCTCAAAAATGTTCTCCGGCTCCAACACACTCTTAACATCACACAATCGATCGATAAGTGTATTGAATTACTTTAATATAACTTCTTTTCGACTTCAATTTGCTGCGCTCTTAACTGGTATGTCAACAGTAATGTACGTTCTTAATTTATCAGATTGTTCATTTTCCACAGGTTTATTTTTCGATGCTAATTCATTATTCTCCAGTAACTTCCTGACCTTCTCTTCTGTTTTCTCGTATTGTTCATGTTTAAACAATGTGAAGGTACTAGAAAGTCCGTTAATTATGATGTCAGTATACTTTTTCAGTTCAAGGTAATCTGCCTCCGTTATTTTATCCGGACCAGTTCCATCTATTTCTATGTAAAGTGCCATCTCTCGCAGTTTATACATTTTGTTGAACACTCTAATAAGGTCTTGGAGTTCAACGTCATTTTTTGGATCAGAATTATGTATTGCCTGTATTATTCTGGTACGTTTCTCCAAATCAAATGTATTAGTCAGTGCAAAAATCAGTTGAGTCAGAACGGTTATGCGTTTCGAGGCATGAGAGCTGAACATCTCTTTGACTTTCTTCTCTGAAATCTCCGGCCCCTCTGGATTTCTCCCCGCATTTTTTGAAGCCTTTAATTCTGTTAACCAAAGATCATACATGTTACATATGTTTTGTTTTGCTGCCTCTTCTAATGCAAAAACCAAAAAAGCATACGCGCGAGCGAATTTCTGTTTGGCAGCAAACTCCTTTGCCTCTGCTAAAAACGTTTCTGAGTTCTTTTTTGCATTTCTAGAAATCTTAAACAGAGCGCTTACATCAAGCTCAAATTTTCTTGCCATATAATTACCTAGTTTTACTGAACTACTTCATTCAAACTTTGCTTTCTCATATGCCTCTTTCACCTGCTTCGGCGCTAGACAGAAGATAAAAGAAAAAAAGGGAAACGTAGGTTCGATTAGCCTGCGTTCAGATCCGAAAGATCTGTCTCGGCCCATAGCCAGGTGCTCTAACCAGTTCAGTTCCTTTTAAGTCATACCTTCAAGGAACTGAAAACTATCCAAAAGATATACGCCATACTTCCGATTATGAAAGCATAGTATATCTGTTTGGAAATTTCTTTAATTTCCATGATAATATTTCGGCAGTTATGTATAAATACTTTTTGTGAGGATGGTGCATCCAAAAATTATTTCAGATTCATAAGCACTTAACTCAAACCCCGCCTTCTCATCCACCTCTTTCGCCCGCCTTTTCCTTCCACACAGGACTCTGTTCACCTTTCTAGCATCAAGTCATTAAATTCGATAGTACTTTTAGAGAATTTGTTCCGGATAACTCTAACGCACAAGGGTATGATTCAGGTAAGGAATATTCAGGGTATTGATATGTTGAAAGTTGTAATAATTGCGATATATTATATAAGAGAGTACCGGACTTAGTTGACGCCTACGAATCTAGATAATATTGTTAATGGAGATAGAACCTTTCAATTTTAAGAAAGAATTATGTAGGAGTACGTACAAAAATCAACGAATTGTTACAAGGATTATCCTTGTTCGCTTTTTTTGTTAGCTAATGGGTTTTTACTGCAGCGTGCTTCATGTTCCAACAGTTCTTGGAGCGTTTTACATTGTAGACTACAGAACTTGCATTTTCCTTGTCTTGCAACGGCTTCTTGGTAAAGCCGGTTCAACACAAGTTGGTTGCTTATGTTTTGTGTTATAATCTTAGTCATTTGTTCTTCTAGTTCCTTGAAATTATTGAATAATCCTGTTGAAGGTGTTTTCAGGGTTTCATTGTGATCATTACTGATTGCAGCTAACCGTTCTCTAAGTAATGGATGAGTCGCAAAAAGGCCAGGTTTTTCTTCTTCAATTGTTTTTTTCTTTGTTGCTTTTACATCTCCGTTAAGATATGTTTTATATGTTGTTTCGTAAATGTTGAGGTATGCTTTTTGTTCTTCAGCTAGTTTTGCTATATTTCCATAAGTATTTTTGTCAAAAAAACTAGAAAATGCAGCGTAGTTTGTCAGACCGTTATAAAAATTAGCCGCTCCCCCTACATGTATTGCGACCAAGTCTGCTCGGCGTTCCATCCTCCTGAAATAAAAGTGAGTTATCGCTTTGAAGAACCATCCGTATAGACTGTAGCAAAAACTGATAATAGATCCGAGTATTGCTAATTCCAAAACTCGTGATCCCCAACCTAATTTTGCACTAAGTTCAGACGATTTTTCAAAGGTATATCTCATTCTACCTAAATAATCACCAATTATTGTATCTCCACCATAAAAATGGCCGGACTCGTGGGCCAAGATTGATTTGAATTCTCCTACAGTTAACGCTCTTAATGATGCTATACCGATACATAAATATTTTTCCGAATGACCCATTACAAAGATACCTGTCGTTGGCGTCAATAGAATTTTATCTGGGATCGGTACCCCTATTTCTTCCGCAACATCCTTGACTATTTCTACCAACTTAGTTTGCTTAGATCTTTCAACCAAAATCCCATTAGGTCTTATGTCTAATACAATAGCGTATAAAAAAGGGAGCAAACCAAGGGTTACTACTGTCCAACCAACTGTTTCTCCCCAAATAGAGCCTATTTTATATAGTATTAAATACATTAAAAAAAACAGAAAAAGAGCAAGCAATAAGCTGCCATATAACCCAAACTGAAGTTCTGAGGGTATAACTATTTGAGCCTTCTTTTTTACAATACGCTTATAATACACCAACTTATTTTGTCTAACATCTTTAAACATTAATCGTTTTCCTCCAATTTCCACCCTGCGCATCCTTTTCGTTCCATACCTCACGGTTGAGAACGAAAACGTTCTCGGAGTGGATTGGAATGGAAAATAAAATTGAAACAAACGGAGGGAAGAGGGAGGAAGAAATCAATTCCTTTCTCACTGAATATGCGGCCTTTAGGAAGGCCGCTGCCAAGCAACTGGGGGATAAGGAAGAGGCCATTGCCGGCCTCTACCAGATTTTCTTAGGTGCTGGAAGCAGAAATCCGAGCTCCAGTGGTTTCAGAAAGCCGCAGTGGGTTGACCAGCCAGCTTCAGAGAAACAGAAGGCATTGATCAAGAAACTAGTCGAGAAGAAGCGGCTGCAGCTTGATCTAGGATCTGCCTGAAGCATCGACGCAATCACGAAGGGCCAGGCGTCGAAAGTACTGGACAGGGTATTCGGGGGGAGGGCGTGAAGCCCTCTCTTTTTTTATGGTTATTTTTCGAGCTAAGAAAAAGTTGGCGAAAACTATTTATAGGATGGGCGCAGTATAATAAAATGAAATATTATGAAAAGCCCAAGGAACCACTATCACCTAAAGGTGCGGGAGTTATGTTTAAGCCACCAAGAACAAGAGGAGCCCCTCCTAGTTTAATGGAACCTGAACTACAACAGCTTAAGATTTCGTTTAATGGTCTTGGATATGTTGAAAAAATATTTCCTATTTCAAAAGGTTTTGGAAGTCTAGCAGATTTAGAATTAAAACAGATAAAAGAAAAGGATTTCAGCTATTTTTTTTCTATATTAAACACTACAAGTTTAGATGCTCACGCTATCTGTAAGATAGCTTATTTATTAGATAAGGCAAAAGAGTTTAGGATTTACTTAGAAAAATCAGATAATAATATATTTTTAATTAAAATATTACCAAATTTAACAACTTCTGATAAAGTCGAATCTCTGGCGAATCTGTTTTTAGAATAATTTATATTGACGGATTTAGTAAATAACCTTACTAAAATTGCGACAAGATATAAAAAGAAGTGAGGACATTCTAATCAAGAGTTTGTTTGATATGGTTGAAAAGAAAAC